>JAQUVS010000013.1 GCA_028693275.1 Bacilli bacterium
TATCCAATTGAGTATGTAGCATT
The DNA here is from genome assembly GCA_028693275.1 of Bacilli bacterium. Taxonomy (GTDB): domain Bacteria; phylum Bacillota_I; class Bacilli_A; order RF39; family UBA660; genus JAQUVS01. Next base: position 24 of record JAQUVS010000013.1, read on the forward strand.
TCAAGAGCATACTCACATTTAATTATATATTCATCTAGTTGTTTTTCCTCTTTATTCATTTAATCCATCTCCTGTCCAAAGGAATATGATTATAACATAAAGATTAAAAAAAAGAAAGATAATTCTTTCTAATCTGTTGTTTTTGTATATTTAACTGTAACAATTGCTGAATACGCTGTTCTGTTTGAACCTGTAGTAATAGATAATTGAGTTTTAGTAGTCCTTACATACCAAGCACCTGCTGTGGCATTAGGGTCTGCTATTATTACTGGAAAAGAAGTATTATCACTTGAGTAATAAATAAAACTATTTTCCATATCTACCCACATAATATCAACATTTAAAACATTATGTGCAACTGTCTTTGTTGTAGTATTTGGAAGTGCTCCAAAATCAATAGTCTTAGTATAAATTGGTTTTCCATTTATCCATTTATCTCCAGTTAATTGCTCAGCAGATGTAGAAAAAGTAAATTTATTTTTAGTGTTTGCAATTAAAGATGATGAGGAATTAATTTGGTTTTGCAAAGACGTGTTAATTGTTGCTTGACTTGTAAGGGATGTCGTTAATGAATCTATTTCGTTTTGCATACTTGCTGTCTTTGAATCCATTTGAGATTGAAGGGATGATATTTGATTTTGAAGATTAGTAATTGTTTCATCTTCACTTTCACCTGCTGCATATTGCATTACTGTTACTCCAGTACATTTTCCTTCTAGGACTTTAACTGTTGTTTCATTTCCATTTTTATATGCACAATAGTTACCATCTGTTATAGCTAATGATATTGTATAATCATCATATATATTTACTACTCCACTTGGTACTTTTCCTTTAAATGTTAATTTACCACAGTTATTATAATCACATGTTATAGATTGAATTACTTCTTCTCCGTTTTCTAAGTTAGTTACATAATATTGTGCTGAAGATATTATCCCATAGGCTGTATCTTCAAATGAAGTTTTCTTACTTCTTTCAATATATCCCATAACAAATGGTATTGCTATTACCATTATTACTCCTAATATTACTATTACTGCTAGTAACTCTATTAATGTAAATCCTTTTTTATTCTTCATAATGACCTCCTAGTATTATATTTAATTCTATCAAAAAAAGATAGAGGTGTCTATCTTTTTACTTTATTTATTATAACAAAAACTAAATAGAATAATATATTTATTAAAACAATACTTGCTCCTGTTGGAAAATTGTAACTATAAGATATATATATTCCTATGAAAAATGTAATTACTGAAATAATTGCTGCTATGATTGTAACTGTTTTAAATTTTTTAGCTATTAACATTGAAGTTATAGTAGGAAATATGATTAGTGATGACATAAGAAGTGATCCAACTATCCTCATCCCTATTACTATTGTTACCGCAGTTAAAGCAGCAATAATTGCATTATATGTATTTACTTTTATTCCAATTCCTTTAGCAAAATTTTCATCAAATGTAACAGCAAAAATTTTATTATAAAAGATTACATATATTACTAATACAATAATGGAAGAAATTACACTTATATATAAATCTGTATTGCTCATAGCTAAAATGCTACCAAATAAATAATTAGAAACATCAGTATTTACACCTGTTGTTGTTGATATTATTAGAATACCTAAAGCCATGGCACCTGAGGATATCATCGCTATTGCGCTATCTCCTTTTATCTTACTACTTTCATTTATTCTAAGTAATAAAAAGGCTACTATTATTGTAATTGGAATTGATACTAATAATGGAGATAAATTAAGAACTGTTGCTATTGCTAAAGTACAAAAGCCTACATGTGATAGACCATCTCCTATCATTGAATATCTTTTCAAAACAAGACTAACTCCTAAAAGAGAAGCACATAATGATACAAGTACGCCAACTATTATCGCTCTTAATATAAATGTATATGAAAACATTTCTATAATATTATTAATCATCAAACTCCTCCTCACAAAAGTCACAGTTGTCTTCATGTATGTATTCTTCTACTTTTTTATATGTATATTCTTCTTTTTTTAATTCTAATATTTTATTAGCATATTCAAAAGCTGATTCTAAATCATGAGATACCATAACAATAGTCATTTTGTCTTTAATATTTAATTCTTTAATTATTTTGTATAAGTCTTCTGTTGTTTTTTTATCTAGTCCAGTTACTGGTTCATCTAGAATAAGTAATTCTTTTGATGAAGACAAACTTCTTGCAAGTAAAACTCTTTGTTGTTCTCCTCCTGATAATTCATTGAAACTTTTATCTTTATATTTTAAAATATCTAATTTTTTTAAATTTTCTATTACTATTTCTTTATCTTTTTTTGTATAAAATGGTTTAAATCCTAAATTATTTAATCTTCCAGATAAAACTATTTCAAAGACAGATGCTGGAAAATCTTTTTGAGAAGTATTTTTTTGAGGTAAGTAACCTACTTCATTCCTCTTTAAATAATTAAATTTTATTTTACCTTCATCTACTTTTTTCAATCCTAATATTGATTTTATTAAAGTTGACTTACCTGTTCCATTTTCTCCAATTATAGCTACATAGTCACCTTTTTCAATATTAATAGACATGTTACTGATAACTTTATTATTTTGATAACATAGGGATACTTTATTTATTTCTATTATATTTTTCATTGTAACGCCTTCTTTAAATTTTCTATATTATTTTCCCATAAATCTACATAAGTCTTTCCGTTATCAAATTCTTCTTTTGTAACATTGTGACATGAATGTAATTTTAATATTTCTGCTTTTGTTTCTTCTTGAATTGATTTTGCTATATTTTGATTTGATAATTCTAAATAGAAAATAACAGGTATCTTATTTTTATTAACTTTATTAATTAAGTAAGTTATTGTTTTAGGACTTGCTTCTGTTTCACTTGCACATCCTGGAAAAGCGGCACTGTAATTTAAATTGTAATCATGAGCAAAATAAGCAAATGGAAATCTATCCCCAAATACTAATTCTTTTCTTTTTGAATTTGTTATTAATTCTTTTAATTTTTTATCTATATCATTTAGTTTATTGATATAAATTGTTTTATTTTCATTATAGTAATATTCATTTACTTTATCTATATTAATTATTTCTTTAGATATATCTTCTACTAATATTTTTGCATTTAGGGGACTAGTCCATATGTGTTCATCATATGCTATTTTTTCTTCATCTTCTTCATTATCTTCCATACCATCTACTATTACTTCTTCTAATGTTTTAACATGATCTATTAATTTTATTATTTTTGTTTTCTTTGTATCTATTTCCTTAATAATATCTTCTATCCATTCTTCACTTTCTCCACCGATATAGATAAATAAATCTGCATTTTTTATTTTTATTATATCTTTTGGTGATGGATCATATGAATGAGATTCCGTTCCTGCTTTTACTAACATAGTAATATTTGCTCTATCTTTTGTTACTGCCCTTGCAAAATCATAAGCTGGAAATATTGTTGTTACAATATTCATCTTACTATTATCAGTTTGTTCTTGTTTACAAGCTGTAAGTGTAAACACAAAAATCATAATAAATATTGTTTTAATTACTTTTTTCATTATTTTCTCCTTTATTTTCACATTCTTTACAAATTCCATAAATTGTTGTTTTACACATGTCAGGTGTAAAATTATGGTCTTTTTTTATGTGTTCTTCTAGTTCTTTACAGTCAATATGAATTATCTTTTCACACTTGAAACACATTAAATGGATATGATTATTATATAAACAACCATTAAACTTATAAGTTGCTGATTCTTTGTTTGATAAACTATATTTATTAACTATATTTTCTTTTTCTAGTTGTTCTAAATATCTATAAATAGTTACTTTACCTACTTCTTTATTTAACTTTTGGTATATTTCATTAATAGTTATACATTCTTTATTATTATTCTTTAAGTAATTTAATATTATTTCCTTTTGTTTTGTATTATATTTCAAAGTATTACACCTCCAATTTGAAAATGAATTTCATATTTATTATAACACTTTTTTTATTAATAGCAACTCATACTTGCCTATTTTTGAAAAAAGAAACCTATAATTTCTTTTATTATAAAGTAATTAATTGTATAATTATCTTTAGGAGGAAAATTATGAATAAAAAAATAATAGAAATTAAGAAGCTAGTTAAGTACTATGGCAAAAACAAAGTACTAAATAGTCTAAGTTTTGATGTAAATGAAGGAGAAATTCTTGGTTTACTTGGTCCTAATGGTAGTGGTAAGTCTACTACTATTAATTGTTTACTATCATTACTAAAATTTAATAGTGGAAGTATTAAAATATTTGGAGAAGAAATGACTCCTGAATCTTATGAGATAAAGAGAAATATTGGGGTTGTCTTTCAAAATGTTGCTGTTTTTGATGAATTAACAGTTTATGAAAATATAAACTATTTTTGTGGTTTATATATTAATGATAAAGATTTAAGAAAAAAATATGTTATGGAAGCTATTGAATTAGTTGGTTTAAATGATTTTATTAAATTTTATCCTAAACAATTAAGTGGTGGTCTGCTTAGAAGATTAAATATTGCTTGTGGAGTAAGTCACAAACCTAAATTAATTATATTAGATGAACCTACAGTAGCAGTAGATCCTCAAAGTAGAAATAATATATTGGATGGTATTAAAAAATTAAATAGTATGGGAGCTACTATTATATATACTACTCATTATATGGAAGAAGTAGAACAATTATGTAATAGAATTATTATTATTGATAAAGGGAATATAATTGCTTCTGGAACAAAAGAAGAAATTAAAGAAAGCATCGGAATTAAAGAAAAAGTTACTGTTAAAGTAGATGGATTAAGTAATGAACATATTGAAAAAATTATTAAAATGAAAAATGTTGAACATGTTAGTTATAGTGATAATAATTTATATGTAGAATTCTCAAATGGTAATCATAATTTATTAAATCTATTAGATTATCTAAAAGATAATAAATATAAATGTGAAAAGATTTTTTCTGAATTACCTACTTTAAACGATGTATTCTTAGAATTAACAGAAAAAGAGTTAAGAGATAATGTTTAAGCACATATATATAAATAGATTAAAAATCTTTGTAAAAAACAAATCTTTAATTTTTTGGACTATGTTCTTTCCTATTATTCTTGGAACTTTCTTTAATATGGCTTTTTCTAATTTAAATAGTACTGAAAAATTTAATATTATTAATATTGCTGTTATCAATGATACTAATTTAGAAAATAATAAAGGATTTAAAGATGTTATAGATCAATTATCTAAAAAAAGTAATGATCAGTTATTTAATACCAAATATACTTCTATTAAAGATGCTAATAAAATGCTAGAGGATAATAAAATAGATGGTTATATTTATATTAAAAATAATGATATAAGAATGATGATAGATAGTAATGGAATTAATCAAACTATTATAAAATCTGTTATAGATAGTTATAAACAAAATATATCTATGGTTACTAATATATATAATTATAATCCTAATGTTATGATTAACAATATTATGGATGATATAAATAGTAATACAGATTATTTTAAAGATACTAGTAATAATTATATTGATGCTACTGTTATATATTTCTATACCCTAATTGGTATGACTTGTGTTTATGGTGGATTCTGGGGTTGTAAATCAATTAATGAAAGTGAAGCAAACTTAAGTTACCATGGAGCTAGATTAGTAGTAAGTCCAGTACATAAGTTAAAAGCACTTATCGCTTCCCTACTTGCAGCATTCACTGTTCAATATGTAGAAGTTATTGTTCTACTTATATATTTAATGTTTGTAATTGGAATAGATTTTGGTAATCAGACATTATTTATATTTATTTTATCCTTCTTTGGTTGTTTAGCTGGTATTGCTTTAGGATCATTGATAGGTGCTTCTAATAAGAAAAGTGAAAACTTTAAAACTGGATTATTAAGTAGTGTAAGTATGTTTATGTCTTTTTTAGCAGGTATGATGTATATGGACATGAAAATGATTATTGCTAATAACTTACCTATTTTAGGATATATTAATCCTGTTAATCTAATAACAGATGGTTTTTATGCCCTATACTATTATCCTACATATGATAGATTTATATTTAATATTGTATTACTTTCTATTTTTACAGTAGTTATAAGTCTTATTACCTATTTATTTTTAAGGAGGAAGAAATATGATAGTATTTAAAAGTTATTTTAAAGTTCTTAAAAAATTACTTCCAGTAGTATTTATATATTTTGGAATATTCTTTGCTATTTCTATAGCTATTAATTTATCTTATAGAAACACTAATAATAGTAATTTTGATTTTGAAAAGACTAATGTTAATATTGCTTGTATAAATAATGATGAAGATACTATTTTAATTAATAATTTTATTGATTATTTGGATAGTATTGGTAATTTAAAAGAAATAGAAAATAATGAAAATGAAGTTCTTGATTCTTTATTTTTTAGACATGTAGATTATGTTATAGAAATACCTAAAGGATTTACTAAAGACTTTTTAAGTAATAAAGATGTTTCTTTTGAAATAAAAAAAGTTCCTGATTCTACATCAGCAACATTAGTAGAAGTACTCCTTAATCAATATATGAATAAAGCAAGTGTTTACTCTAAACTTGGAATAAGTGAAGAAGATATAGTTAAATATGTTAATAAAGATATCTCAATTAGTACTAATGTAGATATTTATAAAGATGATGGTAATACTACTAATTATATTAATTTTTATTTTAATTATTTAAATTATATTTTATTAGCTATTGTTATAAGTGTAGTTGGTATGACTTTAGCTTCTTATAATAGAATTGATTTAAAAAAGAGAAATATTGTTTCTCCTATAAATAATAAAAGTAGAAATAGACAATTATTTATGGCCACATTTATAGTTACTTTTGCAATATGGTTAGTATTTGTCATATCAGCTTTGATTTTATATAAAGAAGAAGCTTTTACTTTAAATGGATTATTAATTGTCTCTAACTCTTTTATATTTATGTTATTTGCTCTTAGCTTAGCAAATTTCTTAGGAAACTTAGTTTCTAATCCAGAAACATTAAGTGCTATTTCTAATGTTATATCTTTAGGTAGTAGTTTCATGTGTGGGGTTTTTGTACCACAACAATTCCTAGGTGATTTTGTTTTAAATATAGCTAAAATTTTACCTAATTATTGGTATGTTAAAAATAATGATTTAATTGCCAATATTAGTAGTTTTAATAGAAGTAATTTAGAACCTATTATATTCGGAATGATTTTTATAATAGTATTTACTATTATAACATTTGTAGTAAATGGTATTGTTTCTAGAAAAAGAGCTCAAAGAGAAGCTTGGTAATAATAAAAGACTCAAGAATTTATCTTGAGTCTTTTTATTTTGGATTCACCAATTATATTGGTAACTAATAAAGTAATTATAAATATCACTATAAACTTTATTATCATAGTAATTATAAAATTAAGTAATTCATTATTTAAAATGTCTAAAATAATAATATTTTTAGATATATAGTAATATGATATTATTTCAAATATTATTACTATGATAGAAAAAAATAATGATTCTAAGAAATATGCCATTCTTCTTTTTTTTATTTCATTACTTAATTCTCTACCAAAAATATCTTTATATGTAATAGCATTAATATAGCTTTCTAAGTTTATGTTTAATATTTTACTTAATTCTATTAGATAATAATCATCTGGAATATAAGCATTATTTTCCCATTTACTTATTGTTTGCCTTGTTACATTTAATTTCCTGGCAAGTATTTCTTGGGACATTTTTTTCTTAGTTCTATAATACTTAATTTCATTACCTAACATCTTATCACCTTTTTCTTAAATATTAAACATTAACCATTCTGGTTTAAATATCATTAGTAATCCTATTATTAACATAATAATACCACTAACTAATTTTGAATATCTATTATACTTAGTAGATATACCTGTTGCTTTCATAGTAGTCATAGCAATAACAAATACTACTATATCATCTAGTAAAAAGAATAATATATATATTAAAGTATAAAATAAAGATTCTATTCCTGTTACATTGTTTATTTCTAATATTTGAGTATATATAAGAGGAAATCCAGCTGAACATGCAAGTTCTACTAGATTAACTGATACAGCTAAAGCCATAGCTCCTAGTACTGCTATAATAAGACTTTTTTCTGTAGTAAATTTCTTTATCTTAGTAAATATTTTAGTTCTTTTCTTTTGATCAACAACTGTACATCCTGTTTGAGTTTCTTTTCTATAACCTCTAATATTTATTATTCCACCTATCAAAGCAACAACTGAAATAACATACATAAATAAATTACTTGTTGCAATTGTATCTACAACTTTTATCCATGAAAGTAAAAATCCCATATAAACTAAACTTGAAGTAATTAAAAATGATAAACCTATTATCCACATTCTTTTTCTATCTTTCATTCCTAAAAGAGAACTTATTAAGAATAATAATATCCACATAGCACATGGATTAAATCCATCTATTAAACCTATTACTCCACTTACTAAGGGAATAGAAACACTTTTAGCATCAACTTCTCCTATTATTGGTAAATCAAAATTAGTATTTATTTCACCTTTTATGTAATCATCTAATCTCTTCTTTATTACTTTAGAAAAACCTATTGTATATTTATCATTAACAATAGTAAATGGTACATTGACTGTTCTATCTATTTTAAATTTTTTAATGTAATCATTCATCAGACTAATATTTTTTTTTGAATCTGTTACTTCATACATTTCTATTTTTATATCATCGTATTTTTCTTTTATTTTATTTAAATATTTAATTTCTTCTTTACAGTGAGGACATGTATCTTTATGAAAAAGAATTATTTTAGTTTGTTCTTTTGCATTTACTGTAAAGGGTAAAATTAAAGAGAAAATAAATAATATTAAGATGTTAATTGTTTTCTTCAAATTGTTCCAACTCCTCTATTGATTTAATTATTTCTTCTTTTTTTACTTCTCCTATAATTCTTTTAAACTCTTTATTATTTTTATCTATAAAGATAAAGACAGGAAGAATATTTCCTAAATTATATTCTTCTAATTCAGAATAATCCATATCATAATCGTATTCAGTTATTTCTATGTTCTTTTCTTTTTTTATTTCATTAATAACTTTATTCATTACTAAACATCCACCACACCAAACAGCGCTTATTTTAACTATTCTCATATTATTTTCCTAATCTTTCTATTTCAATTTTTAATTTATCTACAAATATATCTAATTCTTCTTTTGCTGTTAAATGAGATAAGCTTATTCTTAAACTTGAATTTGCTAATTCAATATTATTTGTAAGTGCATAAACTGCTTTTGATTTTGAATCATTTGATGAACATGCTGTTTGAGTTGATATAAATATATCGTATTGTTCCAAAGCATGTAACATAGTTTCTGGTTTAACACTAGGTATAGAAATATTTAATATATGAGGAAGAGCATCTTCTTTTGTATTAATAAAGACTTTATCAATCTTCTTTAAACTTTCTCTTAGATAATTATTTAATTCTTTTACATTAGCTATTTTATTATCTAAATTTTCTAGTGCTAAACGAAGAGCTTTTGCATTTGCAGCAATTAAAGCTGTAGCAGGTGTTCCGCTTCTAAAAATAGTAGTACTTTTACCACCATGAATTAATGGTTCTAGAAGAATTTTTTCTTTTTTAATTAATAATCCAACACCTTTAATACCATAGTATTTTTGACTAGATAAAGATACTAAATCAACGTTATCAAAAGAAATCTTTTGCTTTCCTATTGATTGAGTTGCATCTACGTGTAAAAAGCATTTAGGATGTTCTCTTACAATATTAGCTATTTCTTCTATTGGTTGAATAATTCCTAACTCACTACTTACACTTGCTATTGTTACTAAAATAGTATCTTCTCTTATTAGAGATTTTAAGTCTTCTAGATCTACTTTGCCGTTTTGATCTAATTTAACTATATCAACGTCATATCCATTATTTTGTAAATAAGATAAAGGAGCTATAACTGATGAATGTTCTAAGTCAGTTGTAATTATATGATTACCTCTGTTTTTATATTTCATACATATACCTTTAATAGCTAAGTTATTTGATTCACTTGCTCCTGAAGTATAAATTATTTCATTAGATTTTATACCTAATAATTCTGCTATTTGATCTGTTGATGCATCTATTATTTTTTTTGCATCATTACCTAATTTATGTAAAGAATTTGGATTACCTATATAATTTCTAGACACTTTTACAAATGTATCTAGAACTTGTTCATCTACTGGTGTTGTTGCTGAGTAATCTAAATATATCATATTATCATCTTCTTTCTAATTAATTATATCATTATTTATTTAACAAAAAAAGAGATTACTCTCTTAATTATTATATCTTCTATTAAATTTTTCTATTTGACTTAATCTATAATTATTTTTACTTATTGATAAAACTTTTTCTTTTTCTTGTTTTTGTAAATATTTTTCTTCTTGGTATTTCAATAATTCTTCATTATCATATATTGCTTGTATCATATCTAATACTTCTATATTAGCTGTGTCAACTGGTAATAATTCTTTTACTAGAAGACTTGCTTCATAATATTTTGCTTCTCTAATTTTTAATTGAGCTTTTCTAAAGATAGCTTCTTTTCTTTCAGGAGCATTATATTTCATTATTCTATCATATATTTCTATAGCTAGTTCTGGACTATGTAATTCTGATATACATCTTGCTTTTAATATTTGCATTTTTAGATGAATAGCTGTTTCTTTTTTATCATAATTAATAGATTCATATATTTTTAAGGCTTCTTTATATCTATATGTTTCTATTTTTATTTTTACTAAAAGAATTTTACATTTATATAAATCAGGATATTGTTCAAGTGTTTCCATAGCTAATTCTTCAGCTAATTCATATCTCTTTTGTTTGAAATAACATGTTGCTTTTTCAAACATAGCATATGATTTATCTTCTTTATCTGATTCAATAATTTTATTAAAGTATTCTATAGCTTTAGAGTAATCTTTATTTATTTTTTCTAATAGACCTAATTCAAATATAGCATTATATTTATTAGTATAATCTTTATTAACAATATTTTCTAATACTTGTCTTGCTTCTTCGTATTTTTTTTGTTTAAAAAGAATTCTTGCATATTCATATTCTGCTGCTGGTCTAAGTTGTCTTTCGTTCATTGCTTCATAAACTAATTCTAGAGCTAGTTCAAGTTTATTTCTTCCTACTAAATAATGTGCTTCTTTAATTAATTGTTTACTATCATTTTTTTCTTCAAGTTTCATAAATAATCTCCTTTGATTTAATAATATATAATACTTAAATATTTATTTTAAGTCAATTAGTTTATTATATTAATTTGAAATATATGTTATTTTTGCATAACCATCAGCTGAATTTACTCCTGTTGTTATTAAACTATCTGTTAATGTATAAGATTTTCCATTACTAACATTTATATAATTTTTAATTAATGAAGTTCCATTATTACCAGCAGTACCACCATAGTAGCCTCCGCCTCCACCACCATAAGCAGTCCATGAATAATCATAATAGTTTCCGTCGTTTCTTGTTATTGATCCCATTGTTGAGTAACCAATACTTCCTGTTCCTAATATTGTATTACTAACACCCGATAAATTAGCGGGATTGTCATATACATAATAAGTATAAGTTGCTCTACTTTGGTTATAATCAGCACGGCAATGAGCTTTTTGTCCAAGTGCTCCTGCTCCTCCTGCTGTTACTATCCTTGATTCTAATGATGCAGTACCAGACCATCCATCTAGTTCACCAGATTTAATTATTCTAAAATCTGTTGCTCCTGAGCTATAGTAACCAGAAGTATTACTAGTTTCACTAACGGTTCTTCCTAACCATGTTATTGTTACAGTTACAGGAGGACCACCTTTATTAGTACCTTGCCAACCACTTGAATCTCTTGCTTTACCTGTGTACACATAAATTGTATCATTCTTAGTTAAATAAACTTTACCTGTTGCATAGTTTCCATATGATACTCTTGGAACTCCTATGGGCCAACTTGAACTATTCCATCTATTATCACTTGCATAGTAATTTCCTACACCGATAGAACTTCCCCCAGCTCCCCAAGCTTCTAATTTATAATTTCCATTAGTTGGGACAGTGAATTTTTGAGCTTTATTTATGTAATCATATGACCAAGTTGTTCCTTCTAAGAAAACTTCTACTTCTGTTGAGGCAACATTTCCTAATTTATCTTTTACAAAAATATAATATTTATCACTAACTTCTACAGGATATTCAGTTGTATAAGTTTTTCCACTTATAAGTTCATAATTACCTGTATTTTTATTTTCTGTTGAAATAATATACCCATATAAACCAACATTATCTGTTAAATTCATTGTTATATTACCTCCACCATAGTTAGCATCTATTACTGGCTTTTCTAAATCTATTACTATAGATGAATCACATTCTCCTGCAGTTATAGTTAGATTCTTTTCTTGACCTACAGCACAGTATTCACCATTTGAGACATTTACAAGAGTTATTTCACCTTCTGTATTTTTGTAAACACTTCCTGTTTTAAATTCATCTTTGTTATCTAAATCTAATTGATTAACTAATATTCCTGTTAATGGAGGATTTAATAATTTATTATCACTAAGATAATATTTTACGGCTCTAAAGATTCCATCACAACTACTTTTATAACTATCTTCTTTAGCTTTATCCATACTTTTTATTACACTTGGTACTGCAACAATTCCTATAACACCTATTATAATAATTACAGATAATAGTTCTATTAGTGTGAATCCTCTTTTCTTCATATTAACCTCCATGTTTTCTATCATTTTATTAATTTCTTTTGTTTTTCTGGATTTGGAATTGTAAAATCGATTATTCTTGCTTCTTTATCTGCTGATTTTACAACTACACTTGTTTTATCCCCAAATTTATATTTTCTCTTACTTGTTCTACCTACCATACTTAATGTATTTGGATCATATACTAAGAAATCACCTTCGTTACTATCTCCACGAACGAATCCTTCTATAGTATTTTCTAATCTTACAAACATTCCTTTTGAAGTTATACCATTGATAACTCCTTCAAATTCTTCTCCAATATGTTGTTCCATGTATTCAGCCTTAGCCATTTTTTCAGCTGCTCTTTCACATTCGTCAGCTGTTACTTCAGTATTAGAACATGTAATAGATATATTTCTAACTTCTTCTTTTAACCATTCCATGTATTCGTTATCGGTATATATCTTACCTTCTTCTATTTTAGACAAAGTTCGATGAACTGTCAAATCAGAATATCTTCTTATAGGTGAAGTGAAATGACAATAATAGTCTGATGCAAGACCAAAATGGCCATAATTATTAGCAGAATATTTCGCTCTAGACATACTTCTTAAGACTAATTCTCTTGCTAAATCTCCATTTTCTTTATCTTTTAAGTCTTCTAATATTTTTTGAATTGTCGATGGATAAATATTATCTATTCTTACATCTAATTTATTACCTAAAAGTTTCATTGTATCTATAAATTTCTTTAATTTTTCTTTATTAGGTTCATCATGAACTCTATATGATGTTGGACAATTAACTCTTTCTTGATATTCAGCTACTGTTTCATTAGCAGTAATCATAAACATTTCAATTAGTCTTTCTGCTTGTCCTCTTTCTCTTTTTTCTACATTTATTGTTTTGCCATTTTCATCTACTATAATTTTAGCTTCAGGTAAATCAAAATCTTGTAATCCTTTTTTTATTTTTCTATTTCTAAGAACTTCAGCTAACTCTTCAGCTAGTTCTAATTGTTCCTTAAATTTTTCATATCCATTTGGAATTATCTTTTCTTCAAGTATTTTATTTACATTTTGATAAGTCATTTCTTTTCTTGAATTTATAACAGAATTATAAATTTTATAAGCAACAACTTCTCCTCTTTGGTTTATTTCCATATCACATGTTTTAGTTAATCTATCTACATTTTCGTTTAATGAACAAATTCCATTAGAAAGTTTTCTTGGAAGCATTGGAACAGATGTATTTTTTAAGTAAACACTATTTCCTCTTTTTCTCGCTTCTTCGTCTATTTTACTTCCTTCTTTTACATAGTAACCTACATCAGCAATGCTTACACTTAATAAATAATTACCATTAATTAATCTTTTAACTAAAATTGCATCATCCCTGTCTTTAGTAGTTATATCATCTATAGTATATATATCTTCGCCTCTTAAATCTTCTCTATTTATTAAATCTTTACTACTTACAGATAATGGAATATCTTTAAGTTCTTCTTCTATTTCAGAAGAGAAAACATATCTTATACCATACTCATTTAAAATTGCTTCTATATCTACTCCTGGATCATCTTTATGGCCTAATACTCTTTCTATTTCACCATTAAAGATTTTAAGCTTATATACATCTTTTAATTTTACTAAAACTTTATATCCTTCTATTAAATCCTTTTCTTCTAATCTAATAGTTATATTTAAATTTTTATTATCAGGAATTACATAACAATTCCCATCTATTATAACAACTTGCCCAACAATAGTATTTTTAGCATGTTCTACAACTTTTACAACTCTTCCTATTCCCTTTTTACTTGGATTATTATTTGCTAGTTCTATAACAACTTTATCCTTATCCATAGCATTTAGAGTATACTTACTTGGAATATATATATCTTCTTCTAAACCTTCTACTTGTACATGACCATATTCTTTCTTTTTACTTAGAAAAGTTCCCACTAAAAATTCTTTTTGTTCTAGGCAATATTTTTTCTTTTTTGTTTTCTTTATTTGTAATTCTTCTTCTAGTTGTTTGATTATAGTATTTAATTCATCAAATTTATCATCCTTAATATCCAATAATTTAGCTATTTCATTAATAGAAAGAGCTTTCTTTTCTTCTTTAAATAAATTTAAAATATCTTTTCTCATATCAACCAATCCTCCTATTTTTATTATATACTTTTATGAATTAAAGTAAACCTTTATTTAAGTAAAAAAGTTATTTTATTATTGTATATTTTTTATATCCTGTTATAATATAACTTAATTTATAGAGGAGGATTTATGGCTAATAAAAAAAATTTACATTACCATATTGGAAAGAAACTTGTAGAAAATAGTTTCTATGCTTTTGATACTGAAGAAAAGAAAGAAATGGTTGATAATTTTTTAATGGAACATATAACCAATGAATTAAAGAAAAATGGAGTTACTAATGTTCCAAAAGATGATGATATAATAGATCGTTTTGAATTACTTTATCTTTCAACTCCTGTTACTGAAAGAAAAGATTTAGCTACTGAGTATACTCATTATGCACTAAGTATGATAGGAAATATACAAGATTATTCAGTTATTTGGATGATTGATAAGGATGAAGAATTAATTTCTGATGCTAAATTATGTGTTATTAATGACAAATTAGACAAGATTATAACACATGATGAAACTGATCCAGTAAGAATTTTTAGTACAGTTTATGATTATTTTAGAACTGGTGAATTAGATAAATCAAAGCAAAAAAAATATGAGATAAGATAATTCTCATATTTTTTTATTTAAGTTATTTATTATTTAATCATTTCTTTTAATTGTTCTATTGTTTTATAACCTAATTCTCTTTTTACTATTTCTCCATCTTTAAATACAATTAAAGTTGGTATAGATGAAACATCATAAAATTCAGCTAATGTAGGTTCTTCGTCTACATTTATTTTTGCAATTAATGTATTTTCATCTAATTCTTTATTTAAACTTTCTAAATTTGGTGCCAACATCTTACAAGGTCCACACCATGCTGCATAGAAATCCACCAAAATCTTTTTATCTTTTTGAGAGATTATTTCATTAAAATTATTTTTTGTTAAATGTACTATTTCCATATATAATACCTCCTTATAAGTAAATAATATAATAAACTATTTAATTATTCAGTAACTTTATCACATTTTATTTTATCAATGTATTCAATAGCCCCTAAAGAAGCAATTGTTCCATCTGATACTGCGGTTGTTAATTGTCTATATTTTTTACTTCTTACATCACCTGATACAAATAAACCTTCAATATTAGTTTTACAATCATTAGATATATAATATTCTTGTTTATCTTTTTCTAAAGTTATTTCTATATCTGAAGATGGAATTTGTCCTATAGCAACAAAAACTCCTGATACTAAAATATTTGATTTAGTATTTTCTTTTTCTATAATTATTTCTTTTAATTTGTTATCTTCTTCTATTAATTCAATGACATTAGTATTAGTTATTATTTCTATATTAGATTTATTTTTTATTGAATCTAAAAGATAACTTTCTCCTTTAAAAGTATCTCTTCTATGTATTAAGTATACTTTATTACATATATCAGCTAAATGAGTAGCATCATCTAAGGCAGTATTTCCTCCTCCTATTACAGCTACATCTTTATTTTTATAAAAATTTCCATCACATATAGCACAATAAGATATTCCACTACCTATCAATTTTTCCTCATTAGGAAGACCTAATTTTCTACTTTTAGCACCTGTAGATATTATAATTGATAAAGATTTATATTCATTATTGTTAGTTTTTACAGTAAATATATCTTTTTCTTTAGTTATTTTTTCTACTTTTTCTATTTTAATATTTGATCCTAACTCAATTGCATGCTCATACATATTTGTCATTAAATCAAAACCAGAAATATTTTTATATCCTGGATAGTTTTCTATTTCCAAAGTATTTATAATTTGTCCACCATAAGTAGTTTCCTCTAAAATAAGAACACTTTTATTAAATCTTTTTGCATATATAGCAGCAGTTAAACCAGCTGGTCCTGCTCCAACAATTATAATATCATACATAAAAACACCTCTATATAGATTATAACATATCATCTTTTATTTTATATGTAATAAAGTCACTTATGGTGTATAATATTATTAGGTGGTTATATATGAATCAAATAAGTAAAATATTCCCTTTTTGGGATAAACTGGATATTAATATTAAAAATTTAATTAATGATAATTTAAAGGAAAAAACTTTTTTGAAAGGTGAAATTATTCATGAAGCTTATAATGATTGTTCTGGTCTAATAATAGTTTTAGAAGGATGTCTAAGAGCTTTTATTAATTCTGATAGTGGTAAAGAAATATCTTTATATAAATTACTTGATTATGATGTTTGTTTATTATCAGCTAATTGTGTTATGAAAAATATTTCTTTTGATATTAATTTATCTGCTGTTGCTGATACTCATTGTTATATTATACCTAAGGAAATATATACAACACTAATTAAGGAATCAAAAGAATTTTCTGAATATGTTAATAAAATACTTGAAGTTAGATTTTCTGATGTTATGTGGACTTTAGAACAACTAGTTTTTCATAGTATGGATAAAAGAATTGCTAATTATTTACTTGATTATGGAAATGAGGAAATAATTATTACTCATGATATTATTGCTAATGATTTAGGTACTGCTAGAGAGGTGGTTAGTAGAATACTTAAATCTTTTGAAAAAGATAAAATACTTGAACTGGGAAGAAATAAAATTATTATTTTAAATAAAAAAGAACTATTATCTATTGGAGATAGATAGTTCTTTTTCTTTTCTAACTAAATATATTGAATAAATTAGTAGTGGGACAAATGTTAGTATACCTATTAATATACTTGAAAAATCTATAGTAGATACTATATTATTTTTGGGAATTAAATCAGTGAATCCACTTCCTATATCATATAAACCATGTAGTAAACTACACCATAATATATTATAATTTGTTCTTACTAATAAACTTGAAAAAGATATTCCTATAATTGTTGCGTATAGTACTTGATAAGTAACTATAGTTATATCATTTGTAGTAAGGTTTAAGAAATGGATTAGTCCAAATAATAAACTACTTATTAGTATTGGAATAATTATTTTTGATTTATTAAACTCTTTGATACATAAATTTAAAATTAAACCCCTAAATAGAAATTCTTCAAAAAAACCGACAAATAAAGCGTCAATTATCATTAAAAATATACTTAATACTTCTACTTTAGAAAAATCTATAAGTTCAATATTAAAAAATATATAAATAAAGAATAACCAGCTTATTATTAAATCACTTTTATTTATTTTTATATTATAATTTAATTTTATTTTTACTTTTTTAATAATTATTATTGTAATAATAAGTCCTATTGTTCTTACTAGTATACCTATTAAGTATTTATTAGTAATTGTTCCTTCTACATTAAAAATATTAGCTATTATTTTAGGTAATAATGATAATAAAAAATAATTACCTAAGAAAGCTATTAGTACACATATTAAAATTGTTCTTATTTTCTTCATGATTGTACTCCTTGTTTCATATTTTTTACTATCTATTAAATAATTAATAAACTAGATATACTACAATATTTGCCCAATAATTAAATGTTGTTACATGTGATCTTCCGCTTATATAAGTACCACCGATAGATACTATTCCGGTTAAATTATCATAAGTTTTTGATATACCAGTTGAACTACTCCATGAGTAATTTGGCTCTGTAGCATAATTAACAGGTACAGAAGAATTAGCGCCTATACCAGTTACTGAAATCAAAAAATTATCAGATGTCAATGTTTGATATGCTGTTGTTGATAGGCCATAAGTTGCATAATTTGTTTTTAAATCAAAAGATGTTCCGGTCCCCAATGCTACCATTACCTTTGATAAGGGCTTAGTTCCTGTTACTTTATTGCCATTGACGTAAGCAGTTTTACCATATGTTATATCTTCTGCCAATGCATCAGCTACTGTTTGACTGGCTAAACTATTTGAACTTACTGTTCCTCCTGTTGTATATCCTGCTGGTATTGTAAATGATTGGCCTGCATTTAGAGCAGATGATAATGCTCCATTATTTGCCATTGTTCCTGTTAATTTTATTCCATTAACATATGCTGTTTGGCCACTTAATATTTGAGCTGCTGTTGCAGTTGCTGATGTTTGACTTGCTAAACTGTTTGCACTTATTGTTCCACCTGTTGTATATCCTGCTGGTATTGTAAATGACCCTCCTGCATTTAATGATGATGACAATGCTCCATTATTTGCCATTGTTCCTGTTAATTTTATTCCATTTACAAAAGCTGTTTGGCCACTTAGTATTTGGGCTGCTGTTGCAGTTGCTGATGTTTGACTTGATAAACTATTTGCACTTATTGTTCCTCCTGTTGTGTATCCTGCTGGTATTGTAAATGATTGGCCTGCATTTAGAGCAGATGATAATGCTCCATTATTTGCCATTGAACCATTAACTAGTGTTCCACTTACTAAAGCACTTTTCCCAGTTAATATATTGGCAGCTACTGCTGTTCCTTGACTCTTTAATGTTGTTATCTGAGAA
>JAQUVS010000040.1 GCA_028693275.1 Bacilli bacterium
TCTTAAATTTTAAAATACCTGATTTCATAAGCTACTTTTTTACTGTTTACAAAACTTTGACCTTTAAACGTACAAATTTTCAAAAAGCAAAGATACATTCAAAAAAAGGAAAAGTCAAGCAATAAAGCTTAAATGCTAATTAATTTCTATATCTCGAATATACAGAGGTTTTAGTTGTTGATTTCTTATGCTATACTGACTCCTTATTCTATTTTACTAAAATCAAGTAATAATTTACTGAAATCAAGTAATAATTTTTTCTTTCTTCGTTTTAATTTACTGAAACAGCATTTTATTTTTCATAATAAAATTATTGTTCTTTCAGTTTAATAAATAATTATGCCTTAAATTTGCATGAAATACTTATACGGCAAACAAGACTGTGGCAAATAGAATAGAGAAAGAAAAACGCATTATGGAGTTTATGGTTAGGCTCTATTGCTCTAAGAAAGAGAAGAATAATGAGCTTTGTGATAGCTGTAAGGAATTAATAGAATACTCCAAAAAACGCTTGGATAATTGTCCTTACGGCAATAATAAATCATCATGTAAAAAATGCCAAAAACATTGCTATAAGAAAGAATATAGAGAGAAAATAAGGGAAGTAATGCGTTATTCAGGACCAAGAATAATCCTATACAAACCATTAGAATTTATTCGACATCTAATAAGTTAAGAATTACCTCCTTAATACATAAAGATTCCATCCTCGCTTTTTGTGATATTATTATAAAATAAGCTACCGAGATTAATTGATAGCCTATTTTATTTGATATATTTTTATTTTGACTAACTTTCTAATTATTTTCTTAGATAATTTATTTATTAATTAAAAGGTCCTACATCTTCTAGCTTATTAGGCATTCCTTTTTCAAAATATTGTTGATAACATTTTATGCAAACACATTTAATATTAGGTTTGATTTTTAAACTAACTTTAAATAATACATATGCTTGAACTTTTTTATCTAAATCTTCATCTGGATATTGCTTTGATAATTTATCTTTTAAATCTTTATTTTCTTCTTTATGCAAATCAATTATATCCGCATAAATATATTCAGTATCTTTGATTAATATATTTTCTTTATCTGTTATTTCAGTTGATTTTACTTCTGGTAAGTCTTCTTCCTCAAGGATATAGAAGGTTTCAGAAAGTTCACCATAAAAGTCATTTATTTTTTTAATGTTATTATTAATATTATTATCAAGTTCATAACTTTCAAAATTACTACCAAAATAGATTATTACATGTTTGTCTTCTTTAATTTCCAATTTATTAAGTCCTTCTTTAATGTCTTTCTTTTCTAATGAATAACTAATAGTAGTAAGTTTTCTAAAAATATTAATACAAAAATATGAATATTGTTGAGCTATATATTGAGCTAATATTTGGTCATGATTAGAATATCCTATATCTTGTTCATTAGAAAAAGCCATTTTGTCTACTAACATAGATTTATTAAAATAGTATTCCTCTTTATTAATATCATTTTGTTCTTTCCATAGGGATGAAAATTTATTAATAGCATTAGAAATTAATTTTTTTGTATTAGAACGAAAGTCGTCTAATTTTACTCGATTAACTTTTTGATTTTTGATTAACTCTTCCCTCCTGATTTTTGATTCACTAATATAATCATCAAGACATTTTAATGGATCAATATTTTTATCTCGTTTAAAACCGATATACTGATTTATAGATAGTCCTAATTCTATTAACGTTTTCTTTTCTAATAATAATTCTTCAACATCTTTTTTTAAAGTTTCAAATGAATGAATTTGACTATTTATTTTATATAGTTTATTATCATCATCATTAATTGGTGTTAAATCAAATGGCTTTGTATATGTGAAATATTCTTCAATCGAATAAAGGTTAAGAAATAAATACGCAAAGTATTTTCTTGCCCAATTACATATAATTCCTCCATGATGTATGTCATGATATAGATTAGGGAAAGGATATCTTTGTTGAATAATATAATCAGATGTAAAATTTCTATCAAATGAATCATATCCATTTAATAGTTTATTTATATCATCTGGGATTAAATAAAATTGAGGGGGTTGTGATGATGTATGTTTTGATAATTTATGGATTAAATTATATATCTCGATATAGTTGATGTCATTTTTCTTTTTTAATTCGTTAGCTTGAAACATTAATAATCCACCAAGAGCGTAATGAAATTCTAGGAATCGTTCTCTCTGTTTTTCTCTATTCTCAATTTCCTCTTTATTTAGAACTGAACAGAAATCATCATATTCAGGAAATATTTTAGGAATATTTAGCCATAAATATTGGTGAGCCTTACTCCAATAATCATAAATTAAATCAAATCTATTATTTAAAATTTGTTCTTGTAGGCAAAGCCATATCACTTTATAAGATTGATCACTTATTTTTGTTTTCTGAACTGTATCAAAAAGCAATTCAAGTATGGAGTTATTGTTAAAATAGGAATCTTTTTTCATCTTAAATAGTTAATCTATTAACTTTTCTAATCATTGTATAGAAGTCCTCAGGGAAAACTATCTCTTCCTTAGGATTTCCTTCTCTGTATTTGATTACAAAATCAACAAGAAAAGAAAAAACTTCTTTCTCTAATCTTTCATCATCACTTTTGATAGAATAATAGACAAGATCAAAAATAGGTTTAAGTTTTTTGTAATATATGTCATTATTATTATCTCGAATTCTTTTGTAATCATTTGGTTTTATTTTCTTTGAAAGATGATGGATTAAATCAATGGGATTATAGTATGTTAATATTAAATTTGCATATTTAAAGAGATAGATAATGCATATTGTTGTTGTTGGAAACAATATAATAAATACTATTGATGCTATTGCTTCCTTATCTACAAGGAAAAAGGAGAAGATTTTAAAGAAAGATAATAGAATTAATAGGGCAACACTCGTTAAAGAACATTGTAAAGAACAAACAAATATTTTGTTTATTCTTTCTTCTTTAAAATTTTCGGTTAGTCTTATTGATGAGTATTTATCATCAATTCTTTCAATAACTTGTAATAGTAAAGGGTAAGCTATACCAATAATTGCTGATATAAATGCTATTAGGATATTAAAATATTCTATATCTAAATTTAGATTAAAAGAAAATTCTTTCATTAAATATATTGCTTTAAAGTAAGCAACAAAGATAATAAAATAAACTTATCCGAATATTGTTTTGAAGATTAGTTTTATGTCTCTTGAAAACTCCAGATATAGAGACTTAAGTTTAGTATACATTATTTAGCTTTGGAGAGTTTAATTCTTTATGTTAAAGGGTATAAGCTAATCTGGCAAACTGATGAAATACTTCTTGCTCTTGTTCATTGGCTGCATTTTCTATGGCACGACTTACAATACGTAAGCCAGTTTTAAGAAATTCTATTTCTTGTTGTTTTTGTTGCAAGCGTTTTTCGTTTATTGCATAACCTTGCATTAAATAATCTTTTAAACGTGATGTAGCCAATTGACGGAATTGTGTACCTCGCTGAGATTTTACTCTATAACCTACTGAAATTACTACATCGAGACTATAATATGTAACAGGTTTATCTGAAAAAGCAATATGCATTTTTTGCATATTGCTTTTTCTTTCAAGCTCATTTTCTTTAAAAACATTATTTATGTGACGTGATATCACTGATTGATCTCTTTCGAACAGAACTACTAATTGTTCTTGAGAAAGCCAAGCAGTATCTGCATCGAAATTAACAGATAATTCTATTTTATTATCATAGCTTTTGAATATTTCTATCTTATTATCTATCCATTTATCAACTTCTCCTTATTAGTTTATTTCTCTGCAAAACTAAGAAATAAAATAGATATGCAGCAGTTTATAATATCAATAAATATTCTTTATCCTAAATACTTAAGTATTCTTTCAACTGCGAGTTCTCCGCTTATTACCGCCATTGGAAGACCTGCTCCTGGAAGGGTAGAAGCTCCAACGTAAAACATATTTGAGAATTCTTCATCAAAGTTTCTTGGACGTAATCCACCTATTTGCATTAGTTTATGAGAAAGTCCTAAACCACTTCCTTGATAAA
>JAQUVS010000041.1 GCA_028693275.1 Bacilli bacterium
CCCAAATCTATGATTTAGTTAAAATAACTGTACTCCTCAGTTCATCTGAGTGAGTTTCCTTATTCCACGATTTAGCTAAAAGAACTGTACTCCTCAACTCGCTTGAGTGAGTTTCCTATAATGCCTTTAGGTTTTTACTCCTCTTTTTCATTGCTTTTAATTTATTATATTATAAGAAATTAAACTCACATGTATTCGCTGCGTAAATAATTCACACAACATCACAAATTTTAATTCTCTATTTATGATATATTACAGTATAAATTTTGTCAATAATAGATTTTTCCTTAAATTAATACATTAAATTATATTCTATTAAAAGCACTTGCAAGCATAAGCTTAATTCTATTGATTTGATTCACTTCACTTGACCCTGGATCATATTCTATTGTCACTATGTTTAATTTCTCATTTTGTTTCTTTAAAGCCTTAATTGTTCCTCTTGCAACGGCATGAGACGGTAAGCATCCAAAAGGTTGCATACAAACTACATTATTAACACCCCAGCTAGATAGTTCCATGATTTCTCCAGGCAGTTTCCAACCTTCCCCTGATTGATTACCAAGGGATAGAATTTTACTTGCATTATTAGCTAATTCATCAATTTTTTCACTAGTATAGAAAATTTCACTGTTTTTAAGTGCTTCTAAATATACTTTTTGATATTTTTCAATAATATTAATTGTCAATTGTCCTTTTATTTTGCTCATATATGGTGCATCTAAATATTTTTGATTGAATATTTGATTTCTAGCACTAGCTAAAAACATTGATAAAAAGTCATTATGTACAACTTCAACGCCTTCATTTTCTAACATTTTTACTATATGATTATTTGCAATTGGATTAAACTTAACTAATAATTCTCCAACTAATCCAACTTTAGGCTTTTCTATATCAATTCTTGGTAAATTCGCAAATTCATTAATTACTCCATTAATTATTTTCTTAAAATTATTTTTAATTGGTTCCTTAAAGGATTCCTTACAGATTTCTAACCATTTTTTATAAAGTTTATCTGTACTGCCCTTTACTTTTTCATATGGTCTGATTCTATGAAGAACTTTGCTTAATAAATCTCCATAAATAACTCCAACTATAGATTTCTTTACTAATTGAAGGTTCACGCCTTCCAGCCTATTCTTCTTCTTTACTCCAGCAAGACTTAGAGATAAAACTGGGATATTATTAAATCCTGCTTCCTTTAATCCTTTTTCTAATACATTAACATAGTTAGTAAATCTGCATTGTCCTTCAGTTTGAGCTAATAATACGCTAGTACTGTCTAAATCATATTTTCCAGATTTTAATGCATCTATAAGTTGACCTATAACCACAATTGCTGGATAACAAATATCATTATTTATATACTTTAAACCTTCTTCAATAACATTATTATCATTTTTAAGAATAGCTAAATTATATCCACTTTGATTAAATACAGCTTCTAATATTTCAAAATGTATTGGAGAAAATTGAGGTACTATTATAGTTCTTTTTTTATTTGACTTAATAGAATTTCTATTTACCACCATTTCTTTTCTAACTCTTACGAAATTATCATTTTCTCTTTCTTCTACAGCTGCTTTTAGAGATCTTAATCTTATTCTTGCAGCCCCTAAATTACTTCCTTCATCTATTTTAATATTAGTATATATCTTTGAACCACTATGTAATATTTCTGATACTTGATCTGTGGTTAAGGAATCTAATCCACAACCAAATGAAGTAAGTTGTACCAGCTCCATATCATTTCTATCTAATATATAGCTAGAAGCTCTGTATAGTCTTGAATGATATGCCCATTGATCAACTACATTAAGTTCTCCTTGTAGTTTTCCTAAATGTGCTATAGAATCCTCAGTAAATACTGCCATGTCTAAATTATTTATAAGTTTTGGCATACCATGATTTATTTCTGGATCTACATGATATGGTCTTCCAGCAAGTACTATTCCCTTAATATTATTTTTCTTAATGTATTCTAAAGTTTCAGCTCCTTTATTTCTTATATCTCTTCTAAATTTTTCTTGAGCTTCCCATGCTTTATCTACACTATTATTAATTTCTCTTTGTGAAATATTAAAGATACTTAAAGCTTCTTTTAATCTTTTTTTAAGCTTTGGTTTATTAGTTATAGGTAAAAATGGATTCATAAAGTTAACATTATTCAATTCTATAGATTCTAGATTGTTTTTTATTACTTCTGCATATGAAGTAACTACTGGACAGTTAAAAGTATTTTTTACATTATCAAATTCCTTAGTTTCATGAAGTATACATGGATAAAATATATTTTTAATTCCTTTTTCAATCAAATCTTCTACGTGACCATGAGCTAGTTTTGCAGGATAACATGCTGTTTCTGATACTATAGATATTAATCCCTTTTCATATATTTTTTTAGAAGATTTAGCTGATAATTCTACTCTAAAACCAAGTTCTGTGAATAATGTAAACCATAAAGGATAATTTTCATATATATTTAATACTCTTGGTATACCTATTACACCTCTTTTTGCTTCCTGTTCTTTTAAAGGTATATAATCAAATAATCTATTGTACTTATATTCATAAAGATTTGGTATATCATTTTTGTTCTTATTCATTCCAAGTGGAGCATCACATTTATTACCAGCAATAAATTTATTTCCATTATCAAATTTATTAACAGTTAATAAGCAATTGTTTGAGCATCTACCACATCTAACTGTAGAGGATTTCATTTCTACCTTATCTATATTTTCCTTATCTACTAAAGTTGTTTCATATCCTTCCATATATCTTTCCTTAGCTAAAAG
Source organism: Bacilli bacterium (assembly GCA_028693275.1). Classification (GTDB taxonomy): domain Bacteria; phylum Bacillota_I; class Bacilli_A; order RF39; family UBA660; genus JAQUVS01. The sequence continues at coordinate 2,802 of JAQUVS010000041.1, forward strand.
TGCCACTCCAAAAGCTCCCATAACTCCTGATATGTTTGGTCTTATAACTTCACGCTTTGATAATAACTCAAAACTTCTAAGTACAGCTTCATTGTAGAAAGTTCCACCTTGAACAACTATATTTTTCCCAAGTTCATCTGGATTTCTAAGCTTAATTACTTTATACAATGCATTTTTAACAACAGAATAAGCAAGCCCCGCTGCTATGTCCTCTACCGTAAAACCTTCCTTTTGAGCTTGTTTTACCTTTGAATTCATAAATACAGTACATTTTGATCCAAGGTCTACTGGTGACTTCGCAAATATAGCCTTCTTTGCAAAATCTTTTATATCAAGCCTTAAAGCTCCTGCAAAAGCTTGTAGAAATGATCCACACCCTGCTGAACAAGCTTCGTTAAGAGTTATGCTTTGAATAGTTCCATCTTTTATTTGTAAGCATTTCATATCTTGTCCACCTATATCTAATATAAAGTCGACATCATTACAGAAGAACCTTGCAGATTTATAGTGAGCAACTGTTTCTATTTCTCCAATATCTATTCCAAGGGCTTCCTTTAGTAAAGCTTCTCCATACCCTGTCACACCAGAATTTGTTATTTTAGCATCTTTGGGCAACTTTTCATAGATTTCTTTTAAAATTTCAACTGTAGTATTTACAGGATTTCCTTTATTATTAGCATAATATGAATATAGTATTTCTCCTTTTGCATTTATAAGAACAGCCTTAGTTGTTGTAGATCCAGCATCAATTCCCAAAAAACAATTTCCACAAGCCTCTTCAATACTTATCTCTTTAACAACATTTTTATCATGCCTATTTTTAAACTCATCGTACTCCTTCTTACTTCTAAATAGTGGTTCTAAGCCATTATGTTTTTCTTCTTCTGATACTTTTACTTCATCTAATTTTCTTAAAATTTCTTCATAATTAGTATAGTTATTAGTATCACAGCTTAATGCTGCACCCAAAGCAACGTAAAGTTCTGAATTCTCTGGGAAAATAACTTCTTCATTCTTTAATTCAAGCACTTCTATAAATCTTTTTCTAAGTTCTGAAAGAAATGTTAATGGTCCTCCTAAAAATGCTACCTTCCCTAAAATTGGTCTTCCACATGCTAACACACTTATAGTTTGCACTACAACTGCATGAAATATAGACATTGCTATGTCTGCTTTTCTAGCCCCTTCATTAATTAAAGGTTGTACATCTGTTTTAGCAAAAACTCCACATCTAGCTGCTATTGGATATATATTATTATATT
>JAQUVS010000042.1 GCA_028693275.1 Bacilli bacterium
TTTAGTTGGAGAAGTAATACTTTATATAATCAATTTTTAGTTTCATTTAATTATAATAGAACATTAGACTCACATATGATAAAAAATACAGAATGGGGAGCAATGTCATATTTAACTAACTCTGATTTTGGTATAGATAGTGATATGAATATTAATAACAATTCTGCCTTCAAAACTGGGTATTCTTCAGTAGGAAATAGAAATCAGCACACTTATCCAGGTGAATATGGTGATAATTCTACTTATAATTTACCATACAATACTGAAGTAGGATATCTAGCTTCAACAACTGGTAACATTACTGGTATATATGATTTAAATGGTGGTTCTGTTGAATATGTCTCTGGATATAGGAGTACTTCTTATGGGACTAGTGGTTTTAATTCTACTAATATAACTACATATAATGCAAAATACTTTGATGTTTATAATGCAGCATCTACTGCAACATCTTATAATTATAGGATATTGGGAGATGCTACTTATGAGACTTCTCCTATTTCAAATTTTGGAGATGGTGACGGAGTATCTAGATATCATGGATCATGGTATGGAGATATAGCCCATTTTGTGGATGCTACTAATCCGTGGTTTATCAGAAGTGGAACATATGTTTATGGAGTACTTGGAGGTCAATTTGCTTATAACAGAAATACAGGAGCAGCTGATATTGCTTTGACTTCTCGTATAACTTTAATACCATAGTAAGAAATAAGTATTAAATAAGGCAATAACGTTGCCTTTTTTTTGTTTTTGTGGTATATTATCCGGCATTGGAGGATTTATGGACATAATAGATATGAAACTTGAAAATGTTATTAGAAATTACATGTCATTAGAAAAATATGTTAACTTGTTTTTTAAGAATGCTGATGATGAGGAGATTGAACAAAAGTTATTTGCAGATCTAATGCGTGATGATGAAAGTCTATATAATTGTTATACACTTTTTTTAATTAATAATATAATTAGAATAAAGGAAGATGTTGTTGATAAAATCGAATATGGTGTTTCAAATATGAAAATATATACAAAGGGTGAAGATAGTATTGCTACTTTTAGTAGTGGAGATCCTGATTATAAATTTATCATTGGCACTTATAAAACCAATTCTTTTGGAGAATATATATCAAAAATAAGAAATAAGCTAGCACATGGGGATTATTTTTTAGATGAGGGAACTTGTTATTTAAATATTGAAGGAGAATTTGTTGAAATACCTATGAACTTATTCATGTTTTTATCTGCATATTTAAGTACATCTAGTAATTACTATAGAAAAGAAAATACTTTTCAAAAAAATATAATAATTAATTCGGCATTTAAAATGAATGTTCAAAGTATAAATCTTAGTAATTTGGATTCTATATTGCCATTATATAGAATTTTAAATATAAAAATGGTAAATCTTAATAATAATGAAGAAATTTCAGAAAGAGTAAAGGATGAATTCATAAGAGATACTCAGTATATAAATGAATTCCTTGAGGTAAAGGATAAAAGAGGTTTGGAAAAACACCTTAAAAGTTTAGAAATAAAATATTTAGAAATGGGAGTTTCTTTAACGTTTGAAAATAAAAAGATTAAGGATAAAGAACTTTTAGAATCAATAAAAGATTATGTAGCTAATAATGCTTTCTTTAGAGATACCTATCCAGAAGAACAAAAAATAATGCTAGGCAATATGATAGAAAAGTTTTGTTATCATGGATATAATCAAAAATTTATTTTGGCAGGTAATATATTAAATACTATGCAAGTGTCAAGATTTATAAGTGGTAAAAAAAATTATGGAGTTAAAGATTTTTATTTTGATAAATTTAGACTTATTTATAATAATTATAATGAACAATTGATGTCTGCATTAATAGCAGAGTTTCATATTTTATATACTTGTCTTCTTGATGATGTTTTAAAAGAAAATGAGGCGTATAAATTAGATAGAACAGAAGAATTTGATTTTTCTCTTTTGAATTTGGATGCTTTTTTACCTAGAAAAATAGAACAGGAAAATAAAGTTATTAGTGCATTAAATATTCAAATAGATGCAAAAACAAGGGAATTAGAAAAAACTTATGGTAATTATCTAGACCAAAAAAAATGTTTAGATAATCTTAGAAGGAAAAATTATAGTAAAGAAAAAATAAATCAAGTAGCAGAGAATGCTGGTCTTAAAAAAAGAAAAACTATTGATTTAAAAAATAAATTAGAATTATTAAAAAAAGAATTGATATTAGTTAGTGAAGATTTTGTTAATAATAAAAAATATTTTGAAAACAGATATATAATTGAAGGAATTAGAAACTCTATTTCTCATAACAACTATAGTGTTGAGATTGATTCATTTAATAATATTGATGTTAATAAATTTTATATTAGGTTTAATGATTATGACAAAGATAATAATTTAGTTTTTGATCTAAATATAAGTTTATATGGGTTTACTACTTTGTTTGAAAAAGAAAATACTTCTAGAATAAGGGAATATATAGAGGAAAAAAGAAAGATAAGAACTAATATTTCTAGACAATATACTAGATAGAAGAATACGATTTGTATTCTTTTTCTTATGTTTTTAAGTTATAATAGTAGTAATGGTTATAATTAATTAAAGGAGGTAATTTATGATAATAGATGTTTTAGTAGAATTATCAAACAAGAATATAGATAAGACTTTTTCTTATTTAGTACCTTCTCAATATATAGATTTAATTAAGGTTGGAATAAGAGTATTAGTACCTTTTGGTAGTCAAAAACTAGAAGGTTTTGTTATTAAAATAAATGATAGTAGTAGTAGTTTAGAATTAAAAGAAATAATAGATGTAATAGATAGAGAGGTTATACTATCTGAAGAATTGTTAGAACTTGGAAAATATATTAGTAATAGTACTCTTTCTACTTTAATTTCTTCTTATCAAGTAATGTTACCTAAAGCTTTAAAAGCTAAGAACGGTGTTACAATTAATAAGAAAATAGATAAATATATAACTTTAAACATATTAGATGATTATGGTACTTTAAATGAGCCTCAAAAGAAGATAATAGACATTTTATTAAAAGATAAGAGGGTATTAAAGAGTAACTTAGATTTAATATCTTCTAGTAGTATTAAAACACTTTTAAAGAAGAAAATAATAAATATAGAATTACAAGAAGATTTTAGGTTAAATGATGAGTGTGTATTAAAAGAAAAGTATCCTTTGACAAGTGAACAGTTAAGAGTGATTGATGAGATAGATGCTTCTAAGGAAGAAGTTTATTTACTTCATGGTGTTACTGGTAGTGGTAAGACAGAAGTATATATGGAACTTATAGAAAAGGAATTATTAAAGGGAAAAGAGAGTATTGTTTTAGTACCAGAAATTAGTTTAACAGAACAAATTGTTGGTAGATTCAGATCTAGATTTGGTAAAAATATTGCTATATTACATAGTAGACTATCTGATGGAGAAAGATATGATGAATATAGAAAAATAAAGAATAGAGATGTAAAAATAGTAGTTGGTGCAAGGAGTGCTATATTTGCTCCTTTTGATAATATAGGAATAATAATAATAGATGAAGAGCATACTTCTAGTTATAAACAAGATAATAATCCAAAGTATTCTTCTATTGATATAGCTTTATATAGAGGTAGGTGTCATAAAGCTAAAGTTGTTTTAGGTAGTGCAACACCTATGCTAGAGACTTATGCTAGAGCTTTAAAAGGTAATTATAAATTAATTGAATTAAAGAAAAGAGTTAATGATAAGGAACTTCCTAAAGTAATAATTGTAGATATGTTAAAAGAAGATAAGAAGAATAATTTTTATTTTTCTAAGACTTTGATTGAAGAAATGAATATATCTTTTTCTAAGAATGAACAAGTTATATTACTTCTTAA
>JAQUVS010000043.1 GCA_028693275.1 Bacilli bacterium
AACTTCTCCTTTGTATTCTAATCATTCTACATTATATAATTCTACATAAGTTAAGAAATTCATTTTTTTTGAAGATATATTTTATCACATTAGATTCGATATTTTCATATTACTTATTGAAGATAAATAGTAGTAGATACTTGACATATACCTCCACCAATTCCTGGCTCAACTTTATTTCCTACATATGTTCCAGCTTCTTGATACCCCCTTTCAATTGTTCTAGGCCCTACAATATCATTGAAACTAAATGTTTCTCCTGGCATAACTACAGTTCCATTTATTGCTGCGGTTGCTATTTCTATATTATGACTTCTTCCTGCTGCAGATGTAGCGTAACTTGATGAAAAACTCCCCATTACATCCTTTATTTTTGCAAGATCTTCTTTAGTTACTCTTGGTTTTGTTGTTTCTAAATCTACTGTTACGCTATTCGTAGAATTAAGGTCTCCATTTATATTCTCTTTTAATTTGGCGTCTAACGCATCTAAATTTATTGTTATTCCTTCAGTTCCAGGTTTAACAACTATATTATCCTTTTCTATACTAATAGTAGCATCCTTAGCTGACTGAGTAACATCCTTTTGTAAATTTTCTTCATATGTTTTTAATTTTTCTTCATCATAAGAAAATCCTAATGAAATTTGATTTTTTTCATTATTTGATTTTTTTATAGCTATGTATTTGTTAAAAATTCCACTTTCTTTCCCAAATTTATAAGCTTGTTCTACTGTTCCATCTATATCATATTGTGGCATTATGTCTGAATAAATAAGTTCGTATTGCTTGTCCCCTGTGAGTATAGGTAATTTTTTATCCCCTATATGTGCCTCAAATGTTTCAGTAAGCTTATTTTTTGCTTCTTCTTTGGTCATACCTCCAAGATCTACATCTTGTACCGTTACTCCCGGATATATTATATTATCCCATTCCTTAACTGCACCTTTTATTGATAATGAATATGTAGCTAATGCCGCAACTCCTATTACTATAAATACAGCTATTGCTAGCATAATATTTTTCTGTTTTTTAGCAATCTTCTTGGAAGCTTGTACCCTTTTGACAGTTCCTTTTTCCACTCGATCTTCTCCTTTCATGGAATTAGTATTTTAATAATCTAAAATCATATGTTTTATAATTACTTTTAGATATATCATTTGGTAAAAATCTCAAATTTATTTAATTTTCATCAATATTTTTATTATATCATATTCAAACTATCATATGATAGTACTATTATTATATCTGACACCAAATAGGAATTAGATTTTAAATATCAAAAAAAATAACAATCCAATATATAATGTATATTTTGTACCACATTACCATATTAAACACTGATAGTAGCCCTATCAGTGTTTTGTCTCAGTACATTAGGTTTCAGAATAAACTCATATATTGACTAGTTATTTTTTTAAGATACCTTATCTATAAATTTACTTTTGCACGTGTTTTAGATGTTTCTCCATCATAGTCAAAAGCTTCAATTGTCACTTCTATAGGCATATTCTTTTGAATATTTAATTTATCTCTAGTTATTAAATAATTTGTAGTATTTTCATCAACTGTACCTACCCATTCTTTATTTACAAAAATATTATATCCTAATAAATCTATATCTTTATTCCTATTCCAAGAAACTGATATGTTCCCACCTTGAAAGATTGCTTGTAACCCAGTAACAACATCAGGTTGAGTTAATAAATCTATATTATCTGGTCCCCAATTTGCATCAACAGGATTTCCAACGCCCGAAACATTTTGATCTTCACTATATTGCCATATCCTCCATCTAGTCCATCCTCCAAGATTTGGTGGAACTTCTGGATTTTGAGGAATTTTTGTATACATAGCAATCCATAATATCATATTCTTTAAAGGATAGCCACGTCCAGGAATATAAAAATTATCATAAAGTTCAATAAAATCTATTCCTGTATAAAGCATAAGTCTTCTTCTAGTTTTCTTCTCAAATCTTTTTCTAAATCTATCAATCCAATTAATTAATACTTTTGTAGTTATTGATTTATTTGTTGGTGCTTCTATATCTAGTACAGGAAATAAATCTCCATAATCTTTGTTTCCAAAACCCTCCTGCAGTATATTTATAAAATCATCACATTGTCTATCAGCATCTGTCAAATCATAAGATGGCAATCCAAAATGATATGCTCCAACTGGAATTCCATAATTTCTACTAGCCTTTGCAAATTCTAAAAATTTTTTATCGACTCTAAATCTTCCTGTCGCTGATCCTGAAGACCTCAAATACAAAAAATCTATTTTTGTTGCCAGTATATCAAATTGAACATTTTGAGTATACTCATTTATGTCTATTCCAAAACGACTGTTAGGATTTTTATCTTGCATTTTCCCTCCAACTAAAAAAATACTTCTCTACTATAAATATTAACTTATCTCAAAAAAAGTACCTATAATTAATAAATAATTATAGGTTTAGTTGTACATAGAAACTTATATTATCGCCTATTGATTCAGCCATATAATTTATATTGTAAGCTATATTCTTAATTTCATCTGTGCCTTTCTCTTGTATTCTATAACTCAAATACCTAAAAAACTCCTCAAAAGTTCTTAATATTTTCTAAATTATATTTCTGAGGTATTTATAAAATATGTTATAATTTCCTTATAAAAGTTATTAACAGGATAAGAATATGGAGGTTGTAAAATGAAAATACTACTTTTTTTAGCTAAAGGGTTTGAAACAATGGAGTTTAGTGTATTTGTAGATGTTATGGGTTGGGCTAGAAATGATTATAATCATGATGTCTCAGTAGTAACTTGTGGATTTCAGAAACAAGTTATAAGTACATTTAATATTCCTATAATAGTAGATAAAACAATTGATGAAATCAATGTTGATGATTATGATGCACTTGCTATTCCTGGTGGCTTTGAAGAATTTGGTTTTTATGAAGAAGCTTATGATGATCGTTTTTTGAATTTGATAAGAGAATTTGATTTAAAAAGAAAAATTATTGCTACTATTTGTGTGGCTGCTTTACCTGTAGGTAAAAGTGGAGTATTAAAGAATCGTAAAGCTACGACATATCATTTAAGAGATGCATATAGGCAAAAGCAGTTAAAAGAATTTGATGTTAATGTTGTAAATGAACCAATTGTAGTTGATAGAAATATTATTACTTCATATTGTCCAGAAACAGCTTCAGGTGTAGCGTTTACACTTTTAGAAATGCTTACATCTAAGGAACAAATGGAAATTGTTAAAGTCGCTATGGGATTTTAATAGGGTGTGAGCATAATCTATACAATAAAATATGTAATTTAAAGAATACCGTATTATTCAAAATAAAATGGACCCTATAAGATATACAGTTAAAAAAAACGTATGAAATACTATTTGTAGGTGCAATATAAATACCCTCATCAGACGTTGTACTTATTACTTAGTAATATTTAATCTTTGCTATACTTAGGAGCATATCCAAACAGAGAAATTGGATACATATTTGTGGAATAGGCATTGAAAATAAGCTGTTGAAGCTTCTTAATGGGAGGTTGCACCCATTTAGATATGCTTCCAACGAAATTTTCTTAGTCCTATGGAACAAATATGTATCTAATTTCGACGGATATACACATAAGTATGATTTCAAGTGTGTGTATCTATATTTGCCCCCCTATATTTGTAGTATTAATTAGCAATCTCTTCCCACTCTTCATATAGTTTTTCTATAATTTCTTCAAGAACTTTAATTTCTTTATTTACTCTTCCACTTTCAACTGGATTAGAGTAAATTTCTTCTTTGCAAAGTTCTTCTTGCAATTTTTCAAGAGCTTCTTCATTTGTACTTATGCTATTTTCTATAGTC
>JAQUVS010000003.1 GCA_028693275.1 Bacilli bacterium
TTTTTTACTTGATAGAAATGTAACTTTTTCTGTTATTGCTTCCATTATTGTTTTCTTTGATTCATCTTTTTCGATTATTCTACTTTGAACTCACCTTTCACGCCTATTGACTAATTTAGTATTTATTATTTTAAAATGGTTTTAAATTTGTTTTCTAAAAAAAATTTATAGTCTAAAGTTAAATTTTCATCATTATATTCCTTTCGTATAATTTTATACAACCATTCTTGTTTAGTTTTGATAAATTCATTATATCTAATAATCCTTATTGTTCCTTTTTTTTCTTCTTCTAGGATAGCTTCATAAGCATCTTTTATGTATTCAAATCCATCAATTTTCACATTATTACTAGTTGTATATGCAAAGGGAATATCATCTTGCTTATCTATATTTTCTATTTTTTCTACATAATAAACATAGCCACTTACCCCTTTATAAGTTTCTTCTAAGGCATCCGGATAATACTCTTCGATACATTGAATTCCATCTTTATCAAACCCATATGAAGCCCATTTGTTCCAAACAGTATTCCATTCAAAATTATTTTCTTTACAAAATTTTTCAATTGCATTACTTAAATATACTAGTACATTTTCTCTTTTACTTGAAAAATAAATTAAATGTTTATTGTGGTTTGAAACGTGTGGAATTAATTCTTTTACATCTGTAACTTGTGACGCATGATAATACATAACTTTCACCTCTACATTGATTATATCACAGTAAAAGAAGCTTACGCTTCTTTATCTTCCTTTTTACTGCTTAAAAAAGTTACCTTTTCTGCTATTACTTCCATTATTGTTTTCTTTGATTCATCTTTTTCGATTGTTCTACTTTGAACTCTACCTTTCACGCCTATAATATCACCTTTATTACAATATTCAACAGTAGATGATGCTACTGTTTCCCATAAAGTACAATCAATAAAATCAACATCATACTCACCTTGCATGTTTTTAAAACTTCTTGGTATTGCTAAGGTTATTGTACTTACTTTTTTACCGTTTTCTGTCTCATTTAATTCTGGTTTTCTAACTAATCTTCCAACTAATACTATTTGATTCAACATTTACACTCCTCCTTTCAGATGAGTATATTAAATGATAAAAAGTGTAATATCAAATCATTATTTTAAACTATTTATTGTTTATATAAAGTAAAAAAGAGAAATTGCCTAGGCGAAATTCTCTTTTTATTATTGTTTATTTATTTGTTTTATATTGTTACTATAAATTGTTTTTTAATAATTGATTTAATTCTACTGCATATTCCATTGGTAGTTCTTCTCTAAATTTATCTATAAATCCTAGTACTATCAATTCTGTTGCTTTTTCTCTATCAATTCCACGTGATGATAAATAAAATAATTTTTCTTCACTTATTTTAGAAACTGTAGCCTCATGTTCGATATTACTTGAATCATTATTTAGTATATTAATTGGAATAGTATCACTTTTTGAAATACTATCTAAAATTAATGTGTCACATTTTATGATTGATTCTGAATTAATGGCGTTTTTATGAATTTCAACTTTTCCTCTGTAGGTTGAATTTCCACCATTTTTCGCAATTGATTTAGAAATTATATTGCTTTTAGTATTACTTCCTATATGAATCATCTTTGCGCCAGTATCTTGTTGTTGATCTTTTCCAGCTACTGAAATAGTTATGCATGTTCCTTTAGAATTATTTCCTTTTAGGATACAAGCTGGATATTTCATAGTAACTCTTGATCCAATGTTACCATCTATCCATTCCATTTGACCATTTTTATCTACAAGAGCTCTCTTTGTTACTAAGTTTTCTATGTTGTTGGCCCAATTTTGAACTGTTGTATATCTGCATAAACTATTTTCACCTACATATATTTCTACAACAGCAGCATGTAATGATGAATCAGAATATGTTGGTGCTGTACATCCTTCAATGTAGTGAAGTTCACTATCATGATCTACAATTATTAATGTTCTTTCAAATTGTCCCATATTCTCACTATTAATTCTAAAATAGCTTTGTAATGGTCTATCTAGTTTTGTATATGGAGGAATATATATAAAGCTTCCTCCACTAAAAACTGCTGAATTTAATGCTGAAAACTTGTTATCATCATTCTTTACTATTTGATTAAAATGTCTTTTTGCTATATCCGGGTAATTTTTTAAACCTTCCTCTATAGATGTAAATACTATATTTTTCTTTTTTAATTCATCTAGCATATTATGATAAATTACTTCACTTTCATATTGAACACCAATTCCATCTAGATGTTTTTCACTTTCTATTACTCCTAAGTTATCTAACTCTGTAGTGATATTTTTATCAATATTTTTCCAATTATCTTCTATTTTATTTATATTTGTATTTTTATAATATGTTATTTTATCTAAATCTACTGTTACTTTAGGTCCAAAATTTGGCATTGGTAATTCTTGAAATATTTTCAAACTTTCTTGTCTAAAATCTTTTACCCAATTATCTTCACCTTTTATTTTTGATAGTTCTTCTAATGACTCTTTTGTTAATTTATTAATTATCATTATTTTCCTCATATCCTACTACTTTTTTTAATGATTCGAAAGGTAGGAGAGCACATTTTTTTCTATTAGGTTGTTTATATATTTCATCATAAACCATAAGTTCTCCAAGAATGTTTTCGTTGTAGGGTCTCTCATATAACATATTTTCATAGTTTTTAATTAATTCTTTTGCTTCTTCTATACTTAGACCTATTATTTTTTTCATCATTATAGAAGTTGCAGAAGTAGAGATAGCACAAGCTTCTCCATCAAAACAAGCATCTGTAATTATTCCATTTTCTATTTTATACATTATGTCTAAATTATCGATGCAAGATTCATTATTTGTGTTCATTTTAAGATAACTATTATCATCTATTAATCCCTTTTTTTCAGGATTTTGATAATTTTCTAAAATTATATTTCTTTTTATTATAGGGTCCATTAATATCCCCTCCTTATACTATATTATCAAGTATTTCCTCTTGTTTATTTAATACTTCTATTAGTTTATCTATTTCTTCTTTTGTATTATAGAAGTATAAACTGATTCTACAAGTATTCTTTACATTTATTTCTTCTTCTAATATTTTTGCACAATGATTACCTGCTCTTACGCAAATTTTATATTTATTTAAGAAAACAGCCGTATCTTGAGCAAAGTATCCTTTTATATTAAAAGCTACAATAGAGCCTTCTATTTCTTTGTTATATATTTCTATATTTCTAACTAGATTTAATTTTTCTCTTAAATATTCACTTAACTCTTTTTCGTATTCATTTATTTTTTCATAGCCTATTTCTAATAAATAATCTATTGCTCTGCCAAAAGCAATTACTCCCTCAATGTTAGGTGTTCCGGCTTCTAGGGCTGTTGGAATACTTTTATATTTAACTTCCCCGGCACTAGTAAAGGTTGAATTCATTCCTCCTCCTAGTACTTGTGGATTTATTTTTTCTAAGTATTCTTCTTTTCCATATAAAACTCCTACACCTGTAGGCCCTAACATTTTATGCGCTGAAAATGCTAAGAAATCTATATTTAATTCTTGAACATCTGCTTTTATATGTGGTACGCTTTGTGCTCCATCTACTATAAAATATATTCCTTTATCTTTACATATTTGCCCAATTTCTTTTATTGGTCTTGTATCCCCTATTACATTAGTAATATGAGCTAAAGAAATTACTTTTGTTTTTTCACTAATAGTGTTAAGTAAATTTTCTATCGTTACTTCATTATTTTCATTTAATGGGATGTATTTAACTATTATATTTTTCTCTTTTGCTAATCTTAACCATGGTAAAATATTTGATGCATGTTCAGCTTTGGTAATGATTATTTCATCATTTTCTACTAAAATATCTTTTATAAATCCATTAGCAACTAAGTTAATCGAATCTGTAGTTCCTTTTGTAAAAACTATTTCTTTATCACTTTTAGAATTAATTAATTTTTTTGTTTTTGTTCTTACTTCTTCATACTTTTCATCTACTATAAGGCTATTATCATAATCTCCTCTATGAGCATTAGCAGTATATTTTGAATAATATTCTGATACTTCATCTAATATACATTTAGGCTTCATGCTTGTTGCTCCATTATCAAAATATATTATCCCTGTAGATAATATTGGAAAATCTTCTCTATTCATTTTATACCTCCCTAATCTTATTTATTTCGTATATAAATTTTGATTCTAATTCTTCTGGTAAAGACATGTTATTTATCATAAATGACTTTAATAAAAGAAATATTGCTTGGTCATTTTTTATTCCTCTTGATTCTAAATAAAATAATTTATCTTTATTAAATTGACCTATATAGGCTGAATGATTTGCCTCAACATTATAATTTTCTATAAATAAATTTGGTTTAATAATAGATTTTGAATCTTTTATATTAATTATTTTACTATCTTGATTACAAATACAATTATCTGCGTACAATGGAATATTTCCATTTATTGTAAAATCTATTTTATTTCCTAAGACACTTATACCATGATTTATTATTTTACTTGTTGTGTTTTTACTATTATGATTTATATTAACTATATAATTACTCTCTTTATAATTTATTGAACTATAATAAAGAGATACATTAGATCTTTCTTTGTTTAAATTTATTTCTATTTTAGTATTATCATTTATTGTTAAGTAATTAATTATTAGATTACTATTTTCTTCTATATTTATAATGATATCGTTAATAGAATCCTTTATTAATAAATTAATTATAATATTTGAACCTTTTTCTATATTGATAGTTTGTTTATCATTTAATTTATAATATGTAAATGTACCATTATCCTTTAGATTAATGATATTCATTATTTTTCTTCCTCTATTACTGAGTATCCAGATGTTTCTATTTCATTAGCTAATTCTTTTGAACCTGTTTTAACTATTTTTCCATCTTTCATTATATGTACAAAATCAGCATTTAAGTACTCTAATATTTTAGGATAATGAGTAATTATAAGAACTGATGTCTTTGGATTTTCTTTTACATAATCATTTATGTTTTTACAAACTATTTTTAGACTATCTATATCTAAACCTGAATCTAATTCATCTAAGATAATTAAATCTGGTTTTAGTAGTTTCATTTGGAGAATTTCATTTTTCTTTCTTTCTCCTCCTGAAAAATCTTGATTAATTGACCTGTGCATCATTTTTGGATCCATATCTAGATCATTCATAGCATTTTCCATTTCTTTCATGAATTCAAAAATTCCAACTTTTATTTTTCTGTTACTTGAAACAGCTGTTTTTAAAAATTCACTATTTGAAATACCTTCAATACTTATAGGATGTTGCATTGCTAAAAATATTCCTAGATTAGCTCTATCTGATGTTTCCATAGAAGTTATATCATGGTCTTTAAAGATAATTTTACCTTCATTTACTTGGTAATCATTACTTCCCATGATAATCTTTGATAGAGTTGATTTACCAACTCCATTTGGTCCCATAATTACATGAGACTCTCCATCATTTATATTTAAAGAGAAATTTTTTAGAATTTCTTTTTTATCTTTTGATGTTGCATATATATTTAAAATTTCTAATTTCACTTTCATCACCAATATAATTTTATCATTTTTTTACTATTATTTAAAGTAATATTACTTCTTTTCTATTTTATGTTAAAATATTAATGGAGGTAATAATATGGATTGTATTTTTTGTAAAATTATAAATAAAGAGGTTCCTAGTCATTTAGTATATGAAGATGAAATATTAAAAATCTTTTTAGATATTAATCCTGCTACTAATGGTGAATGCTTAATAGTACCTAAAAATCATTTTAAAACTATTATGGAATTGGATAATGAAACTAATGAACATATTCTAAAAATAGAAAAGAAACTATATTTAATTTTTAAAGAAAAGTTAGGTTGTGATGGAATGACTATTATGCAAAATAATGATTATGGACAAGAAGTTCCTCATTTTCATATTCATCTAGTTCCTAGATATAATAAAGATATGTTTAGAACTACTTCTGATAAAGATTTACTTGTTGATTTTGAAAATATTATAAATCAGCTAAATGATTAAAGAAAAAGATTATAAATAATCTTTTTTTCTTTATATTATATGGAATTTCTTGTATTTTATATTTATATTTGCTATGATAAGATTATGTATTTTAAAGGAGGACAATATATGAAGAAAATACTACCTTTGCTACTTATAACTACTTTATTCGTAACTGGTTGTGGTGTAGCAAAACTTGAAAATGGTCAAGATGCTGTTGTTAAATTAAAAGGAGAAGATATCTCTGCTGATAAGCTATATGATCAATTAAAAGATAAGTATGCAGTTAATGTACTTATTGATATGATTGATAAGCAAATTCTTGCTAAGGAATATAGTTCTGATGAAGTAAAAGAAGAAATAGAATCAAAAGTTCAATCACAAATTGATAGTTGGTTAGAAAATTTCGGAGATGAAGCTACTTTATTAAAACAAACTTCTAGTTACTTTGGTGTAAGTACTATGGATGGATTAAGAGAATATCTTAATTTACAATTCTTAAGAACTAAGGCTGCTGAAGATTATGCTAAAACATTAGTAACTGATAAAGAAATTAAAAATTTCTATGATGAAACTATCTTTGGAGACATTGAAGCAAGTCATATTTTAATTAAAGCAGATACTAAAGATGGTATGACTGATGAAGAAACTAAAGCTGCTGAAGCTAAAGCTTTAAAAGAAGCTAAATCAATAATCGAAAAATTAAATAAAGGTGAAGATTTTGCTAAGTTAGCTAAAAAATATAGCGATGATGAAGGAAGCAAAGAAGATGGTGGAGAATTAGGTTACTTCACACATGGTAAAATGGTTGCTGAATTCGAAGAAGCTGCAGTTGATTTAAAAGTTGGTAAATATACTACTGAACCTGTTAAGAGTTCATTTGGTTACCATATAATTCTTAAAACTAATCAAAAAGAAAAAGCTTCTTTAGATAAAGTTAAGAGTGATATAATTGATGAAATTTCAGCTGATAAAATAGAAGCTGATTCTACTATAAATATTGATGCTATGGTTGAATTAAGAAAAGAATACAAAATTAGTTTTGAAGATTCTGACTTAAAGAAAAAGTATGAAGCATATATAGAAAGTTCAATTTCTAGTGCTAAAGAAACAGACGCAGCAAAATAAAAAAATAAGTACTTCATTAGAAGTACTTTTTATTTATCATAAAAACCATTTTGATACATTTTTTGTTTTATTTTATATTCAAGTTCTTTATCTTTATATTTTTTTGATAATTTTTTTAATTGTTTTTCATATTCTTTTTTATATAAATCTTCATCATTATAATTAAATTTTTCTAATGATGAAATTATCTTTTCTTTTTCATAACCTAAGTTTAGTAAGTACATTTCTATTTTTCTTTTTAAGATAACTCCTGATTTATTTTTATTAATTTTTATCATTTTATTTATTATCTTGTCAATTCTTTCATATTGTAATTCATCAGAATAAACTTTAATCTTTTCAAGTATATTATCTTCAGAAAAACCATTTTGTTTTAATTCTTGTTTTATTTTTTCAGGGCCATATGAACTTAAATTTATTTTATCATGAATAAATGCTTCAATATAATGATTGTTATTTAAGTACCCATTATTTTCTAGAATACTTGTAACTTCTTCAATATCTATATTGGAATATTCCTTTTTCTTTAGATATTCAGATATTTCTTTTTTACTTCTCATTTTTATAGAAATATACTTTAGAGCTACTTCATAAATTTCATATTTTTTGTTTTTTTCTATTAATTCATAAAGTACTTCATTTGATATTTCTTTATTTATTATTAGTTTATATTCTAAAATTAAATCTTCATGTAGTCTATACTTTTTTTCATCAATATTTAGAATATACATTCCATTTCTACCTTTAGTGAATTTCTTGATTGTCATTAAATCACCTTCTTATAATTATATTATAACTAAAAAAAGATTAATATCAAATTAATCTTTTTTTAAAGTCAATAAACCTTCTGAAACTTCTTCAAGAGCACGTCCAATATTTTTTCTTGATACATATTTATTAAGAGGCATTTGATAGTGAGATGTTCTTGACATTTCTTTACTTCTCTTGCTTGCAATATGAACTAGTCTATATTTAGAGTCTATTGTATTCAACATTTTATCTATTGATGGATATATCACTGTATCACCCTTCCCTATATTACTAGGATATATTTATTTTTATTAATAGGCAAGGTATTTACAGTAATTAGACAATTATTTACATAATTAAAATGGAAGTTTCATATTTCCGTTTGTAAATTGTTTCATCATTTTTTTCATTTGTTCAAATTGATTTAATAATTTATTTACATCTTGAACAGTTTGACCTGAACCCGATGCAATTCTTTGTTTTCTTGTTGCTTTTATCATGTCTGGATTTCTTCTTTCTTTAGGCGTCATTGATAATATTATAGCTTCTATATGAGCTAATTGTTTAGGATCTATATTTACATTTGATAAACCCATTTTTGATGCTCCAGGAATTAATTTAATTAAGTTTTCTAAAGGACCAAGTTTTTTTATTTGTTTCATATTCTTTAGAAAGTCTTCTAAATCAAATTTACCACTTTGCATTCTTTTTGCAGAATTCATAGCTTCTTTTTCATCTATTACTTCCTGAGCTTTTTCAACAAGAGATATAACATCTCCCATACCTATTATTCTTCCAGCCATTCTTTCAGGATCGAAACTTTCTAATCCATCCATTTTTTCACTTACACCAATAAATTTAATTGGTACATTTGTTAAGTGTCTTACTGATAAAGCAACTCCACCTCTTGTATCTCCGTCTAACTTAGTAAGAATAACACCAGTTAATGCTAAATTAGAATTGAAACCTTCAATAACATTAATAGCATCTTGTCCCATCATTGAATCAATTACTAATAATTTTTCTTGAATAGAAAATTTTTCTTCAATCCCTTTTAGTTCATCCATTAAGTTTTCATCTATATGAAGTCTACCGGCAGTATCAATTAATATATAGTTATGTCCGTTTTCCTTAGCATATTTTAAAGCATTTTCTATTATTTCAAGAGGATTTTTCTTTCCTTCTTCATAAACTTCTATACCTAATTCTTTACCAATTTGTCTTAATTGATCAATTGCTGCTGGTCTATATATATCACATGCTACTAGTAAAGGTTTCTTACCATGTTTTTTTCTTAAGTAGTTAGCTAATTTACCTATAGTTGTTGTTTTACCACTTCCTTGAAGACCAACTAACATAAGCATAGCTGGATTCCCATCTGTGTTTATATATTTTTGTTCACCACCAAGTAAGTTTGCTAATTCATCTTTTACGATTTTAACAAACATATCACCTGGTTTAATACTTTTGGCTACTTCTTCACCTAAAGCTTTTTCTTTTACGTTATTTGTGAATTCTTTTACTACTTTATAGTTAACATCTGCTTCTAATAGAGCTAATCTTATTTCTCTCATCATTTCGCTGATGTTTTCTTCACTTATTTTTCCATATCCTTTGATTTTATCAATTGCGCTTTGCAATCTATCTCCTAGTGTTTCAAACATAACAAAACCTCCTGTTGATTTTTATTTTTCTATATTTGTCCATTTACTAACGACATTACAATTACTGCTTTGAGGAGCAGGATTAGGCATTTCTACTTTTACTATCATTGGTATTTTAAAAGCATTACCAAAGATTAAACAATTACCTATTTGTAATGATTTTTGCTTTTCAATTATCTCATCAGTGATATTTGGAATCATTTTTGTAATATATTCTATATCTCTTGGATGACTCATTTTAAATATAATGAAATTAGAACATTGTGATAATACTGTTTCTGATAAATCTACTGGTCTTTGAGATATTAGATTTAATATTATACCATACTTTCTTCCTTCTTTTGATACTCTATCAAAAATATTATATCCAAATAGTCTTTCATCATCATCTTTTTGTACATATCTATGAGCTTCTTCTAAAAATAGATTAAAAGGTACACTTCCTCTTTCTATTTTTTTAGAAAAATCAAATAATAAATTAGTGAATATTTTTACTATTGCCTTAGCAAAGGCATCATCTATATCTTCTAAATTAATATTTAATATCTGATATTTTTTTCCATCTTTTATTATAAGATTAGATAGAAATTGATCTAATTTACAAAATTCTCTATAATCAAAAAATTTAGCATTTGGACCTATTACTAATTCATGTAATTTTACTTTTAATGATATTGCATCTGCGTAAACATTATTATTACGTAACCAACCTTCTGAAATTAAAGCAAAGTTCAATGATTTTTCTAAATCTTTTAAATCAAATAATTTTTTTTGTTTTGGTTCATATGAAGATAATTCTGGAGATATATGATTATTTATATATTCAGTTAATAAAACTCTTTCAGCAAATTGATCTGTTGAGTCTATTAGAAAACATTCATGTAATTTTCTAGTATATCCTATTCCGTGAACTACTGCATTCATATTAAAGAAATCGGTAGGACAAATATTTAAGATAGAAAATATTTCATCTCTTTTACTTGATGTTCCTTGATTAGAATATAAAACTGTTAATATTGCTGTTGCTATTAAATGATTCTTATATTTTTCTGATATATCATCTGATTGAGCAAAAATATTAGCTAATTTTAAAGTTTTTTCTATTATAGATATTTGAGTATGAGTATTAGCTGACAATATTAATGCTAAATCATTTACTCCAAGAAGCCATAAAGGTATTCTTAATAGATCTCCCTTATATGGACTATTTTCGTTAGTTGTTATAAAACGATAATTATAATTAGGATTTATTTCATTTATTCTAGAGAATGAAGCATTATATTCACCTGTTGAATCAAATATTATAAAATTAGATCTATATGGAATAAAATTTGGAATATAAAATACATTTTGTAATAATCTTGCTACTCCACATGATTTACCACTACCAGTATTCCCAAAAATAGCCATATGATTACTAAATAAATCATTCATACTTGAATATACTACTTTGTCATTATAGAACGGACTTTCCCCCATATTAATGAATCCATATTTGTTTTCCCCAACAATTAGTGGAAGTTCATTTTCTTCTAGTAATCTTATTGTTGCATCAGGATTTGGCTTTCTAAGTATTCCTCCAACAAAATTGTTATTAATAATTTCACCTAATAATCTTATTGTTGCTTCGTCTTTATTACATTCTACTACTTCTCCAAGTAGTTTCTTACTATTGTCTTCAATTACTAAAGGCATGCTCATTATTTCAGGTTTTATTTCATTATTTTCAATTAAAGTTACTTTTATGCTTTTTTCAGCAATATTAATTATTTTACCAAACATAAATCCTCCTACTCCTTAGCTATCCATCTGTTATAAACATCAGCATTACTACTTTCAGGTAATGGATCTGGTAATTCCATTCTAATAATTGTTGGAATTCTAAATGCCTTACCAAAAGCAACACAATTTCCTATTTGCAGAACTTTTTGTTTATCTACAATTTCAGAATTTATGTTTGGAACCATTTTCTTTATGTATTCAACATCTCTAGGATGGTTCATTTTAAAAATTAAGAAATTAGAACATTGTGATATAACTGTATCTGAAATTTCTACTGGTCTTTGTGAGACAAAAGTCATTATTACTCCGTACTTTCTTCCTTCTTTCGAAATTCTTTCAAAGATATTATATCCTAATAATTCTTTATCTCTATCTTCTTGTATATATCTATGTGATTCTTCTATTACAATATTAAATGGAATAGATCCTCTATTTTCTAGGTTTTTAGAAAATTCAAATGTTATTCTACAAAATATTTTTACTAAAACTTTAGCAAAAGAATCATCTACATCTTCTAAGTTAAAATTTATTATTTGGAATTTTCTTCCATCTTCTGAAAACAACATATCATGTAAGTATTCTCTTTTATCTATAAATTTGTCCAATTTAAAGAATCTAGAATATCCACCTATTACTAAATTATGAAGTTTAACTTTAAGAGTAATAGCATCACCATATGTATTCTTATTTCTTAGCCATCCTTCACTAATAAGAGTAAAGTTAAGGGCATCTTCCAAGTCTTCTAATGTAAAATAATGTAATCCTTTAGGTTCAAAAGTATCAAATTCTTCTTTTATGAATGAACCTATATATCTTGTTATTAATACACTTTCTGAAAACTGACCATTGGAATCAATGGCAAAACATTCTCTAAAATTTCTACTATAACCCACTCCTGTGATATCAGTTTCCAAATTAAGGTTATATGTATGGCATGATTCTAATATAGTAAAAATATCATTTCTTTTACTCGCTGATGTTTCATTTGAATAAAGAATGCTCATTAAAGCTTTTGCGATAAGATGATCTTTAAAATCTTCTGTTTTTACATCAGGGGAAGCAAAGATATTAACTAATTGAACTGTTCTTTCAATTAGAGGAATTTGTGAGTGATTTGTTGCATTTAATAAAAGAGCAATATCATCTATACTTAATAACCAAAGAGGTATTTTTAGTTTTTCTACATCATCAACTATTTCACTACTTGTTGAATATAAATTATAGTGGTAATTTGGATTTATTTCATTTATTTTTGAAAAAGCTGTTTTATATTCTCCAGTTGAATCAAAAATTATAAAATTTGCATTAAATGGCAAAAACTCTGCTGTTTTAAAAACATTTTGGATTATTCTTGCTACACCACATGATTTACCACTACCAGTATTTCCAAAAATAGCCATATGATTACTAAATAAATCATTTACCCTAGCTCTAATTGGATAACCATTATAAATCGGACTATATCCTAGTAAAATTGAGTCTTTTGAATTTTCTGCAACTAAAAGAGAAAATTCTTCACTTGTTATTATTCTTACATTGGAGTTTAAACTTGGTTTTCTAATTATTCCACCTACAAAACCATTATTTACAATTTCTCCAAGAAATCTGGTACCTACAGTGTTTTCATCCATGTCTTCTATTTCGGCTATTATTTTTTTTTCTTCATCTTCAAACAAAACATGTAAATTCATTAAATCTTTATTTAATGAAAGAGCATCTGATATTTTTACTTTTGCACCAGTATCACTAATATATGTTATTTTATCAAACATAATAATTCCCCTATTCTTTAAATTAATTCTTCTATTTTATTCTTTTTTTCTTCTTCTATATTTTTAATAATTTTCATTATCTTTTCTTTTTTTTCTAGGAGTTTTAATTTCTCTTCATAGAAAAAAAGTTTTTCTTCTACACTCTTAATCTGTAAGTGTACTGCATTTCTACTTATTGAATTATTCTCAGCTATTTCCCCTAATGATAAATCATCAAAGTAATAGTTTTCAAAATATTCTCTTTGCTTATTTGTAAATAATTCTGAATAGTAATCATAAAGTTGATTTAGATATATTTTTTTATCCATTTTATCACCTACATCATTTCTTTAAAGAGACTATAAATATATTTTTCTATATCGAATGGTTGTAAATCTTCTTTTGTTTCACCAAGACCAATATATTTAACTGGAATATTTACTTCTTCTTTGATTGCTAAAACTATTCCACCTTTTGCTGTTCCATCTAATTTTGTTAAAACTATACCAGTTATATTTGTTATTTCTTTAAAACTTTTTGCTTGACTGATACCATTTTGACCAGTTGTAGCATCTATTACTAGTAATGTTTCATGAGGAGCATTAGGTATTTTTGTTCCTATTACTTTGTTTATTTTTTCTAGTTCCTTCATTAGATTTGTTTTATTTTGTAATCTTCCAGCTGTATCTATTAAAATTATATCTGCATTTTCTTTTATTGCATTATCTATTCCTTTAAAGACTACTGCTGCAGGATCTACTCCTTCAGTTTCCCCTGTAAATAATGTATTTGTTCTATTTGCCCATTCTTCTAATTGAGCTGTTGCTCCTGCTCTAAAAGTATCTCCGGCAACAAGCATAACTTTTTTCCCTTGTTCTTTAAATTTCCATGCCATTTTACCAATTGTTGTTGTCTTGCCTACTCCGTTAACTCCTACAAATAAAATTACTGTTGGTCCTTCATTATTTATATTTATTTTATTAACGATTACTTCGTCATTTACATAAATTATAAACAACTCATCAACTATTATTTCTTTTAATTCAACAGGATCTGTTATGTGTTCCTTCTTACATCTATTTTTAATTCTTTCTATAAAATCCATTACAGTTTTAACGCCTATATCAGACATTATCAATATTTCTTCTAGTTCTAGAAAATAATCTTCTGTAATTTTATCATATCTGTTTGTTAGATTTATCAGCTTGGATACAAAATTTTCTCTAGTTTTTGATAATCCCTTATCATAAATATTTATATCTTCTTTTTCTTTTGTTGTTATTGTATTTTCTTTTGAAAAAACATTTTTAATTTTATCAAATAATCCCATATTCCCTCCTGTTATCTTTAATTAATTGTTAATACTTTTATTATATCAAATATTATTTTAATTTACTATAAAACTAAATTATTTTATTGAAGTTAAATAAAAAAAGTAATCCTTTTTTTAGAATTACTTTTATATTATTTCTTTTGCCTTATGTTTAATTTTTGTTTTTTTTGAACTTAATCTATCTAAATCAATTATTTCACCTGTTGTAAAATCAACTAGAGGAATAGTTA
Organism: Bacilli bacterium; assembly: GCA_028693275.1. Classification (GTDB taxonomy): domain Bacteria; phylum Bacillota_I; class Bacilli_A; order RF39; family UBA660; genus JAQUVS01. The sequence continues at coordinate 14,701 of JAQUVS010000003.1, forward strand.
AAGCATTGATTGATAGTAGCTCACTTACTTTTTTTATGATATCTATATCATAATGAGATTCTACTTCATCTCTTGTCCAATTATAATCTTTTCTACTTTTAAAGGCTATTGCTTTTATATATCCCAAAGGAATTCTTTTATAAACATTAATAGTTCCATCTTTTCCTTTATGATGTGGTAACTCAAATAATATTTTTTCATCTATTACTAGTATTAATTCTTGAAGAAAACATTTATATGGATTTTGAATTGTTTCTTTTTTATCTTGATGGATACTTCTTTTTGGATGTTCTACTAAAGAAATAAAATCATATTCACTTTTACATGATGATAATTCTAAATTAATATTTTTATTTTGACTTTTTATTTCATTATATGATAATATTTCTCCACTTTCAAAAATACTATTAAGTTTAAAGAAACTATTAACTAGTGGTATTTTTTGATTTAATTCTATGTGAGATATAGTTTCTACTCCGTTTATTTTTACTGTTTGACTATTAAAATAAATCTTCTTATTTGTTATTCCGTGAAATAGATAATTTCTTAAATCTTTACTTGAATCTAAATATACTTTTTCCATATTTGCTCCTTATTGGTGTATATTATAAAATACTAATTGTCTTTTAGCAATAGTCTTTTTATAAATAATAATGGACAAAAGTCCTTTTTTAGAGTATAATTTTATCGGTTAGTTCTTTTTGTATTAAAAATTAACTTTGAAAGGAGAAAATATGAAATTTAATAAACCGGATGAAACTAAGTTTATAGTTCTTGGAGGTTTAGGTGAAGTTGGAAAAAACATGTATTGTGTAATGCATGAAGATGAAATAGTTATTATAGATGCGGGGATTTCTTTCCCTGATGAAAGTGTATATGGGGTTGATTATGTTATACCTGATTATACTTTCTTAAAACAAAATCAAGATAAAATAAAAGCTTTAGTAATAACACATGGTCACGAGGACCATATAGGAGGGATTCCTTTTTTATTACAAAGTTTATCTATTCCAGCTATTTATGCGCCTAGACAAGCTAAAGAATTAATAGCTTTAAAACTAGAAGATAGAAATATTCGTTATGATTTTTTAAATGTATATGACGATACTACTATTTTAAATTTTAAGAATATTAAAATAGAATTTTTTAAAACAACCCATTCTATACCTGATTCTCATGGTATTTCAATTACTACAAAGAATGGAACAATTGTAACAACAGGAGACTTTAAGTTTGACTTTACTCCAATTGGTCCAATGGCTGATTTACACAAAATGGCAGAAATTGGGAAAAGAGGAGTAGATTTATTAATTAGTGATTCTACTAATGCCCTTAATGAAGGAATTAGTACTAGTGAATCAAAAGTTGATGATGCTTTAAATGCTTTCTTTGATGATTATAAAGATAGTAGAATAATTATTGCTACTTTTGCTTCTAATATATATAGATTGAAACATATTGTTGAAACTTGTCACAAATATGGAAGAAAAATTTGTGTATTTGGTAGAAGTATGGAAAATAACTTGAAGATATCTACAGGTGGCGGATATATTGAGCATGGAGATATATTAATTAATGCTGATGAAGCTAATAATTTGAAGCCAGGAGAAGTTTGTTTACTTTGCACTGGTTCTCAAGGGGAACCACTAGCTGCTTTATCTAGAATATCTGATGGAACTCATAGACAAATAAAATTGAGACCTGATGATGTTGTAGTTTTCTCATCTTCACCAATTCCAGGTAATGCTCTTAGTATTTCTAAGACAATAAATAAGCTTTACCTAAAGGGTGTTAAAGTATTTACTGCTAATAGCAATAATGATTTACATACTTCTGGTCATGCAAACCAAGATGAATTGAAATTAATGATCAGACTTCTAATGCCTAAATTTGTAATGCCGTTCCATGGTGATTATAGAATGTTAAAGAAACATGCTGATGTAGCTATGGATTGTGGAGTTCCTAAGGAAAATACTTTTGTTATTGATAATGGTAATGTTCTTACATTATACAATCATGTAGTTACAAAAGATGAAGAAAAGGTTCAAGCAGGGGAAGTTTATATCGATGGAAACCGTATTGGTGAAATTGGTGGTGCTGTTTTAAAAGATAGAAAGATTATGTCAAACGATGGTATACTTGTTGTTATTGCTAACGTTGATATTGTAAATAGAAAAATATTAATAAAACCAAATATTACTACTAGAGGATTTGTACTTGTAAATGAAAATGAAGAACTAATCAAGAATATTGAAAAAATGTCTTATAATATTATTAATGATAGATTAACAAAATCTCATGATTCTATAATAGATATTAAATCAAAAGTTGCAAGTGAATTATCCCCTTATATAGAAAATATTACGGGAAGAAAACCAATTATTTCAACAATGATTGTGGAAATAAAGTAAAATAAGAAAAGAGTAATTGTTGATAGAATTTACTATCTAGTCAATTACTCTTTTATTTTTCTTCTTCTATATCTAAAACTGTTATTGTTCTTGTTTGAGTTGTTATATTACCTGCAATATCTTCAGCGTTGTATGTTACTGTATATGTTCCAGGAACTGAAGTATTGATTGTTAACGGGTCAGTTGTATATAGCTTACCTACTCCTGATTCTTTATCAGAAACTGTTACTCCTGTTCTTAACGAAAAAATTGAGTTTTTATAGATAGAATTTTGTTCTGGTAATTTTATTACTGGTGGAATTTTATCTATTTTTTTTATTTCTACATCTATCTTTTCACTAAGAAGATTTTTTGTATCTCTTACCATTATAGTAACATTTTGATTATCTGAAAAATCTTTTTTGTTTTCTTTTTGCCAAGTTTTTCCACCATCAAAAGAATATTCTTTTATAAGTTTTTTATCTTCATCAACAATTACTGTTAATTTTTCGTTAGACCACTTATCTTCTTCTATATAAGCGTTTGGTATTTTTATATATGGAGTTTTTCTTTCGATATCTTCTAAATTTTTATTATAAAAATATAGGGAAGTCAAAACTATGGCAATAACAAATATTATACATGTTATTATAATTGCTACAAGTTTAACATTCATACTTCTTGGTTTCTCAAATTCATCTGTGTACATTTTTATCACTCCTACTATAAATATGATTATATCATATTGTTTTTTCTTCTACAACAAAGAAAAAAAGTAACAACGTTACTTTTATTTTGCTTCTTCTTGAACTCTAGTTTCTCTTATAACAGTTACTTTTATTGTTCCAGGATATTGCATTGTATTTTCTATTTCTTCTTTGATATCTCTTGCAATTTTGTGACTCTTAACATCATCTATTTCTTCAGGTTTAACAATAACTCTTAATTCTCTACCTGCTTGAACAGCAAATGTTTTTTCTACACCCTTAATATCATTTCCGATTTTTTCTAGTTGTTCTAATCTCTTTATGTAGTTTTCTAATGAATCATTTCTTGCTCCAGGTCTTGAAGCTGAAAGTGCATCAGCAATAGCTACTAATACAGAAATTATACTTGTCGCTTCTTTATCTCCGTGGTGAGATGCTATTGAATTTACAACAACATCATGTTCACCATATTTTTTAGCTAAATCTATACCAATATCAACATGGCTTCCTTCTACTTCGTGGTCAATTGCTTTTCCTATATCATGAAGTAAACCTGCTCTTTTTGCTAAAGCAACATTTTCTCCTATTTCAGCAGCCATTATACCTGCTAAATTAGCAACTTCTATTGAATGTTGTAAAGCGTTTTGTCCAAAACTTGTTCTAAATTTAAGTTTACCAACTGTTTCAACAAGCACAGGATCAACTTTTGTGATTCCTAATTCAAATAAGGCTTCGTTTCCATATTCTATTATTTTTGTCTTCATTTCTTTAGAAGTTTTATCATATAATTCTTCTATTCTTGTTGGATGAATTCTTCCATCTTTTAGTAATGTTTCAAGAGTTTGTCTAGCAATTTCTCTTCTTAATGGATCAAAACTAGATAAAACAACTGCTTCTGGAGTATCATCAATTATTAAGTCAACTCCTGTTATTGCTTCTATTGTTCTGATATTTCTTCCTTCTCTACCTATTATTCTTCCTTTAAGATCATCATTAGGTAGATTAACTACTGTAATTGTTTGTTCATTAGCTATATCAGCTGCAAATTTTTGCATTGACATAACTAATAAGTCTTTTGCTTTTTTATCTGCTTCTAATTTTGCTTCGTTTTCTCTTTCTTTTATGTATGAAGCAATATCTATAGCCATAGCTGCTTCAACTTTTTCCATAACAAGTTTTTCAGCTTGTTTTCTATCTATTTTAGATATTTCTTGTAATAATTCTAGTTGCTGTTGTTTTATTTCTTCCACTTTTGCTTGTTCATTTTGGATATCTTTTTGTTTTTCAAAAATCTTTTCTTCTTTTTCATCAAGTGTCAATTCTCTTTTTTGATAAAGTTCATCACGTTTATCCATATTTTTTTCTCTTTGGATCAAACGTTCTTCAGCTTCTTTTAATTCTTGTTTTTTCTCTTTTAATTCTTTTTCAAATTCTATTTTTTGTTTATGAATCTCTTCTTTAGATTCTAAAACTGATTCTCTTTTTAATTTTTCAGAATCTTTTTTAGCCTTTTCTATAATATCTTCGGCTTTGTTTCCAGCATTTTTAACTTTTAAAGAATATAGGACTGCTTTTGTCGTATATCCGGTACCTAATCCAACAATGACTAGCAGAGTGGTAATAAATATTTCCATATTTTACCTCCATCTACTATGTTACTTAGTAACATCTAATTACATTTTAAGTTGCTTTTAGTAATAAGTCAAGAAAAAGGAAACTTACTGAAAAAAAAAGACAACTTTTGTTGTCTATAATCCTGAAGTTCTTGATGAATATGTTCCACCATAATGATTAAATATACCTAATGTTCTTGAAATTGAATAACCTGATGCATTGGTATTTTCTATTTTTCCACCATACTGATTTAATATTGCTGTTGCAACATTATTAGAAAATATTGTTGATGCATATGCTGTGTAATAATTTCCACTATAAATGTTCATTATACCTGAATTTGTTATGATTGGACTTATAGCATCATTTCTATATACTTCAGTGTCATATAAATTCATAACTGACTTACCATTGTTACTATTCCAAATTGCAACTGCAGAAGTTGTTGTGTTAGTTACTGTTACATCTTTTAAAGTCATTATAGAGTAATTTACTAAACTTTTTGTATATGTTGCAGTTACTGTATTTGTAATTACTCCAGGCCCCTCAATAATCATATCACCATAATTCGTAATAGCATCCATTCCAACACCATCGATTTTGTGACCATTAAGTTTTAAAGTAATTATTTTCCCATTACTAACAGTAGCATTACCATTGTAATCTTTAGTCATATATATAATTGTTTCTTTATCTAATTCAGCAGCTGAAAAAGCATCATACATGGAATTATAACCTACATTATTGACTTTAAAACTAAAAGTAGTTGGAGTAAAATCGATATTACAATTTTCATTTGAGTATACATCATCATGATTTAGTTTCCACTCTTTTGAGTTCCATGATTGGCCTATTTCAGATGAACAAGTTATTGTTTTTACATCATATAAATTACCATCTGGAGCAGTAGCTACAGCACTACTATCAATACTATAAGTAATTAATACTTGTCTTTTACCTGTATCATTACAATCTGCTACAAATTCTCCTTCAAATAATTCGGGATTTTTATCTTCGTTTACGGTTACTATATTGTCACCATATTTTAAGACATAATCGACAACTTCATTATTTTTAACATAAACGCAACTATTTCCCTCTGGAGCTTCTCCCGTAATTGATACGGTCACCTCTTGGTTAGATAAATCATTAAGGGTATAACTTCCATCGGCAATTATGGCGCTGTCGCCGTTACTTTCTATTAAATACAATTTATCATTTGTTGCTTTCACATATTCTCTAGCTGAAATTAATAATGATTTTAACTCAGCTCTCTTTACTGTGTTCATGATTTCAGGAATAGCTATTAACATTATTGTACCTAATATAACAATTACACCTAATATTTCAATTAAAGTAAATCCCTTTTTATTCATAAAATAGCCTCCAATTTTATAGTTACCTACTATATATAATTTTACACCATTTTTTATTTAAAGCAATAATTATTTTGTTTTAATCAATATACCATAATATTCTCTTGTCTTTAATTCGATTTCTTCTGCTAATTTTTTATTGTCTTTTAAGATAAGTTTTACATTTTCTTTTCCTTGACCTAATTTTTCTCCATTATAAGAATACCATGCTCCTGATTTTTCTACTATTCCAGCATCTGAAGCTAAATCTACTAATTCACCTTCTCTGCTTACTCCTTCTCCATACATTATATCAACTATAGCTGCTTTGAAAGGAGGGGCAACTTTATTCTTAACCACTTTTACAGTTGTTTTATTACCAATTATTCCTTCTCCTATTTTTAGTGCTTCATTTCTTCTTACATCTAGTCTTATAGTTGAATAGAATTTCAATGCTCTTCCACCTGGAGTTGTTTCTGGATTACCAAACATAACCCCTACTTTTTCTCTTAATTGGTTGATAAAAATTGCTGTTGTTTTAGTTTTATTTATTGTTCCAGAAAGTTTTCTTAATGCTTGAGACATCAATCTTGCTTGAAGGCCAACATGGGAATCACCCATTTCTCCATCAATTTCTGCCTGAGGAACTAATGCTGCAACTGAATCTATAACAACTATATTAACTGCTTCGCTTCTAACTAAAGCTTCGCATATTTCAAGTGCTTGTTCACCTGTATCTGGTTGAGCTAATAATAATTCATTTATATTTACTCCTAAATTTTTGGCATAAACTGGATCAAGGGCATGTTCAGCATCTATAAACGCTGCTCTTCCACCTTGTTTTTGAACTTCAGCTATTGCATGAAGGGCAAATGTTGTTTTACCACTAGATTCTGGTCCGTATATTTCGATTATTCTTCCTTTAGGATATCCACCAACACCAAGTGCAATATCTAATGATATACTACCACTAGAAGTCACATCAAGTTCCATATGTTTATTTTCTCCCAATCTCATTATTGAACCTTTACCAAATTGTTTTTCTATATCATTTAGTACTTGTTCTAATGCTTTATCTTTATCCGTTACTATTTTACTCATAAATCCTCCTAATATTTTGGCTTACAAATATATGATAAACTATTTTTTTATAAAATGCAATACATTTTCGAACAAATGTTTTATTTTGTTTTTAGTGTTTTTTTTCAACTAAAAAAGCAATTTCACCCTATTAAAATAAGATTTTATTGCTTTTTATTCTTTTAATTTTTATTTTTCGTTTGAAAAAATAATTTTTTTATTTAGATTAAAATATTCATATAGTGATATCAGTGACATAATTGTTGCAAAATACATGAAGAATAAATCAACTCTTATTCCGCTACCTATTAATTCAAACGGTAAGTTACTCGCAAAAATTAAAACCATACCAATCATTAAACTTGCTGTTTTTATTTTTCCTGATTTTATTGCAGCAACTACTTTACCTTTACTAGCTGCTTCCATCTTTATTGCATTTACTACTATATCTCTTAAAATAATAATTACTGGAACTATTGCATTAATTCTTTGATCTGCTGCAAAAATAATTAATACCGAATTAACAAGTATTTTATCTGCTATTGCATCTAACATTTTACCTGTATCAGTTACTAAATTATCTCTTCTTGCTATATATCCATCTAAGAAATCTGTAAAACTTGCAATCATAAATAATATTCCTGCTATTATATATTTACTGCTTATAGCTACTCCTGAAATAATATATTCGGGGAATGTTAATCCTACTTCATAAAATGGGAATAGCATTAATATAATTATCATAATTGCCATTATTATTCTTACTATCGTTAATTTTGTTGGTAAATTCATTATCTTTCCTCCATAGTACAACAAATTGCTTTTAATTCTGAATTTATTGTGTTTTCATCATTTCCACAAATCATTATTACATAAGCTATTAACATTGTTACTGTTAATATAAGTAATATCACTAATAGTGGAATTGTTTTTATTTTCTTCTTCTTTTTTACTGTGTATGGTGAAATTACTTCTTTTTCTTTTTTTACTACGCTCTTTAATTCCTTTAAATCTTCTAAGGAAATTTTTGATGTGTGTTCAAATAAAAAATCATTAAATTCATCTACTATTTTTTCTGAATCAAGCCCTAAATATTTTGCATATATTTTAACTATTTCTCTTAAAACATATACATCTTTAAAAGCTCTCACATTTCCTTCTTCTAGGTTTTCTAATTGAATAGCAGTAATATTTAAATCTTCTGCTGTTTCTTCAATACTAACACCATTTTTTATTCTAGTCTCTTTTAAATACTCTCCTATTTCTTTCAATATTACACCTCTTTAAATAAAAAAAATAATACTTTATAAGCCATGTTCTGTTCCTATTTCTAGGCGACAAACATCTATCTACCAATTTCTTGGTCCCTAACTTAGTTATTAGTTCCTTCGTTAGAGCTCCCCTACCATAATTTGGGTTTCTCACTCGTGGGGTTTACCGCGTTTCAATTAACCGTTTCCGATTAATATCGTCTCTGTGGCACTTTACAATTACTTTAATCATATCCTAAGACTTAGATTATTTCATCGCCGTTAGCAAAGCTACCCAAGGTTATTTTTTCCCTTGGCACGAACATTAAAAACATTCCAGTTTTTGTGAGCATGGACTTTCCTCTATATTACTTGAATACAGCGTTTGTCAAAGTATTAATCATCTTTTCCGTAAACTATTTTTTCTAGATTTGAAACTCTTCTTAAAATATCAATATTATTTACTTCTTTGTCTTCACTTCTTGCAATATCAATACTCATTTTAACATTTCTTAATTCTTGTTTTAATTTCATTACTTCATTCATTAATTCTTCTTTTTCTTTAGTTAATTCTTTTATAATACCAAAGAAACCTTCATAATCATTAATAATTTGATCTAGAAATTGATCTACTTCTTTTAATCTGTAACCTCTTGTATCAATCTTAAACTCTTTTTCTAATATGTCTTGAGTTGTTAAAGATATCTTATCTTGAAACATATTTTATCACCAATCCCTTATGTTATTATTATTACAAATTAGTAAGTTTTTGTCAAATAGTTTTAAATTAGTAAATATTAAAATAGGATAGAAAAATATACTAATATATAGTATAATATTTAAAGGTGATTTGATGAAATATCCTAAGGGGACAGTTAATATATGTAATAACACTAAAAATAATACTGTTTTTAGTAATAGAGGGATGTCTTTAGAAAAAGATATTAATAGTACTAATAAATATTATTCTGATAATAGTATTGCTTTTATATATAAAAAACCTACTCCTATTAAGATATTAGAATTTGATAGGAAAACTGTTACTATTAAGAAAGCTGTTTTTGAAGCTCCATCTACCACTGATTATAATGGTTTATATAGAGGTAGGTATATTGATTTTGAGGCTAAAGAAACGGACAGTAAAGAAGGTTTCCCTTTAATTAATATTCATAAACATCAAATTAATCATATTAGAAATATAGTTAAATGTGGAGGTATTGCCTTTCTTATAATTAGATTAAATAGTTATTCTAAGACTTTTGTTTTAGAGGGAAATGTTTTTATAGATTATATAGATAATAATTTATGTAAATATGTTCCTGTTGAATTATTTAATAATAAAGGACATGAAATTATGGAAAAGTATGCTCCTAGATTAGATTATCTTAAAATTATCGATAAAATATACGGAGGGATATTAGATGAGTAAAAATAATAGTATAAAAGGACAAGGAATTAAAAATAATAGCAGAACATATTCTGTAAATTCTAAAGGTAAGAAAAATCTTGCTAGTAAGAAAAATGTTACAGTTTATTCTTCAAGGGAAGCTGCTAAACGTAAGAAAAGAGGATTTTCTATAAAAAATATTGATAAAAGAATTATTATTGGAATATCTATAATCATAGGTATAGTTTTAATTCATTCTATTTTAGGAACTACTCTTACAGTAGGAATTATTGCTTTATTAGGAATAGTTTTTGGAATAACTAGACTTCTTGATAGAACTAAATCAATGAAGAAAAAGAGAAAGATCATTAATATAGTTCTTATTATCTTTTTAACACTTTGTATTACAGGAGTTATTGGAGTAAGTGGTTTTATATTTTATGTAATTAAATCAGCACCAGACTTTAATGTTAGTCAATTAGAAGAAAAGGAATCTACTATAATTTATGATTCTGAGGGAAAAGAAATTGTTAAATTAGGGGCTGAGCTAAGAGAAAATATTAGTTATGATGAACTTCCTGAAGTATTTGTAGATGCTTTAGTATCTATAGAAGATTCAAGATTCTTTCAACATAATGGATTTGATGCTCCTAGATTTATTAAAGCATCATTAGGACAACTTGCTGGTAACAATGCTGCTGGTGGTGGTTCTACATTATCGATGCAAGTTATTAAAAATAGTTTTACTAATACTAAGTCTAGAGGTTTCCAAGGACTTGTAAGAAAGTTTACAGATATATATTTAGCTGTATTTAAATTGGAAAAGAATTTTACTAAAGAAGAAATAATAGAATTTTATGTAAATAATCACTTTTTATCAAGTAATGCTTATGGAGTGGAAGCTGCTTCACAAGTTTATTTCGGAAAAAGTGCAAGAGATATGAATTTAAGTGAAGCCGCTATGATTGCTGGTATGTTTAAGGCTCCTTCTAATTATGATCCTTATTTATACCCAGATAAAACATATGCTAGAAGAGCACAAGTATTAAATCAAATGGTTAATCATGGATATATTACAAGAGAAGAAGCAAATTTAGCTAATAGTGTTCCTATTACTTCACTTCTTGTTGGTAAAAGTACTACTAGATTAGCTTATCAAGGTTATATCGATACAGTTATTACGGAATTAAAAAATAAATATGGAATTGATCCTACTTCTACTCCTTTATTAATTTATACTAATATGGATAGAAGTAAACAACAATCATTAGATGATATTTTTAACGGAAAAACATTTACTTGGGTTAATGATGTTGTTGAAAGTGGGGTAGCTGTTGTTGATAATTCAACAGGTAAATTAATTGCTGTTGGTGCTGGTAGAAATAAAACTACTGCTCTATCTTATAACTTTGCAACTATGTCTAATAGACAAATTGGTTCTACAGCAAAACCGATATTCGATTATGCTCCTGGTATGGAATATAATAACTGGAGTACTTATACGCAATTCGATGATTCGGAATACACATATTCTAATGGTGTAGCAATAAACAACTCTGATAGAACATATATGGGTCAAATAAGTTTAAGAACTGCTTTGGCACAATCAAGAAATATACCTGCATTGAAAGCTTTCCAAGCAGTTAGTAATAAAAAAATTGTGGATTTTGTTCAATCTTTAGGAATTACTCCTGAAATTAGTGGTGGAAAAATTCATGAAGCTCATGCTGTTGGTGCCTTTAATGGTGCTTCTCCTTTACAAATGGCTGCTGCATATTCTGCATTTGCCAATGGAGGATATTATAATGAACCTTTAAGTGTTAATAAAATTATTTATAGAGATACTAAAGAAGAAGTTGTATATCAAGCTGAGAAAAAACAAGTAATGTCTGATTCAACTGCATTTATGATAACTGATTCATTAGTAACTGCTGTTAATTCGGGATTAAGTAATGGTGCTAAAGTAAATGGTGTTACATTGGCTGCTAAAACTGGTACTTCTAGTTTTGATGATACTACTAAGAAAAATTATAAATTACCAGATGATGCTGTTAATGATGCATGGATAGTAGGATATGATCCTGATATTACAATAAGTATGTGGTACGGATATGAAAATATAAATAAAGACTATGTAAATAGAAGTGTTCCTGCAGTTATTCAAAGAGGAAAATTATATAGAGCCATTGGTAGTGCTTTGTTTACTAAAGATAATCAACAATTTAAAGTTCCTACTAGTGTTGTTAAAGTAGGAATAGAAACAGGTTCTAATCCAGCATTATTACCTAGTGCTAATACTCCTGTTGATCAAATTACTTATGAATATTTTAAAAAAGGTACTGAGCCTACTGAGGTTTCTACTAAATATAAAAAATTAGATAACGTAACTAATTTAAAAGTTTCATATGATAGTTCAACTTCTAAAGTTAACTTAAGTTGGTCTAGTGTAAATGAACCAAGTGCTAATAGTAGTTATGGATCATTTGGATATAGAATCTACTATAATGGTGGATTAGTTGGATTTACTACAGAAAGTAGTTATAGTATAACTGCTACTACTAATATGAGTGGTACTTATAGAGTAGTTACATGTTTTGAAAAATTCACTTCTAATCAAAGTGATGGAACAACATATGACTTACTTTATACTTCTAATAATGCAAATGATATATATACATTGAAATTAAATGGTTTAGCTAGTTATGTTGTAAATCCAAGTGGAAGTTATACTGATTCTGATCCTGCTGTAAGTTTATTACAAGGAACATTAGAAGTAGATGTTAATTTGGATACTAATTTAAAAACAACAGTTTCTTATAACAATGGAACTCCAGCTACAGTTAATGGAATTTTCTCATTAAATGGAAGTTCAACTGCTATACCTACTGGGAAGTATGTACTTACTTATACTCTTACTTATAATAATAAAACTTATGTTAAGTCTAGAGTAATTTTAGTACAATAATAAAAAACCTCAATTAATTGAGGTTTTTCTTTTTTTCTATACATATTTCTTTTAGTTCACAATCTATACAGTTAGGTTTTATTGCCTTACAGTAATATCTTCCAAACATAACTAATTGGTGATGAAATCTTGACCAATTTTCTTTTTTTATTTTTTTAGTTAGTTTTAATTCTACAATTTCCACATTATCGTCTTTATTGGCTATTTTAAGACGTTTTGAGACTCTTTCTACATGTGTATCAACTGCAATTCTAGGTATCTTATAAAATTCGCTTAAAAAGACATTTATTGTCTTTCTTCCTACACCTGGCATCTCTAATAATTTATTATCTTCTATTGGAACAATACTATTATATTTATCTACTAAGATTGTAGCTATTTCCTTAATAAAAATAGCTTTTTTCTTATATGTTCCAATTATTCTTATAATCTTTTCTAAGTCTTCTAAGTTAGCATCTTTTAATTCATTTAAAGACTTATATTTATTAAAGAGAATCTTTGTAACTTCGTTTACTCTTTTATCTGTTGTTTGAGCACTTAAAACAATAGCTATTAATAACTCATAATCTTTTTGATATTCTAATTCACAAACAGGATTAGGGATTATTTTATCTAGATAATTTTCTATTTTAGTTATTTTATTCATCTTCATCAAACCAATCAAAATCAAAGTATTCTTCTTTTTCTTTTTTTGTTTGTTCTTCTCTAAATTTAGATTTACTTTTTTCTACATCTTCTTTTGTCTTAAATCCTTTTTTAGTCCATTCATAAATAATTTTATCCATGTATCTTAAATTACTTACTCCATTAAAAACTGTTTCTTTTAGAGCTTCTTCTATAAGTTCTTCTTTTACTCCACCATCTAGCCAAGCTTTTATTATTTCAAATTCTATTGGGCTTAATGGTCGGCAGAAACCTTTTTCAATTGACTTAAATATATCAATTGTTTCTTCCTTATTACTAATATTATTTATTTCATCTATTGTTATTGATGATAATTTCTCATAAAAAGGTTTTAACGTTATATATTCTTCTCTTATGTTTCTATCATTTTTTATTATTTCTAGATTTAATAATTGTTTTTCTTTTAAAACCGATACCATTTCCATAACTTTATATACATCCATATTTAAATCTTCTGAAATGAAAGCTGCATCAAATAGGAACCTTTCATTAATATTTGTTAAGTATATTAGAAATATATAAGTTTCAAAGTCTAAATCAAATTTATCTCTGTTTTTATATAAATATTTAGAAATAACAAAATTCCCTGATTTCATTAGGTCCATCAATTTCTTTGTTTTCATTAATACACCACCTTTTTTCTAAATATTATAACATATTATTATAAGTATTTATAATATAATCTTTAATTATATATCTGTCGTTTTCTAATTTTCCTGTTACTATTTTATATTCTATATCATTTATAATATTTTTTAGATATGAACCTGGTTCTTTATTTAAAATATCTGCTATTTCTATTGGAAATATATCTATATCTTTTTTGTTTTTTATTGGGAGATTTTTATATGTTTCATTAATATTTTTTTTATCCATATTTTTAATATCACAAACTATTAACGTAATATATAAACCAAATTCATATATAAAATATTTATCTATATCTCTATTTAGGGCATCTCTTATTTTTTTTATGTTTTCTTTTTCTACTTTATTAAATGGATATTTATCTGAATATTCTAATTGAGCCCAAATACCATTTATATCGTTTACTGGAATTATTTTATCTATATTTTTAATTTCTAAAACTTCTCCTAGATTAAATCTGTTTATCATTTTTATTCCATCTAGGGAGTTTTTTGATAGAAATATTTTTTGTAGTTCTTCTTTTTTTCTTTGATAAGATAAATTTTTAAGTAAATTTTTATTATTGATAATTGCATCTTCTATTTCTATACTTAGTGTAAATTTTAAGGTAGTAGCTATTCTAATTGCTCTTAATATTCTTAATGAATCTTGATTAAATTTATAATTACTATCTCCTACTACCTTTAAAATCTTATTTTCCAAGTCTTTTTTACCATCAAGAAGATCTATAATATTTTTATCTTTATCCATACAAATAGTATTAATAGTAAAGTCTCTTCTTAATAGGTCCGTTTTTAAATCATCTATATATTCTATTTCATCTGGTTTTCTATTATTTAAGTAAGATAGTTCTTTTCTAAAAGTTGTTATTTCAAATCTTATATCTTTATATGTTAATGTTACTGAACCATATTCTTCTGGTGGCAAACAAGACTCTTTAAAGATATTTCTTAAATCTACTGCTCTTGCATTTGTACAAATATCAACATCATTAGATTCAATACCTAAAATATAGTCTCTTACAAATCCACCAACTATATAGGCTTCAAAGCCTGCATCATTTATTTTTTTTAATAATTTTAATGAAGTTTCTAACATATTATCACCACCTTTATTATACCATATATAGGTATGTTATTTTTTTAGTAAAAGTAATTTAATAGTAAAATTATGTATATAAATACCAAAAAAAAAAGCCAAAAGGCTTTTTCTTTTTTTATTTATTAACTGCGTCTTTTAATGCTGAACCAGCTTTGAAAGCTACAGCATTTCTTGCTGCTATTTTAACTGTTGCTCCTGTTTGAGGATTACGTCCTTCACGAGCAGCTCTTTTTGAAACACCGAATGTTCCAAAACCAACTAGTGGTACTTTGTCTCCCTTAACTAATGCTTCAGTAATTACATCGAATACTGCATCGATTGAACGTGTTGCATCTGCTTTAGTAAGACCTGTCTTTTCAGCTACTGCTTCTACTAATTCTACTTTTTTCATTTAAAAACCTCCATTTTTAATTTAAGCACATTATGCTTACATATATAAATTATCACGTTTTTATTATAAAATCAACAATTTTGCGTAGAAATACTAGTTTTATTACTTATTTTTATTATTATTCTTCATTTTTGTTCTTAAAGATTATTTCTATTGGGGTTCCTTCAAAATCAAAGTTTTCTCTTAGTTTATTTTCTAGATATCTTTCATAAGAAAAATGAACTAAATTTTTACTATTTACTTGGAAGATAAATCTAGGAGGTTTAGTCCCTTTTTGGTTAACAAAATAAATTTTTAATCTTTTACCTTTATATGAAGGTGGGATATTAAGTGCATAGGCATCCATTATTACTCTATTTAAAACACTTGTCTTTATTTCTCTGTTTATATTTTCTTTTACTTTTACTACTTCTGGCATAATAGTGTGAATTCTTTTTTTAGTTGTAGCCGATGTAAATACTATTGGAGCATATGTTAAGAATTGAAATTCTGATCTTACTAACTTAGTGTATTCTTTAATATCCATATCAGTTACAGTATCCCATTTATTTACTACAATTATTAGACCCTTACCTTTTTCTAGTGCATATGAAGCAATATGTTTATCGTGTTCAATTATTCCTTCTTCTGCTGAAATTACAAGTAAGCATATATCACTTCTATCAATAGCTTTTAAACTTCTAAGTAAACTATATTTTTCTATTGATTCAAATACTCTACCTTTTTTTCTCATACCTGCAGTATCTATAATAACGAATTCTTCTTTATTGTATGAAAAAACTGTATCTATAGAATCTCTAGTAGTTCCTGCTACATCACTAACGATTACTCTTTCTTCATTTAAAAGAGCATTTACTAAACTGCTTTTACCTACATTTGGTCTTCCTATTAGTGATATTTTTAGTCTGTCATCTTCTTCTACATCTTCATATTCTCTAAAATCTTTTACTATTTCATCTAAAAGTTCATAGAAACCAATATTATGTTCAGCTGATACAGGAATATAAGTATCAAATCCTAATTCATAGAAATCATATAAATGTTCTTTTGATAATTTATTATCAATCTTATTTATAGCAACGATTACTCTTTTGTCACTTTTTCTAAGTAGATCTCTTACAACTAAATCATTAGAAGTAATACCATCTATTCCATCTACGACAAAAACAACAACATCGCTTTCTTTTATAGCTATTTCTGCCTGAACTTTTATTTCACTGTTAAAAATATCTTCTGAAACATCTATTCCACCAGTATCTATTACATTAAAACGATAATCATTGTAATTTCCTTCGCTATATAGTCTATCTCTTGTTACACCAGGAGTATCTTCTATAATTGCTATTTTCTTTCCTACTATTTTGTTGAAAATAGTACTTTTTCCTACGTTTGGTCTCCCTACTAGGGCTATAGTCGGTATTCTCATTAGTCCCACCTCTTTTTCTCGTTAGTATTATAACAAAAAAAAGTAAATAAAGATAGACTCTATTTACTTTTGTTAAAATGTTTCTATTACTAAATCTTCTAACTTCTTTAATACTTCATCTTTACCTTGTTTTGTTACGCTTGAGAATAATATAAGATCATCACCCATAACTAGGTCGATAGTATCTTTTATCATTTTCAAGTTTTTATCTTTTTTGCTTCCACCAACTTTATCAACTTTGGTTGCAATAATTGTTACTGGAATATTGTAGTACTTTAAGAAATTATACATAATTACATCATCTTCTGTTGGTTTTAATCTAAAATCAATTAACATGAAGACTCTTCTTAATTCGTCTCTTTTTTCTAAGTACTCTTCTATCATTTTACCAAATTTTTCTTGAGTTTTTTTATCTACAGATGCATAACCATAACCAGGTACATCTACAAAATAAAAACTATTATTTATAAGATAGAAGTTAAGTGTTTGTGTTTTACCAGGTCTACTAGATATTCTAGCAATATTTTTTCTATTACACATAGCATTGATAAAACTACTCTTTCCTACATTACTTCTTCCTACTAACATAAATTCTGGAAATGATGTTTCTGGATATTGACTTCTACGAACTGCTATTAGCGGTTCTTTTACGTCTACTATTTTCAATTTAAACACCCCTATTCAAAGTTTTCTTTGATATATTTTTCACATTCTCTATCTAGATCGTTTATTAATAATTTAGCTTCTTCCATAGATGACACTCTTGCACCTGAGGCAAATCTATGTCCTCCACCTCTATAATTTTCAGCTACTTTATTAATTTCTGGTCCTCTAGACCTAATACTTATTTTAATAGTATCATTTTTATTATCTTCTGAGATTGTTAACCATACTAAGATATCTTCAATATAATTAAAATTATTTACAATATTGCCTGCAGAAGATGAATCTACATTAAATTTATTTATGATAGTGTTAGTTATTTCTATATAACCTACACCATTTTCTGTTACTTGCATATTTTGACTTATATATCCTTGGAATCTTATTTCACTTAAAGGTCTCATATACAAATCTGAATATAATGCTGGTAAATCCAGATTATAATCTTTTACTATTTGAGATACAATTTTAAATGTTGATGCTGTTGAGTTTTGAAATAAAAATCTATTTGTATCAGATACTAATCCTTGGAATAATTTTCCAATTATTTCTTTATCTCTTTTTAATTTAGTATTATAGATCATTTCAATTATCAATTGGCATGTTGATGATGATTCTTCATTCATAATTTCTATATCACAAAATTTTTCCACAAAAGGATGATGATCTATTTTAATAGAATAAGAATAATTAATACCTTCTATCCCATCTACTCTTCTTTTATCAGGAGTATCTAAAACTATAAGTAAAGTTGGTTCTTCTGTTGGTTCATACTTATCTAATTTTCCTAAATAAGTAAACTTAGTAGAACCATTACCTATGGCATATACTTTTTTGTTTGGGAAAGTTTTAATTATTGAATCTCTTAAGGCTATTTGACTAGCCATTGCATCAGGATCAACACCAATGTGTCTAGCAATAACGATATTATTATATTTTTTTATTGCCTTGTATACTTTTTTATACATATAAATTCTTCCTATTCTATTTTATTAAACTAAGAGTATTTTCAGCTATCATTAATTCTTCATCAGTAGGTACAACATATACTTTTACTTTTGAATCTTTTTTAGATATTTCTCTTATTTCTCCTCTTACATTGTTCTTTTCTTCATCTAATGTAATTCCTAAACAAGCTAATTTATCAACAATCATTTTTCTAACTAAAACAGCATTTTCTCCTACTCCAGCAGTCAAACAAATAACATCTGCTCCTTCTAATTCTACATAGTAACTAGATATATAATTAACAATTGTTCTTACATATTTTTCTAATGTTATTTTTGCTTGTTCATTGTTTTCATTTATAGCATTTTCTATATCTCTACAATCACTTGATAATTGTGACATTCCAAGTAATCCTGATTTTTTATTTAATATATCTATTACTTCAGATGCATTTAATCCTTCTTTTTCCATAATATAAGGGATAATTGATGGATCTATATCTCCACTTCTTGTTCCCATCATTACACCTGCTAATGGAGTAAATCCCATTGTTGTATTAACGCATTTTCCGTTTTTAACAGCAGAAATAGAAGCCCCAGATCCTATATGGCAAATAATTGCTTTTAGATCTTCTGTACCTAGAATTTCTGATATTTTTTTAGTTATATAAGCATGGCTTGTTCCATGAAAACCAAATTTTCTAACACCATAATTTGTATACCATTCATATGGAACTGGATACAAATAATTTACTTTTTCCATTGTTTGGTGGAAAGCAGTATCAAAAACAGCAACCATTTTAACTTCTGGAAGGGCTTTTTTAATTGCTTCTATTCCTAAAACATTAGCTGGATTATGAAGTGGTGCAAAATCAGAGAATTTTCTTATATCTTCAATTATGTCATCAGTAATTACTACTGATCTGTTATATTTATCAGAACCATGAACAACTCTATGACCAACACCATCGATTTCATCAAGGGAATCGATTATATTTAAAGCTATTAATTTTTCAAGCATTACTTCTACCGCAACTGTGTGATTTGGCATTTCTACTTCTTCTCTTATTTTATCTCCATTATATTTAATTGTATAAAAACTATTTGGTATTCCTACCCTTTCAAAGTATCCAGATGCAATAACTTCTTTAGTATTCATATCAAATAAACTAAATTTAAGTGAACTGCTTCCTGCATTTATTGACATTATTTTCATATTTAACTACCTCATCTCTATATTATATATTATACTATATTTATTTTTTATTTCAAACAATTATATTATAAAAGATCTTGATAATTATTTTTATCTTTTTCTCTTATTGTTATTGTCTTAATATTTTTCATAACTGTATTTATTTGTTCTTCAAAATCAAATTTTTCTTCATTAATAAGACATTCTTCTAATGTAGGATTTATAACTGGATGTTTTGGAACAAATACTGTACAGCAATCTTCAAATGGAAGGATACTTGTTTCATAAGTATCTATTTTTCTTGCTATATCTATTATTTCTAATTTATCTAAACAGGCTACTGGTCTAATTACAGGCATATTTGTTACTTCATTTATTACTGACATACTATGTAGTGTTTGTGAAGCCACTTGTCCTATTGATTCACCATTAGATATTACTAAAGCCTTTTTTCTTTTTGCTAATCTTTCAGTTATTCTATACATCATTCTTCTCATAATAGTTATTGTATAATCTGGATTACAATTCTTATATATTGATTCTTGAATTTCTGTAAAAGGAATAATATGTACATCTATTTTATTACAATATTTAGATAATTTTTTAGCTAGTGAAAGAACTTTGTCTCTTGCTTCTAATGATGTATGTGGAATTGCTTCAAAGTATATACAATCTAATTTTACACCTCTTTTTAGCATTAAATATCCAGCTACAGGTGAATCTATTCCTCCACTTAACATTAATATTGACTTAGGTTGTGTACCAACAGGATATCCTCCTAAACCAGCATAACTATTAGTATAAATATATGTGAATTCTGGTAATATTTCTATATTAACAAGTAAGTCAGGATTGTGAACATCTACTTTAACATTATTAACATTTTTTAAAATTAATCCACCTATTACATTATTAAAATCCATGCTATTTATTTCAAATCTTTTATCACTTCTTTTAGTATTTACTTTAAATGTATCAAAAGATATATTTTTAATAGCATCTAAAACACTTTCTTTAATAGTTTCTTGATCTGATGATACTTTATAAGCTACATGATACTTATGTATTCCGAATACTTCGTTGATCTTACTTAAAATTATTTTTAAGTCTTTATCTTCAAATTCAATATACATTCTAGAAATATCTTTTTTTATATTTACTTGATAATCTTGCAATTTGTTCTTAATATTTTCATATAGTACTTTTATAAAAAAGTTTCTATTTCCTTTTTTTGTTGTTAATTCTCCATATTTAATTAATATTACTCTGTTCATAATATACCTCATTTCTTAATGACTTAGATATTATAACAAAAAAATAAGTATATTTCTATACTTATTGTTTTTATTACTTATTATAAAAGGCCATTATTTTTTTACTAATACCTGGTTCTATTGTATTAAGAGTATTTGTAGTTACTTCTAAAGCACCTTTATAATTACCTTTGTAATATAAGTTTTCTGCTTGACTTAGACCTAAATCAACACTGTTATATGTACTTCTATATCTATTTCCATAAACAATAGCAATTTCTGTCATTTTAGCAGTTTTTATCATGTCATTAGTAGTATTAAATAATTTTAAAACTAAATCTCTTGCTGTATCAACTCTTGTATTTAAAGTTTTTATAACTATTGGTTTTTTACCTAACTCTTTAATTATTTCAAGAATTGCTTCATTAGCTTCTGATAACTCTATAAAATAATTATTAGTAATGATAGGTAATTTATAACTTCTTATTTTTGATTTACATTGATTTAATATTTCTTGGATTTCATCTAATTGTTCTCTTGCTCTTTGCTCATCATCATACATGCTTCCTAAAGATTTAAGTGATATTTCTACTTCATCATCTAATTTAATTAAAGTTTCTATTAAATTCGATATTTCTATATTTAATTTACTATAAGACATCTCATTTTTACTTAATGTTACTGATAGAAGTTTATAATCACTATTTAAATATTTTAATTTTTCATTTATATCATGCATAACTTTAATATCTTTTTCTTTTAGATCATACATATTTTTAATATCATCTAATTGATCCATAATATCTTTTACTGTTTTATTTAATTTTTTTAATTTAGATTGAAATTCTTTGTTAGTTGTTTCAAATTCTTTTTTAGCGACTTTTTCTAAGTCAAATTCATTAAAGATAGAGTCTAAATAATCAAGAATTGTTTTTAATTCAAACATACATTCTTCTAAATTTAAGACTTTGATTCTGTCCATAATATTATTTACTTTTTTAGATACTTCTTCCATATTAGATTTAATATCTAAATGTCCAAGAAAAAAACCTTTTTCTGTCATTTCTTTTTCTGTTTCTATTATTAGTTCTATCTTTTTTGGAAGTAATTTTTCAGCTAGTAGAACTAAATTAGGAACTTCATCTACGACTATTCCTATATGATCAATCATATTATCAAGAGCTTTAACTATATGGACTACTTCATCATACTCATTATTTTCCATGATGATTTCAAAATCTTGAAACCTTTTTTCTATATTTTCGAATTGTAGTTCAATAACATCTTTGATTCCTTCGTAATCATTTTTATTATTATTAAATGAATTAAATAATTCTCTATATTTGGCTTTTAATTTAATTACTATGTTTCTATATTTTTCTTCACTTAATGTTATTTCTTTTATTTCATTTAGTAATTCGTCGGCTGAAGTTTTTGCTTTATAAAGTTCAAGTTCTGCCTTAGCTATCTTATGATTAATGTTTTTTGTTAATTTTTCTTTAGAATGAAGATCTATTTCTATAATTAAATCATTTATTTGACTAATTCTATCGTTTTTTATGGTGTTAAATCTATTTTGCCAACTTTTATACTTTTCCTCCATCTTTTCATTTTTAACAATTGATTCTACTTTTGATAATTCAGATAAAACAGGTGTAGAAGCTACTATGTTTTTTGTTTTGTCTAAATTTTCTATTTGTTTTTTTATTGTCTTATATTTTTGTTTTTGAATGAAAACCAAAGATATTGTTATTAATACTGCTAAAGATATTACCATTATTAATATAAACCATGCTCCTTCTGTCACTTGTCTATCCTCCTTTACTATAACTATTATGATTATATACAAAAAAGAAAGAAAAATCTACATATTTGTTGACTTTATTTGTTTTTTTTAATATAATTTAACTTGCATATTCATTGAACAGCAATATTTAAAATTTATTAACGTGTTCTCTATGGAATTAGTAACCTTGGCTGTTAGGGTGAAAAAAATTAAAGAGGACTCCCTAGTAAATATTTAAATATATCTTCAATGGTTATGAATATCGAACATTGAAGGAGGTAATAAAATGTCAAGATATACAGGTCCTAGTTTTAAACAAGCTAGAAGAACTGGATTCTCAGTTCTAGAGACAGGTAAAGATTTAGCTAAACGTCCATACAGACCAGGTCAACATGGACAAGCTCGTGCTGGAAAACTTTCTAACTACGGGGAACAATTAAAAGAAAAACAAAAAGTAAGATTCATGTATGGATTAAACGAAAGACAATTTAGAAAAACTTTTGAAGAAGCTTCTAAATTAAAAGGTATTCATGGGGAAAACTTCTTAAGATTATTAGAATCAAGATTAGATAACTTAGTATACCGTTTAGGATTTGCAAGTACTCGTCGTGCTGCAAGACAATTAGTTAATCATGGACACATAACAGTAGATGGAGCTAAAGTAGATATTCCATCTTATAGAGTAAAGGTTGGTTCAACAATTTCACTTAAAGAAAATTCAAAAGACCATCCTGCTGCTAAAAATGCTTTAGAAGCTACTACTAAGAGAGCAGAATTTGTTACATTTGATGCAAATAAAAATGAAGGTAAATATGTAAGATTACCTGAAAGAAATGAATTAAATATGGACATTAACGAATCTCTAATAGTTGAATTCTATAACAGATAAAAATTTGCAACCAATTTGGTTGCTTTTTTTTGTGCTTTTATTTATAATTTATATGATATGGAGGTTTAGATGAAGATAAAAAAATTGAATAAATATGGATTTACTTTAATTGAATTACTTGCTGTTATAGTAATCCTTGGAGTAATAATGGTAATTGCAATACCTTTTATTACAGGTTATATAGAACGTAGTAAAAAAGATGCATTTGATGTTTCAGCATATAATATACTTGATGCTGGGAGTAAATTTTATGTCAGTGAGATGGATTATATAGATGGAATAGCTTCTGGAAAGATTTCTTTTGAAATAATAAATAAAGAATTAGTTGGAATAGATGGAAATACTAAGAAAATAGATTTCAAGGGTACTTTACCTGATTTTGGTAAAATGCAAATTAATAGTAGTGGAGATATTGAATTATCTCTTTGTGATAAAACTTTTTGTGCTTGTAAGGCATTTACTGATAATAAAATTATTATGCAAGAAGATAATTGTTTTGTTAATAGTGAAACAGGTAATGTTGAGACAACTACTGAACCTACTACTAATACTTCTAGTACAATTACTGGAACTATAATTAGTTTTTTAAGTACTTCTACTCCTGAGGGCTATGTTAAATGTGATGGAACTATTTATAATATAGTTGATTATCCAAAGCTAGCTAATTTCATAAAAAATCAATATGGTAGTTTTAGCTTTTTTGGAGGAGATGGAACAAATACATTTGCTGTTCCCAATATTAACGATAGGTATTTAAAAGGTTCATCTAATCCTGGTCAATATGAAAATGCGGGATTACCAGAAATATCAGGTACTTTATCACCTAGTAGTGATGTTGGTTTTAGAAGTAATGCTTCAAGTTATGGTGGTTCTTTTTATGCTACAACTACTAAAAGAAACTTTGTCTCATCTGGAGTATCAGAACAAACATCAGTTGTAGGATTTAAAGCATCTCTTTCAAGTCCTATTTATGGTAGTTCTTCTACTGTAACTCCAAATAATTTTTCAGTGGTTTTTTATATTAAGTATTAAAAAAAAGAGAAAAGGTAAACTTTTCTCTTTTAATATTTTATAAAATATAATACCGATACATTTTCAGGTGTTACAGTTGTTGATTTTCCATATATTGGATTGGATAAGCTTGCATCAAATAGCGCATCAATAACACCGTATCCTCCACTTCCAACAGGACTTCTTGATGTTCCGTTATAGAATGCCCCGGTTCTTCCGATCCAAGAAATAGTACTTCCTAAACCTCCTGTTATATTAGGTAAGCCCGCTTCTTCAAGTGTTCCGGCAACAGTTGCTCCTTTTAAAAATTTATTTACATAATTTGGTAGATTAAATGTCGTTGTTCCGTCTCCTGAACCATATTTTGTTCCTATAATATCAAATAAATTTTTATATGTTGTTCTAGATATTTCTCTACCGTCGCAAAGGATATATCCTGAAGGAACAGTTGGAGCAGCACTAGCAAAAATAGTTCCTATTGGAGTTGAGTCACTTTTTGCGGATAACTCATTTACCTTTTGCTGTAATTCTATAACTAGATTAGTTAATTCTTGATTATTATATTCTGTTATAGTTGCTTCACTACCAAGATATATTGCACTTGTTCCTAATGGTATATTACAATTTTCTCCACTAACAGTTGTTACTTCTTTGTCACTATAGTTTTTATATGCAGTATACTTACCATTATTTATACATACTGCTACATTTCCTAATCTATCTACAAGCATAGAACCATCTTCTATTTTTCCTTTGTATTCTAATCTTTCACCATCTGGTGTTGTTAAATTTCCATTTACTAAATCAAATCTTTGACTAGTATCTACTTCTTTTTCTGTATAATACCAACTAAGGACATCAATTATTCCATATGCACTTTTTTCTACTGATTTTAAATTAGCTTTAACTATATAATTGGTTACCATAGGTATAGATATTGTTGAAATAATTGTTACAATTAAAATAACTGCAAGTAATTCTATTAATGTAAATCCCTTTTTATTCATAAATCCTCCTAAAGATATTTGTAAAGGAAATATTTTTTCTTTCCTTTTCTTACTACAATGTATTTATTATCTATTGTTAAATTTTTATCTACTATTTTGTCTAAGTCCATTATTTTATTACCATTGATAGTAATTGTACCAGCTGTAATAAATTCTCTAGCTTCTCTTTTACTTGTTGCTATATTGTTATTTACTAGGAAGTCAACAATGTTTATATCCTCAGATATATTAGAGATATTTTCATTTTTGAAAACTTCTTCTATCTCTTCTATTGTTAACTCATTAATATTTCCATTAAATAAGATATTTGTTAATCTTAGGGCTTTTTGATATTCTAGGTCACCATGGATATCTGTTATTATCTCTTTTGCAAGAATTTTTTGGGCATCTCTATATTCAGGATGTTCTTTATGTTTTAATTCTATTTCATCTATTTGTTCTTTTGTTAAAAATGTTAATTTTTTTAAATAAGAAATTATCATAGAATCTTCTAAGTTTATTAGATATTGATATAACTCGTAGCTTGATGTTTTATTTTTATCTAACCATAATGCGTTTCCTTCAGTTTTTCCAAATTTAACACCGTTTGAATCTGTTACTAGAGGCATTACCATCCCGTATGCTTCTTTTCCTAGTTTCTTTCTTATTAATTCTATTCCAGAAGTTATGTTTCCCCATTGGTCTGAACCTGCTACTTGTAGTGTACAATTTCTATTTTCGTATAAGTACATAAAATCTAAGGCTTGTAAAATCATATAAGAAAATTCAGCATAAGTTATTCCTGTTTCTAATCTTGATTTAACTTTATCTTTTGCTAACATATAGTTGATATTAAAGTATTTTCCATAATCTCTTAAAAAATCTATAACATTAATATCTTTAGTCCAATCCCAATTATTCACTACTTCAAAGCCAAAAATTCTTTCAGCTTGTTCTTTTAATCCTTTAAAATTCTTGTCTACTTCTTCTTTTGAAATCATTGGTCTTTCAGATGTAGGTTTTGGATCTCCAATTAATCCTGTTGCTCCACCTACAAGTAATATTGGATGATGATTTCCTTTAGCCAATCTTTTTGATATTAAAAAAGAAGAATAATGTCCAATATGCATTGAATCTGCTGTTGGATCTGTTCCTATATAAAAAGTTAGTCCTCCATTGTTGATTTTTTCAATTAATGATTCATCACTTATATCTTGAACTAAACCTCTCCATTTTAAATCTTCAAATAAATTCATTTTTACCTCCTTATAATAAAAAAAGACTATTCATCACATAAGGACGAATAATCGCGGTACCACCTTAATTCATAGAAATATCCTATGCACTTGATACTATAAAGCGTTACCTTTTAAGCTCCAAAAATGTAATTCACAATTATTCCATGTTTATTTTCACCTACCATAAACTCTCTATGTATGAATTATAATTACTACTATTTTTCTTCATTGCTAATGATATATATAATATCATATATATTATTATTTTTCTAGTTTTTCTAGTATTTCTTTAACTACTTCAGCTGTTTTTTCTTTTAAATCATTAGCTGCTTTTTGAACAACTGGTGTACCTTTTTCTACTGCTAATTCTACTATTTCTTCAGTTTTATTTTTAATATCTTTAGCTTTTTCTTTTGCTATTTTTAAAACTTTTTCTTTATTTAAATCTTCTAATTCACTTTTTATTTCTTCAATCTTATTTTCTAGATCATCTTTTACTTCTTCTAAATCTATTTCTTGAATTTTATTTTTAAGTTCATCAAATTTCTTAGCTAATTGTTTTCTTGTTTCGCTTCCTTTTGCAGGTGCAAATAATAATGCTAATCCTGCTCCAATTGCAGCTCCAAGAATAAACTTACCTGTTCCTTTTTTACTCATCATCTTCACTCTCTTTCTTCTTCTTTTTTTTAAATAGACCACCTAAAAATGATAGTGTTCCATCTACGAAAGTATCACTTATTGAAGATACAACATCTGTTGTTCTATCAATGATACTAAATAAACTATTTAATGATTTTGTCTTTTTTTCAACATCATCTAATATTTCTTTTGTTTGATCAACTGCTTTAATTAATTTTATTCCTAAAACTATTAAAACTGTTAATAATACTATACCAAGAATATATAGAAGTACTAATAATATTTCCATTAGTTCCATATTATTCCTCCTCTTTATACATTGAATCTATAAGATCAAATAAATTGTCTTCTAGTTTTTCATTTTCTGAAGCATCTTTTTCTAAAACTATTTCTTCTTCATCTTCTTCTATATCAAAATCAATATTGTCTTCTTCTATTTCTTCGTCTTCTTTAATATCTTCTATACTTGGAGTAGTTCTTACTCTTCTGCCAGTATATTTTTCGTGTTTAGCATCCTTATAATCTACATTATATTCTAAACCTAAATCTTCAAAGTACTCTTCAGCATCAGCTAAAGTTACTTTTTCTACTGCTGGTGTAGTATCTACTTCGTTCATATCATAAAGAAGATTATCTTCATAATTATCTACTTCTTCTACTGGTTCTTCTTTTTTTTCATTTAAATTTGTTAAACCTAAATCGTATGATAAATCTCCAAAAGCTTTTTCTCTTATTGAATCTAGATCAACATTTTTTCTTGATACATAGCTACTTGTTGGTTTAACACTCTTCTCTAATATTTCATCCTTTTTATAGTTTTTATCTAAAACTCCATAAATTGGTGAAATAATAGGCGTTGGTTGAAATTTTTTTGTATGTTCTTTTGTAGTAACTGTTTGAGAATATGTTTGTGAATAAGATGAATTACCATAAGGTTTAGATGGTCTTTCATAAGTTGTTGTAGTAACTTCTTCTTTTTCTATAAAATCATCATCTTCAAAATATTTAATTTTAGTTGTTTCTTTTAAAATGTCTTTATCTGACATTATTTCTATTTCTTCTTTTTCCTCAATAATTGGTTCTTCTATTACTTCTTCAGCAACCGGAGCTACCTTTTTTTCTTCATAAATCTTTCTTGCCACTACTTCACGTGGTTGTTTCTTTTCTTTTTGAGGTATTTCCTCTTCTACATATTCTTCTTCAAAGAATGTATTTTTAATTTTATCTAATAATCCCATAAGAACACCATCCTACTCCGTTTCTTCTATTTCTATACTATTTTCATCAGGTAATTCACCTGAAGTATCTTCATAAGTACCATATTGTTCCACATAATCAAGAAAATTTCCTGTTTCTCTTTTTGATGTAAAAATATCATATACTTCCTCATTATAATTAAGGTTATTTGAACCAATTAATGAACCTATTATTAATTCATTATATTTTATACTATTTAATATAATTGCTGAGTTTAATACTATATTATTAATGTCTTCATATTCTACATATGCTTCTATCTTTGCAAAATTGTACATAAATTCAATAAAATATTTATTGTAAACTTTATTTATTTCTAAATATCCTTTTTTGTTACCTATCTTAATTTCTTTAGAATAGAAACCTTTTTCATTTGTGCTATAAGTATTATCAACTTTATTATAGTATGAAATTATATCTACATATAAATATATTTTACTTTTATTGTAATATAAAATTGAATTTCTATCTGTTTTTGACTTTAAACTTATACCTTTTGGTAAATAATATTTATAGCCCTCTAATGACATGTTATTCATTTTTATTTTTTCATTTAATACTTTATTAGTTATTTCATCAATACTTAAATTATCTGTTCTTACTATTTGACATCCTGTTATAAAAAAAACAGCAAAGAGTAATACCATTATTTTCTTCATAATTCACCTACTCTTATATTATTATATCAAAAATATTAATAAATAAAAATCTTTTTAATTATTTTTCTTTATTATCGCTTTTAGTCTGTATATCGGAAGATTTAATTTAACAAACTTATCCTCAAATTCTGTGGATATATTCTCTGTTAAATCATCTTTATATATGTCTAAAGATATTTCTTCTATCTCATATTTATATGTTGTTAACGATACTATAGAATACTCAAATAAATTCCTATTATCAGTTTTTTGAATAATTATATTATCATTTTTAAAAATATTTTTATATTTATCTAAAAATTGATGTGAAGTTAATCTTCTATCTTGATGTCTCTTTTTAGGCCATGGATCAGAGAAATTAAGGTAAATTACATCAATTTCTTTATCAAAAATATCTTCTATTTCCATTGCATTCATTCTTATCATTCTTAAATTAGGTAATTCTTCTACCTTTTCTAAGGCTCTTGCTATCACACTATCATATTTTTCTATACCAATAAAGTTAATATCAGGATACTTAATAGCATTTTCGATGATAAACTTTCCTTTACCCATACCTATTTCTATATGTATAGGATTGTTATTCTTAAATACTTTATTCCAATTACCTTTATTTTTATTTGGATTTTCTTCTAATGATTTTGCTTGTTTCATTATTTCATCTTTGTTTTTTACATTTCTTAGTCTCATCTTATCACCTTTATATATTATACATTAAAAGCCTTTATAAAGTAAATAAGGCTTTTTATTTTATTAAATAATGGTATAATATTAATTAGAAAGGCTATGATAGTATGAAGTTTATAACTGATATTGATATAGAAAAATATGAAGATTTTGTTTCAAGTAACAAAGAAAAATCACATTTCTTACAAAGTAGTTTTTGGGGAAATTTTAGTCAAAAAGAGAAAAGAATGATACCTCACTATGTGGGTATTACTGATGATAATGATAAATTATTAGCTAGTGCACTATTACTTGAGAAGAAGTTACCTCTTGGTTTTAGTTATTTTTATTCTCCTAGGGGATATGTAATGGATTTTAATGATGATAAATTACTTAGTTTTTTTACTAATAATATTAAGACATTTGTTAAAAATAAAAAAGGGATATTTATTAAAATTGATCCCGATTTAATAATAAATAAATGGGATAAAGATGATAATCATATTGATTTAGATAATGATTATAAGAAAATTTTTGATAATTTGATTTTTTTAGGATACAAACATAAAGGATTTACTAAAAACTTTGAAACTAATCAACCTAGATATACTTTTAGAATAGATTTTAGTAATAAAACGGCAGAAGAAATTTTAGATAATTTTTCTAAGACTACTAAACAAAGAATTAAAAAAGCAAAAGACTTAAATGTAAATGTCTTTATAGGTGATGAAAGTAATATTCATGATTTTTATAAGTTAATGGAAATTACAGAAAACAGAAAAGATTTTGTTTCCCATAACGAAGAATATTACAAAGTATTATATGATATTTTGAAGAAAGAAGATAAATGTAATATTTTTTTGGGTGAGGTTAATATAAAAGAAATTATAGATAAGTATTTATTGGAAGTTAAGGATATAGATTTAGAACTAGAAGATTTAAGTAAGGAACTTAATTTAAGTAAAACAAAAAATACTAGAAAAAAAGAAATTGAAAAAAGAAAAGAAAAACTATTAACAGATATTAGTAATTATAAAAATTTATCAACAGAATATGGGGATAGAATTATTACTAATGCTCACTTTATAGTTGAATATGGGGATAAAGCATGGGTTTTATATGCTGGTAACCATAATATTTTAACTGAAGTTTGTGGAAATTATTTAACATATAGTAATCATATTGAATACTATAAGAATAAAGGTATTAAGATATATGATCAATTTGGAACAATTGGGGATTTAAATAATAAAGAATTATTTGGACTTCATGATTTTAAGAAAAAATTTGGTGGAGATTATATAGAATTTATTGGAGAATTTGATTTAATAACTAATAAGTTTATGTATTTTGTTTTTGTTAACTTAATTCCTTTTTATAGAAATATGGTTAAGAAGATAGCTAAAAGGAGGAAAATAAAATGAAATTAATAGTACTTAACGAAGAAGAATTTAATCTTTTCGCTAGTAAACATCCTCAAGCATCTTTTTATCAAACTACTGATTGGGGTCACTTGAAGAAAACAAATGGATGGGATATGCACCTTGTTGGTTTTAAAGATGATAACAATTCCATAGTAGCTGCAACAATGCTTCTTTTTAAAACTACTCCAATTAAGATGAATATGATTTATTCTCCTAGAGGTTTTTTAATTGATTTTGATAATTTGGAATTATTGAAAGAGTTTACTAAAGAAATTGTTAATTATGCTAAGAAAAATAAAGGAATATTTATAAAATTAGATCCTTATATTATGTACAAAGAAAGAGATATTGATGGTAATATTGTAAATGATGGAGTTAATAACGAAAAGGCTTTCAAAAACTTAATTAATTGTAAATATAAGCATTTTGGTTTTAACTTAATGCAGGATGCTCTTCAACCTAGATTTATTTTTGTTACTAAGACAAAGAATAGAACTATTGATGAAGTTATGAGTGAGATGGATTCTAAGACTAGACAAATTATTAGAAAAAATGAGAGATTATGCATTAAAACAAGAGAAATTGGTTATGATGAACTTGATAAATTCAAAGATATAATGCAACATACTGGAGATAGAAGAGATTTTATTGATAGACCTTTAAAGTATTATCAAAATATGTATAGTAATCTTTCTAAGTCTGGAATTATTAAAATACTTTTAGCTGAGTTAGATACTGTTTCTTTGATTGAAAGTCTTAATAAAGAAATTGATGAATTAAAAAAAGATTACGATGACAGAAAATATAAATATGATAACGGTATTAATAAGATGAATATAGATAAATTTAATTTAAAACAGAAGGAAGTAACAACAAATATTGAAAGAGTTAATAAGAAACTCGATGAAGTTTTAACTTTACAAAAAGAAAATGGAGAGATAATTACTCTTGGAGGAATATTATTTTTAATCCATGGTGGTGAAGTTTTATCTTTAGTTGGTGGTTCATATAAAAAGTTTATGGAATATCAATCTGCTTATACTATTCACTGGGCTGGTGTAAAAATGGCCATTGAAGGTAATTATGATAGATATAATTTCTACGGTATAACAGGTGACTTTAATCCTTCAAATCCTTTACTTGGTCTTTATTTATTTAAGAAAAGTTTTGGTGGAGTAGTTGTAGAATTAATTGGAGAGTTTGACCTTATAGTTAATAAACCCTTATATATTGGGTATAAAATAGCATTCGGATTATACCATTTTCTAAAAAATGGTTATTCAAGACTTATAAAGGTTGTTAAAATTGTTTTTTCAAAGCAAAAATAAGCATATAAATGCTTATTTTTTTATTTTATAATCTTTTTGTATTTATTTTGTCTGATTTTATAAACAAAACAACAAATAAAATCAAACTTATTACTGAAAGAATTAATAAAAGGATATTTAAATCAAAGATTGGATTTGAACTACCTAATTTTGCCGTTTCTAGTACGAAACTATCATTAAGTGGGACACTCCTATCTGTAGGTATTTCTAGTGCCTTACTTCTATATATTAAACTTACTGTAGATATTATAAAAGTAGAGAATAATCCAGTTAGTACTGTTCTTAATTTTTTGATTGATGTGTTATATTTCCACATAACTGTTCCTATTGGAATATTTAACATATCTGAAATTTCTTTATGACTCAATCCACATATTATTTTTAATGTTACTATCTGTCTTTGTTGTTCATTTAATGAGTTTATTAAATGATTACAAGAATCCATATCAACTAAAGTTTCTATAGACTTATCAAGAACAGGTATTTCACTTATGTCGTCGATTGATATTTCTTTTTTTTCTTTTCTTAATAACTGTAATGTTTCATTCTTAACAACTTTGTACAACCAACTAAGTTCATTTTTTGTTGGATATTTATTTGAATTTAGTTTATATAAGTTAAGCATTGTATTTTGGATTGCATCCTTGCTTATTTCATCATCTCTACATATTGAAAATGCAACACCATACATTACTCTAAAGTAATTATCATATAGTAATTTAAATCCATATGAATCATAATTTTTTAATAATTCAAATATTGTACTTAGTTTTATATTCATGTTATTCACCACTTATTCCATTACTTACATGTACTTCTATATTTTCATTTATTGTAACAAATTCATTATATTTAGAAGTCCAAACGATTGTTCCCTTTTCTTTTTCTGAATTAATATACTTGACCGTATAAGTAAATTTTAAACCTTTTTGATTATACTCATAGAAGACTTTTGCTAATTCACTTTCACTTGTTCCAATCAAACTATTAAAATATGGTTTACCTAAAGAATAAATTAATTCAACCTTATTATCTGTTTCTAATTTTCTAGTACCAGCTTTAACAGATTGAGAAATTAATTGACCATAGCCAACGTTCATATTATATAGTAATCTAATTTTAATATCAAGTTTGCTATTTAATGTTGAGGCGTTTTCGCTTGTTACACCATAGAAATTAGGGATTGTAATACCCTTACCTCCTGATACATTTAATTTTAATTTAGTTTCTATTGTTATTAAATCACCCATTTTTACTGATTGACTTGTTACTCTTCCGATTTCATATTTGTCATTTATAACATCAGTATAATTACAAATTATATTATTTTCAGTACACCACTTAGTAACATCCTCTTTTGATTTATCTATTAAGTTTGGTACTTCAATTTTTTTGTCATATTCAACATTTCCCTTAGAAATTACAATTTCTAGACTGTCACTTCTTGTAAAATTATTTTCATCCGTTGTAGCACTGGAAAAGGTATATTTTATTAACTTACCTTTTTCTATTTTTATAGAATTTTCTTCTGTGATTACTGTACATGTTAACTTATTCTTATCTATCCATTCTTTTATCTGTCTACCAGTCATGTTACTTAAATCTGGTACTTTTATTTTTTCTGATGGATCATTTCCTTTACTTATTATTATTTTAAAAGTAGAATTTTTATTTATTTTTTTTCCTGGTTTTATACTTTGTTTGATAACAAAGTCTTCTAATATTTTATCATCATATTTTTCTTCTTCTA
Organism: Bacilli bacterium; assembly: GCA_028693275.1. Lineage (GTDB taxonomy): Bacteria > Bacillota_I > Bacilli_A > RF39 > UBA660 > JAQUVS01. The sequence goes on from JAQUVS010000003.1 coordinate 49,390, forward strand.
TTAATTGTATTTTATTTTTATCTGCCCATTTTTTTGCTATAGAAGATAATTGATTATTAAAGTCTGGTACTTCTACTTTAGATATATTGATATAAATAAATAATGATACAAGAGCTAATAATAAACCTAATGATACTTGGATTATTATTTTTTTCTTCTTTCTATTAGAATACTTTTGATCCTTTTCTATATCATATTCTACTTCTTTTATTCCTGTTTTTCTTTTGATATCTTTTTCTTCTTCTGTGAAGTTATCTAAAAAACTATTCATCTTTCTTTAGTATTCCTTTCTCAAGTATTAAAGTAACATCAGATTTTTTAGCAATTTCTTTGGAATGAGTAACCATTATTACACATTTTTTATGCTCATGGGCTAAACTTGCAAATAGTTTAACTATTTCTTCTGACATTTCTTGATCTAAATTACCTGTTGGTTCATCTGCTAAAATCAGATTAACATCTGTAGATAGTGCTCTTGCTATTGCAACTCTTTGTTGTTCACCACCTGATAATTTATTTATAGTTCTATTTCCTTTTATACTGTCTATTCCTACATATTTTAGGAGATTTTTTGCAACTGTTTCTTTATTTTCTGGTAATTTATTATTTGTAATACTCATTGCTACTAGAATGTTTTCTATTCCTGTCATATATGGAATTAAGTTGTAACTTTGAAAAATAATTCCTACTTTATTTCTACGATAATTATCTAATCCTATTTGTCTTATATTTATATTTTCATAATTTATTTGTCCACTTTTTTGTTCTTCTAGGGCTGATATTAAAGATAGAAAGGTCGTTTTCCCACTTCCACTTTCACCTAAAATTGTATAAAATTTACCCTTTTCAAAATCGTATGTTATATCCTTTAAAATGTGCCTTATTATATCTCCATCTTGATAAAAATAACTTAAATTTGAAACGCTTAATATATTTTCCATATTTACCTCCTTACATTAATATCTTTCTTGGATTTATTTTTAAAGTGTAATATATTGGTAATAAAGTAGATAGAGTTACACTACCTAAGCAAACTATATATATTATAAATATGGTATTTATATCTAAACTAACACTATATTTACTCATTATTTCTTTTTTATCTATATTATTTTGATATCCAAATTCATCATATGAAATATTATCTTCTTTAGAACTAGAAGATATTTCATTATCTAACATCTTATTTGAAATGTTTTTTGCTAATAGATTACCACTGAATATAGATATTGATACTGCTAGTAAAGATATTATTATTGTCTCTAAAAGAACTTGGATAGCTATATTCATTTTATATTCTCCTAAAGCTAAATATATACCTATTTCATGTTTTCTTTCTCTAAAAAATAATACTGTTATTAATCCTATTATTATTATTGAAGCTATTATTGATGCATACATTATAAAGTTAGATAAGCTTTGCATATTTTGCATTGGTCCTATAGTTTTATTATATAATTCAGAGTTATCAGTAAATTTATATCCTGTTAACAATTTTTTTATGTTTTCATTTTTAAAGTCATCTAATTCATTTATATTTTTTAAATTAAATGTTGCTTTTATATCGAAACTATCATAATCTTCTATATTTAATTCATCATAAGAAGTTATTATTTTATTATGTATAAATTCCATAGTTTTATTAGGCATATAAATGTAATCTACTAATGGGTTATACTCTTCTACTATTTTCCCATCTTCGTCTTTAATTAGGTTTGTTTTAGCTTCAAAGATTCCAATTACTTTGTATTCTTCCTTTATAGATTTTAAAATTTTAAAATCTACTCCTGAATAATCTTCTATATTTTTACCTAAAGTTATTGTTGAACCTACTTTTAGATTATTCTTTTTTGCTAACTCTTTTGAAATGATTACTACATTATTTCCTTTTTCTATATCATCTTTTGTATATGTTTTTCCATCTATTATGTTAAATTTATCTAAAGTTATCTCTCTTATTATAGTACTATTTGATCCAATAATAGAAAAACTATTTTCCTGTCCTATAATAGATATTTTATCCTCAAGACTTGATGTTCTAAATAAAATGTTTTCATTTACTAGTTTTAATGTAGTACTTTGTAAATTATAATTGTAAGAATAATAATAATCTTTTATATATGTTGATTTTCCTATTTGATTGATTTGCTTTTCTGTTAATTTTTCTGGTTCTTTATCAGTTATTTTTTCATAATCTAATTCTATTTTTATTTCTACTGGCATTTTTTCTGTGATAGATTTCTCCGTGTTTGCTAAAGCTTTTTTAACAGATATAGATCCTGCTATGACATTACTAATTAATAATATTGCCAAAAATAGTATTAATGATTTCCCTTTCCTTCTTATTATACTTGTGTAACTTCTTCTAAAAAAATTCATATAAATCTCCCTTCTTTTTTTTAGATTTATCCCCCTATATATTTAGATGCAAAAAGGTGGATATTTTATTGGTTTTTAGATAAAAAAAAGAACAAATTTATTTTGTCCTTATATTTTATCTTCTAATTAAGTTTTTTATCTTCTTTATTAATTTATATATATAATAAAAGTTAGATATCTTTAATTCAAATTGACCTATATATTCTATAACATTACCAGTGAATCCTTTTTTAAATTCATAAATACCATAGTATTTATTTTCTTTATTGAAGTCACCTGTTATACCATAAAAATTACAGTATTTAAAATTTTCTTGGTATGCATCTTTTATATGTTTATCATACATTGCATACTTTGGAGTGAAGCTCTTATATTCTTCTAATACTCCACTTGATAACGTTAAGTATTCATTCCCTGATTTTATTGATAATAGGCATCCTATATCTTTACCATTAGGATTCTCTTCCTTAAATTTTTTAGCTTTATCTAATTCTAATTGATATTTGTCTAAAAGCTTATCTGAAGTTTCTTTTTGATTTAGTAGCTTACTACCTACATTATCTTTATTTAGTTTTTCAATAATAATTTTATTATTTTCTAGTTCATTATTATATAATTCAAGAGTACTATTGTAGTAGATCGTTGGATCTAAATATGCTATATATATAGTCATGAGATTACTCATGTTTTTATACATATTTTGATAATATTTTAGACTTCTATGAAAGAAGTCTTTTCTTTTAGATGTTAATTCAAATATTTCTGTTAGAGTTGGTAAATCTTCTATTTTACCTTTTCTTACTTGAAGACCTTTTTTATAACAAGAGTCTATATTTTTTCTTGTACTTTTTGAAAATTTTTGTTTTTTTGTTTCATAGTCTTCATCTAATTCTAATCTATATGCCCATCTTGCTTGAAGTGAATCTAAATAAATATTGAAACCAAAATGTTTATAATTTAATTTTTTTAGATTAGCTATAGTAAAATCATCTTTATCATCATTTATTATTTCACCTTCACTACTTCTAGTTCTATAGATAACATTTGGATCAATAGTTAAGATGAATCCATTATTTTTCTTTATATATTTCTTTAATTCTTCTGTAAAAAAAGATAATAATTCATAGTTATGATAATCCAAAATCATTCCCCTAGGAGAATAAAAAATACTTTTATTTAAAATTGTTTTTGTTTCTAATAATAGAGATGTAGCTATTACTTTACCATCTTTTTTTATACCAACAAGATGAGGAATATCATTACTTTCTTTTTTTAAATTACCTAGTTCTATTGTTTGCATGAAAGAGGTTTGACTATTATTACTTAAAAATTCATTATATTCATCTTTATTTAAAATCTCAAATTTCATATTATTACCTCTTTTTTCTTATTATTTTACTTATAAATTTATTAACTAATTCTTTTCCAAATATTCCAACTAGTACTCTATTTTTTAGATTTATTAAAACAAATATTCCTCCACCAACAATTGTATATAGTAATATTATTGGGATATTTAATAATCTATTAGTTTGATCTAATGGAATAACAAACTTCATTGATAAAAGAACTAAACTCATTATTATTACTGATACTATGATTTTAATTGTTTTATTAAGTGTGTCTTCATACTCTACTTTGTACTTACTATGTAAGAAGGCTAAACATATAATTACACATATAAGGTATCCTAAAATTGTTGCTGTTGTTGCTCCATGATATGCTGGAATTCCTAATTTATGAAATCCATATACTAAAGGGGCATTGAAGATTACTTTTACTAATAATCCTGTAATTAGTGATATAAAGACAACTTTGTATTCTTTTAATACCTGAGTAATTGTAATTGTTGCTGTAAATAAAGTTGTTGCTAATGCAGTATAAATATAATAACTGAAAACATCTGTTCCTAATTTACTATATCCATAAAATATATCCCATACTGGTTGAGCTAAGATGCTTAAGCCAACTGTCATTGGTAATACTAAAAAGATTATTACTTGAATAGTTTGATTTATTTTTTTTCTAACATCAACTATGTCATTTTTAACAAAACTTCTAGTTAAATTTGGTATTAAACTTACCATTACTCCTGTTGCTATTGAGATAACTATCATAGTTAATTTAGAACCCCAAGTTGAAAATATACTTATTACTGATTCTGCTGTTGTTACCTTAAAAGATAGGTCATTAACTAATATTTTTACTAACATAACTACATCTACTGATGTATAAAGTGACTTAAATATATCTATCATTATAAAAGGGAAAGCATATATTAAAATTTTTCTTAATATTTGTTTATCAGAAATAAATGGTTCTTCTGTATTTGTGTTATTTTTTTCAAGTAATTCCTTGTGTTTATTGGATTTTCTTACAAGGTATAACCAAGAAATGATGGCTCCTATTGTTGCAGAAAAGACTGATATACCTACTGTTGTTTTTAATGATAAGTTAAATACTTTTAATGATAAATAACTTCCTAAAACTATAATTATTACTCTTACTAATTGTTCAAGTACTTGGGATACTGATGTTGGAGTAATAAATCTATGTCCTTGTAAGTACCCTCTGTATATACTTAATATTGGTACTATTAATATTGCTGTTGATATTACTCTAATAACAAATGTAATATCTTGGATTGAATTTCCACCTTCTACATTTCCTATTATTAAAATAGCTAATGGTTTTGCAAAGATCATTAAAATTAAGAAAGAAAATACTCCCATAATTGTTAATGCTTTTTTACCAATACTAAAAGCTCTTTCTTTTGCATTATAATATCCTAAAACATTATATTCACTTATTATTTTACTCATTGCTAAAGGTATTCCTGCTGATGATATTCCTAAAAATATTGAATATATCGAATAGGCATATCCGTATAGTGCTCCACCTTGATTTCCAATTATTGCATAAAATGGAATAACATATATAATTCCTAAAATCTTACTTAATACAATACCCATTGTTGCTATAAATGCACCTTGGATAAACGAATTTTTTTTCATCTCGTCACTTCCTATACCATATATATAATATCATATATTTCCTTTAAAAAAAATAAAAAGTGGCTATTTAGCCACTATGTTTACTATTCTATTTTTAATTACTATTACTTTTACTATTTCTTTTTCTTCTAAATGTTTTTGTACATTTGAGTCACTTAAAGCTTTTTCTTTTATTTCTTCTTCAGTATCATTAATTGCACAAATAATAGTTCCTCTTAATTTACCATTTACTTGAACAGCTATTTCTTTTTCTTCATCTATTATTTTTTCTTCATCATATGTTGGCCATGCTGATTCACATAAAGGATTTCCTAAATGATTAATTTCATTTAATTCTTCTGTTATATGAGGAGCTATAGGATTTAATAAAGTAAGTAGTGTTCTATAGTCTTTTTGACTTATTTCTTCTTTATCAGTCATTTCATTAGTTAATATCATTAAAGCAGAAACTGCTGTGTTAAATTTCATATTATCTATGTCTTCTGTGACTTTTTTTATTGTTTTATTAATTATCTTTTCTAAAGAAGATGAGTATTCATCTGAGTTATTTAATTTGTCTTGTAATTTAATAACTTTATCTAAGAATCTTCTACAACCATTTAGACTTTGTTCGCTCCAAGCAGCTTCTTTTTCATAGTCTCCTATAAACATTTCATAGCATCTTAGTGCATCTGCTCCTTGTTTTTTTACAACGTCATCGGGATTTATAACATTACCCTTAGACTTAGACATTTTTTCTCCACCTTCACCAAGAATCATTCCGTGGGCTACTCTTGTCTTAAAAGGTTCTTTGTAAGGAACTAATCCAATGTTATATAGGAATTGATTCCAGAAACGAGCATATAATAAGTGTCTTGTAGCATGTTCCATTCCACCATTATACCAATCAAGTTGTCCCCAATAATTCAATGCTTCTTTTGAAACAAATTCTTTATCATTTTTAGGATCCATGTATCTTAACCAGTACCAAGAAGATCCAGCCCAGTTAGGCATTGTATCTGTTTCTCTTTTAGCTGGTTTTCCGCATTTAGGACATGTTGTATTTACCCAACTTTCTATTTTAGCAAGTGGACTTTCACCATCATCTGTTGGTTCATACTCAGCTACATCTGGTAATAAAACAGGAAGGTCTTCTTCTTTAACTGGAACCCATCCACATTCATCACAACATACTAAAGGTATTGGTTCTCCCCAGAATCTTTGTCTTGTAAATATCCAATCTTGTAATTTATAATTTGTTTTCTTATAACCGATTCCTTCTTTTTCTAAATACTCTAACATTTTATTTATAGATTCTTTTTTATTTGTTAAACCATTTAAGATACCAGAATTAACCATTTTGCCGTCTCCAGCATAATAATTATTTTCTGCTAGTAAATTTCTGAATGTAGTAATATGTAATTCATCTTTTACTTCTTTTTCTATTATTTCTCTTGATACCCATTCAATTTCAAATTTACCTTTTTCGTCTTCATCAAGATTATTTGTTTCTTTCTTATCAGAAATAAGTTTAAATAATAATCCAATACTTTCTATTTCATAAGCTTTATTCTTATTATAAGCAAAATAATGATGATTAATTGGACTAATTTCTTTGATAAATCTAATATCTGTGTATCCAGTTTCTTCTTTTATTTCTCTTACAGCTGTTTCTAATGCAGTCTCATTATCTTTTCTTGTTCCCCCAATAAATAATCTTCCACCTAATTCTTTCCAATTAAGAGTTAAATATTTATTATTTTCTTCGTCATAAATAACTGCTACTATACTATTTTTTTGTTCTTCATTTTCTCTTTGTTCACCAGTTATTTGTTCTATAACAGGGATTATTTCTATATTAAATTTACTTGCAAATTCATAGTCTCTATCATCATGTGCTGGAACAGCCATAATAGCTCCTGTTCCATAGTTCATCATAACATAATCTGAAATATAAATAGGAATTTCTTTATTTGTAATAGGATTAATAGCTGTTAATCCATCAATTCTCACACCAGTTTTTTCTTTTGTCATATTTAATCTTTCAAATTCTGTTTTGAAATTTGTTTTTTCTCTATAATCTATTATTTCATTCATGTTGTTTATTATTCCACTATATAGGTCTATATATGGATGTTCTGGGGCTATTACCATGAAAGTAACTCCATATAAAGTATCTGGTCTTGTTGTATATACTTTTAATTTTTCATCTATTTCTTTAATTTTAAAATCTACTTCTGCTCCTGTTGATTTTCCTATCCAATTGATTTGAGCAGTTTTTATTCTTTCTTGGAAGTCAGTCTCATCTAAACCTGTTATTAAGTCTTCTGCATAGTCTGACATTCTTAGTACCCATTGGTCTTTTTCTTTTTGAACTACAACTGATCCACATCTTTCACAAGTTCCTCCGCTAGAATCTTCATTTGATAAACCTGTTTTACAATTAGGGCACCAGTTTATACTTTTTTTAGCTTTATATGCCATATCGTGTTCATAAAATTTAATAAATTGCCATTGAGTCCATTTATAGTATTCTGGATCAGTAGTAGAAAATTCTCTACTCCAATCAAATGAAATACCAAGATCTTTTATTTGTCCCTTAAATGTTTTTATGTTTTCAGCTACTGCTTCTTTAGGATGAATATGATTTTTAATAGCATATTGTTCTGCTGGAGCCCCAAAAGCATCCCATCCCATTGGAAATAATACATTATATCCCATCATTCTTTTCTTTCTTGCCATTGTATCAATTGCTGTATAGCTTCTTACATGACCAACATGTAATCCAGATCCAGATGGATATGGAAATTCTACAAGATAAAAATATTTTTCCTTATCACTATTATTTTTTGCAACAAAAGTATTATTATCATCCCAATATTTTTGCCATTTTTTTTCTATATCATTTATTGTCATCATTTTTATCATTTCTCTCTTTCTTTATTATGTTTGCAAGGATGTTAAACGAAACTAAAATTATAGGTATTAATATTACAAATCCTACTATCATTTGTAGTACAGGATTTTCTATTACAGAAATAATAGTTACTACGATAGATACATCTAAAGCAACCATTTTTGCTATTTTTTCCATTACTTTTTTACCATTAATCTTAGATAAATCTAGTTTATATTTGTATACTAAAAACTGTAATTCTATAGGTGTTTTCTTTTTATCACTCTTTTTATATTTTCTAACATAAAGTATATAGTATAAAAAATATACACTTAAAAATGTGAGTAAGAATAAAATACCTTTGTCATATAAATCTTTCATAATAAACCTCTCCTCCATAAAAAAAGATTATTCATCACATAAGGACGAATAATCGCGGTACCACCTTAATTCATAGAAATATTTTCTATGCACTTAAATCTTTAACGCTGAAGAGCGTTGTACTTAATTAGAAAGCAAGTTCATATAATAATATTCTTAGTTTTCACCATCCACTAAGTCTCTTGAAATATTATTTATACTAATACTCTTTCAGGTACAAGTTATTGATATTATATTAAATTTGTTCAATATATTCAAGTAATTTTAAGAATAATTTAATATATTCCTTAGAAAGTCCATATCTTTTTAGTTTTCTAACTTCGATTCTTTTCTTTTTAACTGAAATACTACTAAATACAATAACTGATATTTTTTCTTTTAAAACAGTATTTATCGGTAAATCTGATAAAATACTATCTATATCATCATTTATAACTCTTATTGCATCTATTTCTATATTTGTTCCTTTACAGTTAATTGTTACTTGTCCTACTGTTGGTACTTTTTTTAATTCTACAATAAAGTCATTATCATATACATAAGATTTAGTTTCAATAACAGTATCATTGTAGTATGCTGTTACTTTTTCTGCTTTTTTAGTATTTCTAAATTTTATTTTATAATCTCTAAACTCTGGAACAATACCATTTTTTCCATCTATTGATCTAATTATTACAGTATAATTACTTGGTAAATAATTATAATCTATTGATGTAGAAAGATGATATCCTTCTTTATATAAGGAAGTTATTCCATCGTCTTCATATAAATTATATGTATTATTTTGTCCTGGGAAAACATGTATTTCCATTTCCTTTGGACTATTAGTATTATTGTTTTCAATATCTTTTGCTAAAGGGATGATTGCTCCATTTTTTACAAAGTATGGGTAGTCTTCATCTTTATAGAAAGAAATGTATCCTTTATTACCAGGGAATTTCTTACCTGTTTTAAAATCATACCAAGTACCTTCTGGAATAAAGAATTTATGAACTGTCCTATTCATCAATAAATCTTTTTTATTTAATATGGGAGCTACCATTATTTCTTCACCAAGATAATATTGATTACTATAATTAACATCATCATAAGTCCATGGTAATGAGTGGTATAATGGCCTAATTAATGGCATACCAAATTTATGATATCTATAAGATTCTGTGTATAAATAAGGAATTAGTTTATGTCTTAAACTTAGATAATCTCTTGCTACTTCTAAAGTTTTTACATCCCATCTCCATGGTTCTCTTTTATAATATTTTCCTCTTGATGCAGAGAATCTTAATATAGGTGAAAAAGTAGCTAACTGTATTGATCTAATATATAATTCTGCTTCTTCTACTCCACCAAAATTTCCTGCTACATCATAACTCCAGAAAGATACCCCTATATTTGAAGAAATTTGATTATACATAGGTATTTTTCTTAAAATTTCCCAACTTACTAAAGTTTTACCTGAATAAGAAATCGGATATCTATGAGAAGCTATTAAAGAATTTCTAGCTAATATTAATTCTCTTTTACTTTTATCCTTTAAAGTATCATATGTATAATAATGATTTAGTAACCATAAATTTTTAGTGTCTTTATCATTTTCTTTCCAATCATTCCAAAAAAAGTCTATTCCTTTTGATTCTAATGGATTAATTATATTTTTAAAATATGAATTTAGTAAACTATAATTTTTTACATCAAAGGCTATTGTTTTACCATCTGATATTCCAAATTCATTTGCAACTGATTGATAATTTTCTTCATCTTTACCTATTCCTTCAATAGGATTAATATTAAGACCAACTCTTATATTTTTAGTGTGAAGATCCTTTAGTAAATTTTCTGGTTCTTTTATTAAATCATTATTAAAGGTAAATCCTGTTTTTTTCTTAGTATTATCTTCATTAATTGTTTTATGCCAAGCTTCATCAAATAATAAAACTGATAATGGTATTCCTTTTTTAGTAAAATCCTCTAATAATTCATTTATATCATCATTAGTATATTCGTAATCTCTACTCCACCAATTACCCAGAGCATATCTTGGTATTAATGGGGGAAATCCTGTTAGTTTAAAGTAGTCTTGAAGAGCTAAATAAAAATCCTTGTTATACATAAATAAATATGTATCAATACCTTTAGTTGTTTTTTCTGTTAATTCTCCTGATTCATTAAATAGCATTGAATTACTATCATCAATTGATGCAAATCCATCTAATGAGTATAGTCCATTTCTTTGTTTTCTATCATTATCTGTTCCATCAAAAGATACATAATTACCTTTATAATTTCTTACTTCAGGATGATTATAATGCCAAACTTTATCAGTTTCTTTTAAAGAAATTCTTAAATTACTTAATGGAAGCATCTTACCACCATCAAAATTCTTTTCTTTTGTGTATTCTAATCTAAAATATTTTGTATCTATTTGAAGATACCTATCATCTTCTTTTACTTCAAAGACAGGAGGGTTAAAGTTTCTATTGATAACTAATTGAGTTAAATTATCATTAAATATTCCTTCTTGGCTATATTCAAGTCTTATTAGTCTTTCAGTAAGAACTGTTATTCTATATTTTTGTCCTTGAAAAATACAATCTTTTTTAGACTTACCGTTTTCTAAATTTAATTTGAAGTGTTCCCCTAAATTACTCATTTTTAATTCCTCCTATAATTGATTTTCGTATGCTCCTATTAATGATAAGAATAAAGTATTTTCTCTTGCTAAATTATACATATTTTGTACTTCTATTTCTGTTAAATCTTCTAATCTTTTTGAATTAGCTAATTCTTCTAAAGTTATTTCTTTTCCTTTAGATAAAGTAGACGAACCTTTTATATTTAAAGTTCCTGATATACCTAAGGTATTTGGAGTAGAAATATCTATCTTTATATTTTGAGTTGTTTCTAAAGATTCCTCTTTTACTGTTGTTTCAGTTTTAATTGTTGTAGAAACACTTTCTTTTTGACCATCTTCAGTTTCCATTTCTAGATTTAAGTTAAACTCATTTTTATCATAGTTTCCTGTAATAGTTATTATATCTGAAATATATCCATTAAGCTCTTTATCTTTTGATGTTAGACTAAATAAATTATTTTCTGTTTCTGAACTATAAAGATTAATTGTTTTTCTGTTTTCATTTCTAAAATAAGATAATTTATAAGATACTAAGTCTATTTCACTCATTACAACTTTATTAAATCCACTATAGTAAACATTATAGAAGAATATTACTTCATCGTTATCTTTATAAGATTCAATACTTTTTATTATTTCATCATATGTTTTAGCAGAATCTTTTTCTTCTATTTGGAAATTATTACATATAACTTTGTTTAACTCTTTATTATTGTTTACCTTTTCAAAAAACTTAGACATATAAGTATATATGTTTGATTTTTTTACTGCGTAAGAAAGTTTAGTAAAGCTAACATCTTCGCTTCCTTCAATTGCAGCAGGTTCTTTTGTTATTTCATCATCTTTTGTATTTTCAATTAAAGTTTCTTTGATAGCATTCATCATTAACTTATAATCTTCTTCATTAATAGTTGTTTTTTCTAGTAATGATTGAAATTCTAATTCTGTAGATAAAAGTGTTTCTGTTATTCCTTCTATACCTACATAAATATTATTATTAGCTAAATATGATTTTACATTTGCTGTTCCTATTCCATCTTTATTAATTGTTGCTAATAATTTTGTTATCTCTTTTTCTCTGTTTTCATTTAATTCTAGATTTAAATCTAACTTATTAAAAGGAAGAAGAGAAATATTTTCGTTTGTTATTTCTAATTTTGATAATAAATTTAAATTTTTATTTTCTTTTATAAAATTTGATACAGGATTTTCATCATCTACGTAATTGCTTACATTAGTGAATAAATTATTAATATCTGCTAATATTATATTTTTTGGTAGTGATACTATGTGTAATCCTGCTACTATTAATCCTACTGATACCAAAAACATAATGATTGACATTACTAAAAGTCTTTTTTTTGTACTATTATTTTTCATTTTTAAACCTCTTTCTATTATAAGTAAATTGTATCAACAAAAACTTTAAATTGCAATAAATATCCGTGATATAATATAGTTGGTGATGTAAATATGAAAAGAGCAATTGTTCTATCTGGTGGCGGTGGAAAAGGAGCCTATCAGATAGGTGTTATTAAAGGTTTTAAAAAACTAAGAATAAAATACGATATAGTTACAGGTACTTCTGTTGGTGCCCTTAATGGGGCTATTATTGCTCAAAAAGATTATAGAAAAGCTGTTAGATTATGGAAAGAAATGAACTTTGATGTAATATTTAGTAAAGAAGATTTAGAAAAGTATAATAATGCTTCTACTACAAAAGATATGGTTAGTATGTTTATGAATAATATATTATCTGGAGGAATGGAAGTTTCTAATTTAGAAAATTTATTATTAAATAAGATTAAGTTTAAGAAATTATTAAAGAGTAAAATAGATTTTGGATTTGTTGTATATAACCTTAGTAAACTTAAAGGTATGTATATTACTAAAGAAATGATCAATAAAGATAATTGTGTAGATTATCTAATTGCTTCTGCTTCTTGTTATCCTTTTTTTAGAAAGAAAAAAATTTCTAACCAATATTTTATAGATGGTGGTTTATATGATAATTTACCTATCGATCTAGCTATTGAGCTTGGAGCTGATGAAATTATTGCAGTTAATTTGAATGCTCCAGGTATTATAAGAAAGTATAACGGAGATAATATTATTAATATAACAGCAAGAAATAAACTTGGTTCTTTTTTAGAATTTGATAAAGATAAGTCATTGAAAGCTATTAAATATGGATATAATGATACTTTAAAAGTATATAAAAAATTACTTGGTAATAAATTTGCTTTTAGAAATGTTAGTAATTCATCTATTGATAAATATATTTTTAATATTTCTAACACTTTAAATGAATATGGGCTTAAAAGTATAAATAATATAGATTTCTTTAAAGGCCTTGATAAATTAGGTTATCTTTTTGATTTTAGAGATGAGAAGATATATAAAATTAGAAAGTTTATTAAAAAATCAATAAAAATTGCGTTAAGTTCTGATGATATTAGTATCAAAAGTTTTAAATTAACAGAAAATAAGTCAATTATTCCTAATAAGATAAGTATTATTAAATTTTTCTATATACAACTACTTAATAAGAACAGGAAGGAAATAAATAAGTGGAATACAATATTTAAAAACGAATTTGTTATAGCAACTTATTTATATAGCATGGTGAAATAATTGATTAATAGATATAATAATACTAATAATAATAAAAGATATTATACTCTTGATTATTATTATAAAAATAAATATAAAAATAAAATTGCTAAAATTAGTTTAAATGGTGGTTTTACTTGTCCTAATAAAGACGGAAGTAGAGGTACAGGTGGTTGCATTTATTGTTCTAAACTTGGTAGTGGTGATTTTGCAGGTAGTCTTAGAAATTCATTAATTGAACAGTTTTATGAAGTTAAAGAAAAGATGGATATGAAGTGGCCAGGTTGTTTTTACATAGGTTATTTTCAAGCAAATACTAATACCTATGCCAAAGTTGATGTGTTGAAACAAAAATACGAACCAATATTAGAATTAGATAAAGTTGTTGGACTTGCAATAGCTACTAGACCAGATGCCATTAATGATGAATGTTTGGAATACTTAGATGATTTAAATAAGAGAACTAATTTAACTATTGAACTTGGTTTACAGAGTATTCATGAAGAAACTACAAATTTTATTAATAGAGGCCATGATTTAACTTGTTTTGTTGAAATGGTTAAAAAGCTTAGAGATAAAAATATAGAAGTTGTAGTTCACATAATAAATGGTTTTCCAAATGAAACTAAGGAAATGATGATTGAAACAATTAAATTTATTAATAAGCTTGATATTCAAGGAATAAAAATTCATATGTTACATGTTATTAAAAACACAAAATTAGAAGATATATACATGAGAGATAAATTTCATCTTTTAACAAAGGAAGAATATGTAGATATTGTTTGTGATCAAATTGAAATTCTTAATAAAGGTATTGTTATTCATAGAGTTACAGGAGATGCAGATAAAGATGAGTTAATTTCTCCTATCTGGACATTGAAAAAGCTTGATGTTATTGATGCTATTGATATGGAATTAGAAAAAAGAGGTACATATCAAGGATTTAATGAATCAATACTTAATAGAGTTAGAGAACGAATGGATAAATATGTTAAATATAAAGATATTGTTATTGATGCTACGTTAGGAAATGGGAAAGATGCTTTATTTCTTGTTAACAAAGTAAAAGATGGTTATTTATTTGGTTTTGATATTCAGGAACAAGCAATAGAGAATACTAAAGAGTTATTAAAAGATAAGACAAATTATCAATTATTTAATATTGGTCACGAAAATATGCTTAACATTTTAGAAAATTATAAAGGTAAAATAAGTCTTATTAATTTTAATCTTGGTTTTTTACCTAAAGGAGATAAAAGTATTACAACTAAATGGGAAACTACAATGAAAGCAATTGAAGATTCTCTTGTTCTTCTTAATAATAAAGGTAGAATTCTAATTACTATTTATCCTGGACATCCAGAAGGAAAAATAGAGAAAGAAATGATTTTAAAAACATATAAAAATAAAATTATTAATTATTATTATAATGATGATAAAGAGAACTCTCCATTTTTAATTGAACTAGGAAAATAGTATACATTACATGTGTAAAGTAAAAATATATTTTTATTAATATCAGTTGTTAACTGGTATTTTTTTGTTATACTTAAAAAAAGGAGGATTTATGAATCGTAAAATAAGAATTGTTCAATATGGAACAGGGAAAATGTCTATTTATACTATGAGATATGCTATTGAAAAAGGAGCTGAAATCGTTGGTGCAATAGACGTTAATCCTGATATTATTGGAAAAGATGTTGGTGAGGTTATTGGTTTAGGTAAAACTGGAGTATTAGTTTCTAGCGCTGAAAACGCTAAGGAATTACTAACTAGTCTTAAACCTGATGCTTGTATTGTTACAACAATGAGTCTTTTAAATGATCTAGAAAATCCATTAATGATGTGTGCTGAATTAGGAATTAATGCTATTACAACTTGTGAAGAAGCATTTTATTCATTTAATTCAAATCCAGTTTTAACTGAAAAAGTTAATCAATTAGCAAAAAAGAATGATTGTACTATTGCCGGTAGTGGATATCAAGATATTTTTTGGGGTTCTCTAGTAAGTGATTTAGCTGCTTCTACACATAAGATTACTAAAATTAAAGGTAGTTCTTGGTATAATGTAGAAGAATACGGAATTGCTTTAGCTAAGGCTCATGGAGCAGGATTAACTATTGAAGAATTTAATAAAGAAATAGCAAGTGCCGATGCTATTTCAGATGAAGATAGAAATACCTTAATTAATTCTGGTAGTTTTTTACCTTCTTATATGTGGAACGTTAACGGTTGGCTATGTAAGAAGTTAGGATTAACAGTTAAAACTCAAACACAAAGATGTGTTCCTCAAACTCATACTGAAGATATTGATTCTTCTACATTGGGAATGACTATTAAGTCAGGAATGGCTACAGGAATGAGTGCTGTTGTTACAACTGAAACAGAAGAAGGAATAACTCTTGAAACTGAATGTGTTGGTAAAGTTTATTCTAGTGAAGAATTTGATATTAACGAGTGGACAGTAATGGGAGAACCAGAAACTACTCTTGTGATAAAGAGACCATCAACAGTAGAATTGACTTGTGCAACTGTTGTTAATAGAATACCAGACCTTATAAATGCAAGAAGCGGTTTCATTGCTACTTGCGAAATGGATGAATTAAAATATAGACCTAAATCATTAGAAAAATATGTTAATGAACTTCCAATTATATAAAAATAGAGAGCTAAATTAAGCTCTCTATTTTTTTATTTTTATTAAGTTATCTCCAAAACATATATTTATATCATAATTATCAAGTGTAGTTTGTTTATCAATCTCAGTTATTAACCATATATTTTCTGTTTGGTTAGGTTTAATACTAACAATTGTTGTTAATCTATTGAGTACTCCTTCTTTCTTTAATTGAAGAACTGTTGTACTATTATAATTTTTTTCTTCATTATTTAAAATGATATTTGGTTTACAAAGTGTAGAACCATCTCCATCTAGTTCTAAGGAATTCAATTCTATACTACCAATATTATTCATTGTAAGATCAATTTTTAAGTATTTTTTACCTAAATTATTTTCATATTTTACTACATTTGTATATTGAGGTAATGGTGCCTCTATTTTATCTTCTATTGATATACTATTTATAGTTACATTAGCAGCTATTTCTTCATCGTTATATATTCCTTTTATAGTTTTATTAGTATTAAGTGCTAATTGAGAATATTTTTCAACATCATCTGATGCATATGAAGTTGAATTACTACTACTTATTACTATATATACTCCTAGTAATAGTAAAGTTAAAACAATTATGGAAGTTCCTAAATATTTTATTATTTTCATGATAAACCTCTTATATTACCATCTTCATCTATTTTTATTAACTCATAATTTGGATTTTCTGGTAGTCCTGGCATTGTTATAATATCATTTAAATATACAACAATCATTTTTGCTCCGTTTAGTACTTCTATCTTATTAACTTTTATTTCATCTTCAGAAATTTTATATTGTTTTTTAGCTATACAAATTGGATAATTATATTTATCTAAATCTTTCATTTGATTTTCAATATTATCTTCATAAATTATATTTGAATTATTATAGATATTTTTACAAATGGATTCTATTTTCTCTTTTGTAGTTAGATTATTATCATATAAATAATTAAAATCATTTTCTTTTTTAGATAATTCAATTACCTTTTTTGCTAATTTAATAGAACCTTTTCCACCTAATGTATATGATTCACATATTTCAAAAGCTACTTTTTGTTTTTTACATAAATCTCTAATACTTTTTATTTCTATTTTAGTATCTGTACTATATTTATTTAAAGTTACAATTATATTATTTTGAAATTGTTTTAATATTTTAATATGGGCTTCTAAGTTTTTAAGTCCTTTTTTTAATTCTCTATGGTGTTTCTTTAAAATGTCTTCTTTTTTTATTCCAGCATGATATTTTAAAGCTTTTGTAGTTACTACTAAAACTGTTACATCGGGTTTAATATTAGCTATTTTACATTTGATGTTATAAAATTTTTCTGCGCCTAAATCAGAACCAAATCCAGCTTCTGTTATTACATAATCAGAAATATCTAATCCTATTTTTGTAGCCATTATGCTACTACAACCATGGGCAATATTTGCAAAGGGTCCTCCATGGATTATGATTGGATTATTTTCTAAACTTTGTACTAAGTTAGGATGGAAAGCTTCTTTTAGAATAACTGCTAAAGAATCATCAATATTTAAATCTTTTGCATAGATTGGTTCTTCTTTATCGTTATATCCTACTATTATATTCTTTAATCTGTTATGTAAATCATTAAAGTCATTTGCTAGAGTAAAAATAGCCATAATTTCACTTGCTGCGGTTATTGTAAAAGTTGTTTTTTTATTATTTATTTCTACTTCTCTTAAACTTCTATCATTAACATCAAGACATCTTTTTACAGAGACTTTCTTTATATTTAATTTATTACCATTATATATATGATTATCAACAGCTGCACAAAGAAGGTTATTTGCGGAAGTTATTGCATCTATATCTCCATTTAATCTTAGATTTATATCAGCCATTGGATTAGCTTGAGAATATCCTCCTCCAGTAGCACATCCTTTAAAACCAAATACAGGTCCTCTAGAGGGTTCTCTTAGTGAAACTATAGATTTATACTCCATAGTATTAATTGCATCGTTTAATCCTATTGTAACAGTTGTTTTACCTTCTCCATAAGGACTTGGACTAATTGCTGTTACTAGAATTAGTTTACCATCTTTAGATTTAGTATGATTTTTTATTTTACCTTTATATTTTCCATATAATTCTATATCATCTTCCTCTAAATTGATTTTCTTACCTATTTCAGTTATTGGTAACATTATTGCATTTTTGCTTATATCAAGATCATTCATATTTTGACCTCCTTTTAATAATTAATTTTATTAAAATTATTAAGATAAAATATACAATTTCTATTGTTAAGTAAATAAATATATTTTTAATATCTATTAAGTAAAGTATAAACAAGAATATTTTCAATAATATATATGTCAAAATATTAGTTTTTATTCCTATGGAATATTTTTTACTTGCTATAAATAATTGTTTTATTTTATTTAACCTATTTTCTAATAAGATTATATCATACTTTTTAAGATCATTTTTATTTTTATAGTAACCAAAAGATATATCTACATTTTCTATGATATTTTTATCTTTTTCTATATCACCAATGTAACCAGTTAAACCCTTAGAGTTTTCATTAATATAATTTAACCAGAATATTTTGTCTTTTTCTTGCAAATTAGAGTATTTTTCTTTGATATTTAATTCACTACTTATAGCATTAACTATTCTTTCGTTATCTCCAGAAAAGATTATTGTTTTTATATTTGAATTCTTATTAAAGTTTTTTATATCTTCTATAACATTTTTTCTTATCTTATCACTAATTTCTATATGTCCTAATAATTCATTATCAACAACTAAATAAATTATTGTTGCTACTTTCTTAATTTTATTAATAGGAATATTATTTTCTTGCATATAATAACTATTTCCAATTAAGACATTTTTACCCTCTATTTTTACTTTTATTCCTAAGCCTTCTGTAAATGTATAGTTTTTAATTATTTTTTTATTTATCTTTTGATCATAATAATTCTTAATAGTTATTGCTATATCATTATCACAGTTGAACTCTCCATGTAATAAATAATAGAAAAATTTGTCATAGTCTTTAGTTACTACTTTATCTATAGTTAAAATATTTTCAGTTATTATTCCTTTTTTTCTAAAGATAAGGTTCTTAATTTTAGAAATTTTATTTATAACATTTATTTTGCTAACAAGTATTTTATTTTTTAATTGATAATTAAAGTAATTTATATAAAGATTTTGAATAAATGTTAAAATTAGTTTATTATCACTAATTAATAATAAGATCATTATATCTTTTAAATATTCTTTTTCTATATAACTTTCTGTAAGAATAGGGATTATAATATACATAGAAACTATAAACTTAACAATAATAGAATAAACTTTACTAAATGTCATAATTTTTTTTAAATTTCTATCATATTCTAAAATTGAATCATATAATTCTTTATATGATGAATCTTTATAATCTTCAGTGACTTCAACAGTTATTTTATCCCCAATATTTGTGGATAGAAAGTTTATTCTGTTATCTTTTTCTTTAGTTGATATTTTATTATTGTTTAGAAAATTATCTTTTATAAATGCTTTATCTGAAACTAAAATACAATTAAAAGGAATTAATTGATTTTTTAATATTTCTAGATACGTATTTTTTTTGATCTTATTGATATTTATTTCTTTAATATTATTTTTTCTAAGAGTAATAATAGTTTTGGTACTAATAATTTTCTTGTATAAATTATTTTTATTTTTATTATCTATTATTAGAGTAATTGCTGTATAAAAAATTAGTAAAATATTTAATTGTGCTAGATCCTTTTCTATTAATAAAATTATTATTAAAGGAATAATTATTGTATTATTATAATTATATATTTGCTTATCTTTTATACTTTTTATTAATATGTTTAGGACAGTTTTTCCTAATATTATTATACTTATGATAGTTAATATATTATTCATAAGTGGGTATCCTTTAAATAAAAGAGATACGAGGAATAATTCTATTGCTAAGAGGATAGTTGTTTGTTTTTTTATATTATTCATGTTATCACCAATCTCCTTATATAAATTATATATTTTTACTGATTAAAAGGCAAATAAAAGCGTAGATTAATTCATCTACGCTATCATTAATTTGCTAATATATTTAAAGCTTTTTGTAATTGATTATCGTTTTCGTCTATTCTATTAGTAATATAATTTTGATCAAGTTCAACTTTTTCATTTGGAGTTACTCCAGTATCATTTATCCAAGTACCATTTGGAGTTAACCATTTTTGAATAGTATATTTTATTGTTGCTCCGCTTTTTAAAGTTTGAGTTCTTTGAACAGTTCCTTTACCATAAGAATTAACACCTACTACAGTTGCATTATAAGATTCTTGTAATGAAGCTGCTAATATTTCAGAAGCACTTGCACTTCCTTCATTTATTAAAACACTAATCTTATATGAAGTTTTTCTCTCTGTTTCATCTTTAACAGGATTTTTAACTCCTTTAGTTTCTAATTGATAAACTGTTTTTCCTTCTTCTAAAAATAAAGAAGCTATGTCTGTAACAGAACTTAAGTATCCGCCAGAATTATCTCTAACATCTATTATTAATGATTCTATTCCTTGTTCTTCTAATGTTCTTAATTTTGAATAAAATTGACTATATGAATTTGAAGCAAATATAGATAATCTTAAATATCCTATTTTCTTTCCATTCATTTCAAAAGTTTTTGAAGTTACTGATGGTATTTCTATTTTATTTCTAGTTAATTCTTTTTCAAATACTTCTGTATTTCTTTGAATTTTTAATTTAACTGTTGTTCCTTCTTTTCCTTTAATCATATTAGCTACATCTGTTGTAGTTTTTTCATCTGTTGATACTCCGTTTACTTCTAATATGATATCGCCTTTTATTAAACCTGATTTTTCAGCTGGGCTACCTTCAAAAGGATTAGAAATAATTATTTGTTTTTCAGTATTATATGATATTTCAGAACCAATTCCTACATAATTACCTTCTACTTGTTCTGTAAAAGATTTTGTTTCTGAATTATCCAAGAATGTTGAATAAGGATCACCTAAATATTTCATCATTCCTTCAATACCAGCATTGATTAATTCACTTCCGTCTACATCTTCATAGTAAGAATCAATAAGATCATAATATGTAGTTAAAAAATCACTAAATTCTGATGGTAACTTTACTGTTTCATCTTTATCTTTTACTAATTTAGAACCTATATAACTAGCACTATATCCAAATGTTCCACCTATTATTAATGTCATAATCATTATAACTATTACTTCAGCTATATTGAAGGTAGATTTTTTTTCAAGTCCAATTTCTCTTTTATGGAATTTAATACTCTTTTTATATTCTCTATTTAGTCTTCTTCTTTTTCTTGCCTTTAAAAAATTATTATCCATGATACACCTCTTTTTACTATAATTAATGATATCACATATTTACTTTAATTTAAATAAAAAAACTCATAAATATGAGTTTACTTTGTCAAGTTCTTTATTGTAGTTTTGATTTTTTCTTCTGATGTAATTCTTTCAGTAACTTTATTATTTTTAATCTTAAATAAAGTTGCTTCTTTTACTTTTAATTCAGAAATAGTTTTAGGTTTTTCTATAATTGTTTCTGTTTCTTTTACAATATATTTTTGATTAAAAGCTTTGTCTAAATCAACTATATATACAGGTAATTTTTTTAAGGCTACATATTTATCTTTTATTGCTGTTATTAAACTAGCATTATCACTAGTAAAATTGTACATAAGAACATAATATTCAGTGTCTGTTCTATTTAATGTTTGTCCTGCAATAATTTCTTCTCTTTGAATAGTTGTAGTCACTTCTTCTTTTTCGTTATCTTTATTTAGTTTTATTTCACCATTTACTATAGCAGTTACTAGGTATACGATTCCTATAACTAAAGCAACAATTAATAAAAGTTTTATAATCTTTAAACCTTCATTATCTATTGATTTTGTATTTGTATATAGTTTTTGTTTTTTCATCTTTTTTTCTTTCATGTTATCACCTAATAAAATTATAGCATGTAGATTTTAAAAAATAAAGATTTATGGACAAAAAAAGCACTAATGTGCTTATTTTGATTCTATTTTAACTTTTATTTTAGTAGTTTTAGCCTCATATGACGCTGTTAAGTCACTACCTGTAATCTTAACTGGCACTTCATATTCTCCTACTGTATAGCCACTTAAATCTACTGTTGCTGTTATTACAACATTACCAGCATTTAATTGATCTATAACTGCCTGACTACCCTTAACAATAACTGTAACTGAACTATACTCTTGTGATAGAGCTTGAACTTTTAAGTTATCTGCTAAATTTACTGGAGTTATTTTTATATCTGATACTTCTTTAGTAACTAATTCAGCTAATTTAACTTTAACTGTAACTGTTTTATTACTTATTTCTCTTACTCCGTTTGGTTTAGTTATATTTACAATAAAGTCTTTATCAGTAGATAATTTATCTACATTTATTTCTACTGGTATAGATGTAATTTTATCCAATACTTCTTGATTACCATAAATTGTTACTTTACCAACACTATAATCAATTGAACTAATAGATTTACCAAAAGCTATTGTTCCTTTAGGTACTGCTTCTATTTTAACTTCTTTACTAGGAGAAGAAATTTCAACTGTAGCTTTAATTGTTGATGGTACTATTTCTACATCAACTACTTTTCCTTCTGAATCATAAGCAATTAGAGGTACATTAGATATTTTCTTTGTTCCTGCTGAAGGATTACTAATATCATTAATATCTACTAAAGCTTTAACTGTTGCTACTTGTTGTAGTTTGTATTCAGCACCTTTTATTGTAATGTCACTTCTATCTAGTTCTACATTATCTATTATTAATTTTGTATCTAAATTATTTTTATTTAACACATCATAATCTAATTCTCTTGTTTCAGAAACTTTTTCGTATACCATTATAGTAGCAGTTGATGGGTCTATCTTGTAATCTATAGAAGATAAACTTTGATTGTATTTTAAAGTCACCTTATGGCTACCTGGTTTTAACGCTCTAAGATCTACTGAAACTTCATGTGATGGATATTGCTTAGCTAAATATAAATCTGCTTTTCTACCTATCAAAGTAATATCTACTGTTTCAGGTAATCCTTCGATTACATATGCTTCTTCATTATATTCAGCTATTACTGGTTGATTATATAAGACTTCTGCTGATTTATTTATTATAGTAGCTGAATTTTGATCTACTACAAAGAATATTACAAAAGCGAATATCAATGATATTACTATTAAAGTTTGTTTATTATTAATAAATTTTTCAATATTTTTACCATTATCCTTAACAAAATCAGTTGATAATAATATAAACTTTGTTACTGGTGTAATTATAATCTTGTCAAGGAAAGATAATACTTTTTTTAAAGCTTTATTTATTTTCTTCATATATTTCTTCCTCATCTATTTCTTCTATTATTTCCTCATCTTGTTTTGGTCTTAATTCATCTATTAGCATCATTCTAACATCATCTAAAGATAAGTTATAGAATAATTCCCCTTTTACAGCTATAGAAATTCTACCTGTTTCTTCTGAAACAATGATGGCTATTGCATCTGTTTCTTCAGCAATTCCAAGGGCAGCTCTATGACGTGTTCCAAATTTCTTATTAACTTTTGAACTACTACTTGTTGGGAAAACTGCCCCAGCACAAGTTATTCTGTCTCCTTGAATAATAACTCCACCATCATGTAGTGGATTATTTGGGAAGAAAATAGCAATTAATAAATCACTAGTTATATCTGCATAGATTTTTTTAGCTTTGTCAATATAGTTAGCTAAACTACTATCTCTTTCTAAGACTATTAATCCACCAATTCGAGCTTTCTTTAAATAATCTACTGTTTGAACCAATTCATATACTAATCTTTCACGTTCATCAACAGTTAGTATTTTATGTCTTCCAAGTAATTGTGTTCTTCCTAATTGTTCTAGTATTGTTCTAATTTCTGGTTGAAATATAATGATTAAGGCAAGTGGTCCCCACATAATTATATATTCTAGTAAAAGTCCTATCGTAGTTAATCCCATAAAATCACTTACAAGTTTAAGAATTAAAACTATTGCAACTCCCTTAAATAACAGGGATAATTTAACGTTATTTCTTATATTTTTTAATATATTGTAA
>JAQUVS010000001.1:0-79031 GCA_028693275.1 Bacilli bacterium
TATGGTGGAGCTGAGGAGAATCGAACTCCTGTCCGAAATCATCTTAAAAAGAACTTCTACAAGTTTATTTAACTACTTAATTTAATTAGTTAACAAATAGTTAACGATTTCCTAACTAACTAGCCTTTAAATTTTCATTACTATACAAAGACAATCTAGTAATATATCCTACTAAAATGAGCCCCTTAACAATCCCGTAGGTGAAGATTAAAAAGAAGCGCTACGCTATATTGCTAATTAAGCAGCGTAAGCTAAATTATAATTATTTCCAGTTATATTAACTGCTGCATTTTAAGATTGCCATCTACTTGCCATTCAATCCTTAACAATCCCGTCGAAACCAAGTCAGCCCCGATTAGATGTGTTGATTATAACACATTAATTAATTTAATTCAATTAGAATCTAGATTTTAGAGTCTTTTCTAAGTGTCTTTTGATATCTCTTTCTTTAATTGTTTCTCTTTTATCATAATTCTTTTTACCTTTACATAGACCCAATTGTAATTTTGCTCTATTATTTTTAAAGTATATTTTTAAGGGTACTAAAGTATATCCTTCTAGTCTTATTTTATCATTTAGCTTTAATATTTCTTTCTTATGAAGTAATAGTTTTCTACTTCTTGTTTCATTATGATTAAAGATATTACCTTCGTTGTACTGTGCTATATACATATTTAGTAGAATAACTTCACTATTTCTAATAATTGCATAGCTATCTTTTATATTAGCATTTCCGTTTCTTATAGATTTTATTTCAGTTCCAGTTAGAGCTAAACCACATTCAAAAGATTCTTCTATAAAATACTCATGCCTTGCTATTCTATTTACTATTTCCATATATATCACCTATTAGTATTATAAAGTAAAAATAACTAAATTGTAATATAATTTAGTTATTTTTTATATTTATTATAATATTTCTATTTCTTCTTTTTGATTTTCTTTTTCTAAATCTTCTAATTTACCAAGTAATTTAAAATCAATAGTTTTTTCTTCTCTTGATGCAGCCATAACTTTTATTTTAACTCTATCTCCAAGAGCATATCTTTTCTTTTTTCTTTCTCCAACTAGAGTCATTGTTTGTTCATCAAAAGTATAGTAATCATCCATGTCTGATACATGTGATAATCCTTCTACTAAATTATCTAATTGAATAAAGGCACCAAAATTGGTTACACTTGATATCATTCCTTCAAATTCTTCTCCAATATGATCTTCCATATATTCTGCCATTTTCATATCTTCTACTTCTCTTTCACAGCTAATTGAAGCTCTTTCTCTAGCTGATGAATTTTCTGATACAAAAACTAATTTTTCTTGCCAATGACCTATTGTTTCATTACTCATATCATTATTAAATAAATATGTTCTTAGTAAGCGATGAACAGTTGTATCTGGATATCTTCTTATAGGTGAAGTAAAATGAGTATAGCATTTACTTCCTAAACCGAAATGTCCTAGATTTTCTGGTCTATATACTGCTTTTTGCATATTTCTTAATAATAAACTTGATAATATTTTAAATTCTTTTTTGTCTTTTAAGAAATTTAATAGTTTTTGGATAGATTTAGGTGACATATCTTTTATATTACCTTCCATTACATATCCTAATGTACTTATATAACTAATAAATTCTCTTATTTTTTCTTCTTTTGGATATTCGTGAACTCTATATATAAAAGGTAGTTCCATAAAGAATATATGAGTAGCAACACATTCGTTAGCTATTATCATAAAGTCTTCTATTAGATTTTCTCCTTTTCCTCTTTCTCTTAAAATGAT
The DNA here is from genome assembly GCA_028693275.1 of Bacilli bacterium. GTDB lineage: Bacteria > Bacillota_I > Bacilli_A > RF39 > UBA660 > JAQUVS01. The sequence continues at coordinate 1,783 of JAQUVS010000001.1, forward strand.
TTCTGTTGGATGACAGTTTTCATCTACTAATATTTTTGCTTCATCCACATCAAAATCTAAATATCCTCTGTTTATTTTTGCTTTTCTTAGTACTGTTGCTATATCTTCCATTAAAATTAATGTATCTTTATATTCTTCATAGCCTTCAGGTACTATATTTTTTTCTAGAATTGAATTTACTTTTTTATAAGTCATTTGTTTTCTAGATTTTATATAACTTGGGAATATATCATAGTTAACTATATTTCCATTATTGTCTATTTCCATTACACAAGATATTGTTAATCTTACTACTTCAGGGTTTAAAGAACAAATACCATTTGATAATTGATGAGGTAACATAGGAATTACTCTATCAACTAGGTATACACTTGTTCCTCTATCCATTGCGTTAACATCTAAAGCTGTATTTTCTTTTACATAATATGAAACATCTGCTATATGAACTCCTAATTCGTAGTTTCCATTATCTAATCTTTTAGCAGAAATGGCATCATCTATATCCTTTGTATCATCTCCATCAATAGTAAAGATTTCTTCATTTGTTAAATCTTTTCTATTTACTAAATCCTCTTCTAATACTTCTTCTGGAATATTAAGTAATTCTTCGTCAACTTCTTCTGGGAATGTATCCATTATATTATATTTATAAACAACAGATAAAATATCTACACCCGGATCATTTTTATGTCCTATTATTTTTATTACTTCTCCTAAATATAGATCTTTTGAAACATGATTTCCTAATTTTACAAGAACTTTATGTCCATCTACTGCTCCTAATGTTTTACCTTTTTCAATTTCAATTCTAATATTTAATTTATCATCATCTAATTTGATAAATCCTTTATTTTTTTTAAAATTAATTTCCCCAACTACTGTTGATAATTCTCTTTCTATAACCTTTAAAACTCTTCCTTCAAGTCTTTCTGGATTTTTTGAGTTAGTAATTTCAATTATTACTTTATCGTTATGAATAGCATCTTTTATATTAACTTCATTTATATAGACGTCTTCAATACCTAATACTTCTACAAATCCAAAGCCTTTTCTATTCATTCTTATAGTCCCTTTTTTTAATGGACTTTTTTCTATAGGCATATATCTATTCTTATTTGACCTATATATCTTATAGTCTTCTAATAGAGTTCTTACTACTTTTGATAGTTCACTATATTCTTCTGCGGTAGTAAATCCCATCATCTTATCTAAATCTTCTAAAGATAAAGCTCTATCACTATTATTTATTAATTCTAATATTTTGTTTTCCATATAATCACCATATGCTTTCTACTATTTATATTATATGTTATCTTGTAAATAAAAACAATAAAAAAAGACCTTACGGTCTATAATTTACATAAATTCTGCAATAACACTAACAATAAAGAATGTCATTCCTAATAACATAGTTAATCTGCTAATAAATAGTTCAGAACCACGTTCTTTTCTTGTATTAAATAATTCTGAATTACCACCAGAAAATAATTGAGAACCACTCTCTGCTTTATTACTTTGTAATAATACGATTGCTATTAATAAAATAGATATTACTAATAAGAATGTTTTCATAGTAAAACCTCCTTTACATGACTAGTACTAATTTAACATATTATTTAACAAAAATCAACAAATACTATTTAGAATTAAGGACATATTCTTTAAATTCGTCTCCTCTATCTTCACATTGTTTATATTGATCCCATGATGCTGATGCTGGTGAAAGTAATACTACATCTTTTTCTTCTGCAGACTCTTTTGCTAATTGGAAACCGTCTACTAATTTTTCTGTTATAACAGTAGGAATATTATTTTTATCCCCAAACTCTTTTACTCTTTCACGACATTGTCCGATTCCAATTATTTTTTTTATGTTTTTAGAGAAATCTTTTAGTTCATTAAAATCTTGTCCTCTTTCGTATCCTCCAAGAATTATTATTGTTGGCTCTGTAAAAGAAGATAAGGCTATTTGAGTACATTTTATATTAGTTGCTTCTGTATCATTATAATATTTAGCTCCCTTTATTTCTCCAACATACTCTAATCTATGCTCTACTCCATAAAAGTTTTCAAGCACTTTTACGATAGAGTTATTGTCTACTTGGAACTCTTTTACTGCTGTAATTGCACACATTATATTTTCCAAGTTATGAATTCCTTTTATTTTCACATTGTTTATATCAATAATAGGATCATTTTCATAATAAATTTTTCCATCCTTTAAATATGAATTTGCATCTTCTGTTCTACTTGATATATATTTTTTTGTAGATAGAATATCTTTTGTTAATTCCAATGATTCTTCATTTTCTTTATTTATAATGGCAATATTATTTTTTGTATGATTTTTAAAAATCTTACTTTTTACATATTTATAATGATCATAAGTTTTCATAAATTCAATATGAGCCTCAGATATATTTGTTAGAACAGCTACATCTGGATTATATAAATCTGTATTTTCTAACTGTTGACAAGATGTTTCTATTACTAATATATCATTTTCTTTTAGTTTATCTAAGAAGCTACATAGTGGATAACCTATATTACCAGTTAAATGAACACCTTTTCCTGATTCTTTCAAGAAATTATATATTAATGTTGTAGTTGTTGTTTTACCATTTGTACCTGTTATTCCTATAACTTTAATATTTTTTTCTTTTGGTATCATTCTATAAGCCATTTCAACTTCATTAATAACTGGAATATTTAGTGAATTAGCTTTTAATACATATTTATGATCTATTGGTACACCAGGATTTTTAATTAGATAATCAAATGATTCATCTAATAAATCATCAGGATGTTCACCAAATATGAATTCTACTCCTAGAGATTTTAGTTCATTATATCTTTCTTCATCATTTTTTGATAGTTCTTTACCATCGTTTAATATTACTTTATTGTTTTTTTGAATAAGAACTTTAGCAGCTTCGTAACCGCTTCTTGCAAATCCTAATATTAATATCTTTTTATTTTCAAACATTTTATACACCTCATATATATTATACTATATTTAGTGACTTTTTTTAAGGATTCTTTTATAATATATTCATTAAGAATGTAAAATATGATATACTATGGTAATGAATTGGGAGTTGGTTTATTTGAAAATTAAAACACTAGATTATAAAGAATTTGATCATTTTTCTTTAAAACATAAGAATAGTAATTATTATCAAACTAGTTACTATGGAAATGTTATGAAAAAGAGTGGTTTTGATGTGGATTATTTAGGTTTTTATAATAATAACAATGATTTAATTGGAGCTAGTTTAATATTATCAAAAAAAATATTTATGAATTATAAATTTGCTTATGCTCCTAATGGCTTTTTGATTGATTATACTGATGAAGATATTATTACTGATTTAACTTCTAAGTTAAAAAAATTATTTTTAAAACAAAATTATTTATTTTTTAAGATTGATCCTTTAGTTAAGTGTTCTGAAAGAGATAGAAATGGTCAAATTATTTCTACTAGTAGAGATACAAAGGGCATATTAGAAATATTAGAGAAAAATGGTTATATACATAATGGATTTAATAAATACTTTGAAAATTTAAAGCCTAGATGGAATGCTATTACGCGTCTTACTGCTTCTAACGATAAATTATACTATGAGATTAGTAAACAAACTAGAAACAAGATAAATAAGGCCAATAAGAGGGGTGTAGAAGTATACGAAGGAACAGTTGATGACTTAAGTATCTTTTATAACTTTATAAAGCATAAGCATACTAGATCATTATCTTATTATAAAGATTTGTTTGATTGTTATCCTGGTGAAGATATTTCTATTTATTTAGCAAGAATAAATCCTGAAAAATTCGTTAGAAATAGTCAACATATATATGAAAAAGAAAGTGAAAGAAATAATCAGCTTTATCACGAAATACAAAGTAAACCAATTGATTCTAAGGAGAGAGAAAAATTAATTTCTAAGAAAATGAATTCTGATAAAGTTTTAGGTATAGCAGAAAGTGATTTAATGTATTCAACTAGATTATTTCAAACTAATCCTGAAGGAATAACTATAGGTGGTATTGTTACTATTAAATTTAAAGATACTGTTTATTTTATTATGGAAGGCTTTGATAAAAATTATACTTCTTTTAATCCTAATTATCTTCTTAAGTGGGAGTTAATGAAGAAGTTTAATGAAGAAGAATTCAAAATGATTAATCTTAATGCTGTTAGTGGAGATTTCTCTTTAAAAAATAAATATAAAGGCCTTAATGAGATGAAATTAGGATTTAATGCTAGTATTTTTGAATATATTGGTGAGTTTGATTATGTGGTTAATAAACCAATATTTAAAATGTATAATATTCAGTTAATGAATAAAACTACTTTAGAAATAAAAGATAGGTACCGTTAAGGTCCTCTTTTTTTTGCACAAAAAAAGTAATAGTATTTCTACTATTACTAATATTTATATAGTTATTAAATTACTTAATAATTTCGCTAACTACACCAGCACCAACTGTACGTCCACCTTCACGAATTGAGAACTTAGTTCCGTTTTCAAGAGCGATTGGATGTATCAATTCTACTGATATACCGATATTATCTCCTGGCATAACCATTTCAACACCAGCTGGTAACTCGATTACTCCAGTTACGTCTGTAGTTCTGAAATAGAATTGAGGACGGTAATTTCCGAAGAATGGAGTATGTCTTCCACCTTCTTCTTTGCTTAGTACATATACTTCAGCTTTGAATTTAGTATGAGGTGTAACTGATCCAGTTTTAGCTAGAACTTGTCCACGTTCAACTTCTTCACGAGAAATACCACGTAATAATACACCAGCGTTATCTCCTGCTTCAGCATAGTCTAATTGTTTACGGAACATTTCAATTCCTGTAACAACTGTTTTTCTTGTATCCTTAATACCAACGATTTCAACTTCGTCATTAAGTTTTAATTGTCCACGTTCAACACGTCCTGTAACAACAGTTCCACGACCTGTAATTGTGAATACATCTTCGATACTCATTAAGAATGGTTTAGTATTATCACGTTCTGGAGTTGGAATCCATTCGTCTACTGCATTCATTAATTGATCGATAGCTTCAACATATTTAGCATCTCCTTCAAGAGCTCTTAATGCTGAACCACGAATAATTGGAGTATTGTCTCCATCAAATCCATATTCTGATAATAGATCACGGATTTCCATTTCAACTAATTCTAATAATTCTTCATCATCAACCATATCACATTTGTTCATGAATACTACCATTTTAGGTACACCAACTTGACGTGATAATAAGATATGTTCACGAGTTTGTGCCATTGGTCCATCTGTTGCAGCTATAACTAAGATAGCTCCATCCATTTGAGCAGCACCTGTGATCATGTTCTTAACGTAGTCAGCATGTCCTGGACAGTCTACGTGTGCATAGTGACGTGCTTCTGTTTGATATTCAACGTGTGAAGTATTAATTGTAATCCCACGTTCTCTTTCTTCTGGAGCTTTATCTATATTTGCATAATCAACAAATTCTCCACCAAATTTTTCTGCTTGTCTTTTTGTAATAGCAGCAGTTAATGTTGTTTTCCCATGGTCAACGTGTCCGATTGTCCCGATATTAACATGGGTTTTTGTACGATCAAATTTTGCTTTTGCCATTTGTATTTCCTCCTTTATTTATTTACTATTATATTTTATCTAACAATTGAATTTTTTTCAACTGTTTTGATACTTATTTAAAATACAATTGTCTATTTTTTATTATTAATTACCGCTTTTTTTGATTATTTCATCAGCGATATTTCTTGGAACTTCTTCGTATGAATCAAATAACATAATGAAGTTTCCTCTTCCTTGTGTATTAGAACGTAAACTTGTTGCGTATCCAAACATTTCTGAAAGTGGAACCATTGCACTTAGCTTGATTGCATTACCAACTGATTCTTGTCCTAACGGACGTCCACGACGGCTTGTTAAGTCTCCCATTACATTTCCAAAATATTCATCTGGAACAGTAACGTCAACTTTCATTATTGGTTCAAGTAAAACTGGTTTACATTTATTTTTTGCTTCTTTTAGTGCGAAACTAGCAGCAATTTTAAATGCCATTTCATTTGAATCGACATCATGGTAAGAACCATCGAATAATGTTGCTTTAACATCTATCATTGGATATCCAGCTAAAATACCAGATTTAAGAGCTTCATCAAGTCCTTTTCCAACAACTGGTATATATTCACGAGGAACAACACCACCAACGATTGCATCAACGAATTCAAAACCTTTTTCTGGATTTGGTTCAAATTTAACCCAAACATGTCCATATTGTCCACGTCCTCCAGATTGTTTAACATATTTACCTTCACAATCAGCAGCTTGTCTAATTGTTTCACGGTAAGCAACTTGTGGTTTACCAGTATTTGCTTCTACAGCAAATTCTCTTCTCATTCTATCAACAAGTACATCTAAGTGTAATTCACCCATACCTGAAATAACAGTTTGACCTGTTTCGTGGTCTGTATGAACTCTAAATGTAGGATCTTCTTCAGAAAGTTTTTGAAGAGCAATTCCCATTTTATCTTGATCTGCTTTTGATTTTGGTTCAACAGATAATTGGATAACTGGTTCTGGGAATTCCATACTTTCAAGAATAACTGCTTTCTTTTCGTCACATAATGTGTCTCCAGTTGTAGTATTCTTTAATCCAACAGCAGCAGCTATATCTCCTGTATATACATCAGTTATTTCTGTTCTGTTATTAGCATGCATCAATAAGATACGTCCAACTCTTTCTTTAGCATCTTTAGTTGAATTTAATACATATGAACCACTTGATAAGTGTCCTGAATAAACTCTAAAGAAAGTTAATCTACCAACGAATGGATCTGTCATAACTTTAAAAGCTAAAGCTGAGAATGGTTCTTTATCATCAGGATGTCTTTGAACAAGATTTCCATCTAAATCAGTACCATCTATTGAAGCAATATCAGTTGGTGACGGTAAATAATCAATAACTGCATCTAATAAAAGTTTAACACCCTTATTTCCTAGAGCAGTACCACACATAACTGGGAAGAATTTAACTTCAAGAGTTCCTTTACGGATTGCTCTTTTAATCATTTCGATTGTAATTTCTCCACCTTCAAGGTAAGCATTCATCATTTCATCATCAAATTCTGCTATCGTATCTAATAATTCAGCACGTTTTGTTTCTGCTGTTTCTTTTAAGTGTGCTGGAATTTCAATTTCAACACTGTCTTCATTTTCTTTTCCATCATACTTATAAGCTTTCATTGTAACTAAATCAATAACTCCTTCGAATTCTGATTCAGCTCCAATTGGCCATTCAATAGGTTTTGCATTAACTCCTAATCTTGAATCTATACTCTTTAAAGTATATTCGAAGTTTGCTCCCATTTTGTCCATTTTATTTGCAAATATTAAACGAGGAACAGAAAATTCTGTTGCTTGTCTCCAAACTGTTTCAGTTTGAGGTTCAACACCTGCTTGAGCATCTAATAAAGCGATAGCTCCATCTAATACTCTTAAACTACGACTTACTTCTACAGTAAAATCAACGTGCCCAGGAGTATCGATTATATTAAATCTATAACCTTTCCAGTGTGCAGTTGTAGCTGCTGAAGTAATTGTAATTCCACGTTCTTGTTCTTGTGCCATCCAGTCCATTTGAGAAGCTCCATCATGAGTTTCTCCAATTTTATGGATTTTTTTTGTATGGAATAATACACGTTCAGTACAAGTAGTTTTACCTGCATCGATATGTGCCATTATCCCAAAATTTCTTGTATGTTCTAAAGACGTTTCACGAGCCATATAATTACTCCTCTCTTACCATCTATAATGTGCAAATGCTTTGTTAGCTTCTGCCATTCTATGTGTATCTTCACGTTTTTTAACAGCTGCACCAGTTGAGTTTGATGCATCTATAATTTCGTTAGCTAAATTTTCAGCCATACCTTTTCCGCCTCTTAATCTAGCATAGTTAACTAACCAACGTAATCCCAAAGCTTGAGATCTGTCTGCGCTAACTTCTATTGGTACTTGATAGTTAGAACCACCTACACGGCGAGATTTAACTTCTAGTAATGGTTTAATATTTTCTAATGCTTTATTAAAGATTTCAAGTGGATTTTCTCCAGTCTTTTCTTTAATTATATCAAAAGCATCATATAAAATTGTTTGAGCTTTTCCTTTTTTACCATCTAACATAATTCTATTAATTAGTTTAGTTACAACTTTTGAATTGTACATTGGATCTGCTAAAACATCTCTTTTTACTGCACGTCTCTTACGCATAATATATTCCTCCCTTCGTTATTTTAGTTTTTAGCCTTTGGTCTTTTTGCTCCGTATTTTGAACGAGCTTGTTTTCTATCTTTAACACCAGCAGTATCTAATGTACCACGGATTATATGATAACGAACCCCGATCAAATCCTTAACACGTCCTCCACGAATTAATACAACACTATGTTCTTGTAGGTTGTGACCAATTCCAGGAATGTAGCAAGTTACTTCTGTACCGTTACTTAAACGAACACGAGCATATTTACGTAATGCTGAGTTTGGTTTTTTTGGAGTCATTGTTCCAACACGAGTACAAACTCCACGTTTTTGTGGTGAAGCTAAATCTACTGTTTCGTTAGCTATTGTATTTAATCTGTAACCAAGTACAGGTGATTTACTTTTTCTAACTTTATCTTCTCTGTTTTTTCTTACTAATTGTTGAATTGTAGGCATAATTTCCGTCTCCTTTCTATGCACATATCCAGGTGTGTCATTTTTGTTTATAAAATTAAGCTTTGCGACAGCAAAACCTAAATTTATCAGCGTAATTAATATATCATTTATGTTATTTAATGTCAAGTATTTTATTTATTAATAGCAAAAAGAAAAGGAATTAAAAATTCCTATTCCATAAATGCATCTTCTAATGTTTCTAATGGTTCTTCATCAATAAATTGACTTTGAAGTTCATAATCAACATTATTATAATTTTTGATACCTGTACCTGCTGGTATAAGTTTACCAATAATTACATTTTCTTTTAATCCTTGAAGATTATCTACTTTTCCTCTTATTGCTGCATCTGTTAAGATTCTTGTTGTTTCTTGGAATGATGCTGCTGATAAGAATGAATCTGTTTCTAAAGAAGCTTTTGTTATACCAAGTAGAACTGGTCTACCAAGTGAAGGTTTTTTACCCTTAAGGATAACTTCCTTATTTTCTTCTTTAAAATCATGGAAATTAACTAATGATCCTGGAAGGAATTTAGTATTTCCAGCCTCGATAATTCTCATTTTAGAAATCATTCTACTTGCTATAACTTCAACGTGCTTATCTGAGATATCAACACCTTGGCTACGGTAAGTATATTGAACTTCTTTAAGGATATATTCTTGAGTTGTTAATGGATCTGTTACAGCAAGTAATTCTTTAGGGCTAATTGCACCTTCAGTTAATTTATCCCCTGCAGTTACCATTTCTCCATCTGCTACTCTTAATTTAACACCATAGTTAGATACATGTTCTTTTGTTTCAACATCATTTTTAACACTGATTTTGAATTTTCCATGTTCTTCTGTGATTTTTACTACTTTACCTGTTACTTCAGATACTGTAGCTTTACACTTAGGATTACGTGCTTCAAATAATTCTTGAATACGTGGTAACCCTTGAGTGATATCTTCTCCACCGGCAACACCACCTGTATGGAAAGTTCTCATTGTAAGCTGAGTACCAGGTTCACCGATTGATTGAGCTGCCATTATACCAACTGCTTCTCCAATTTCAACCATATTACCTGTTGCTAAATTACGTCCGTAACATTTTCTACATACACCATTTTGTGTGTCACAAGTTAATACTGTTCTGATTTCTACTTCTTCGATACCAGCATCAATAATCTTAGTTGCAAGATTTTCAGTTATCATTTCTAATTTATCTACAATAACATCTTTAGTCTTAGGATTAATAACTTTCTTATTAGCAAATCTACCAACAATTCTGTCATATAATCCTTCGATTACAGCTCCTGTTTTATCATTTATGAATGATTTAACTACTACACCTTGATCAGTTCCACAATCATCTTCTCTTACGATTACATCTTGTGATACGTCAACTAAACGTCTTGTTAAATATCCTGAATCGGCAGTTTTTAACGCTGTATCGGCACTACCTTTACGTGCTCCGTGGGTAGATAAGAAGAATTCTGATACAGATAGTCCTTCTCTAAATGAAGATAATACTGGGATTTCTACTGATTCCCCATTTGGCTTAGCCATTAATCCACGCATACCTGCAATTTGAGTAAAGTTAGAGATATTACCACGAGCTTTTGAATGCATCATCATGAAGATTGGATTATCTATGTCTGCATTAGCTTTTTCTTGTAGTTCTGCTTGTACTTTATCTTTTGCTTGATTCCATGTATCAATTACTTTTTCATATCTTTCTTCATTAGTAATTAAACCACGTCTATATTGTTTATTAATATTATCTACAACTTTTTTAGCTTCAGTTACTATTTCATCTTTTGTATCACTAGTAACAACATCACTAATTGAAATTGTTATACCAGCGATTGTAGAATATTTAAATCCTAAATCTTTAAGTTTATCTAGCATAACTGAAGTTTCTGTTGTTTTATATCTTTTAAATATTTGAGCAATTATCTTTTCTAAAACTCCCTTAGCAAATGGTTTTACTAATGGCATAGCAGATATTGCTTCTTTAATATTCGTTCCTTTATCAAGGAAATATTTACTTGGAGTTATATTTTTAATATTTTCATCAGTTGGTTCATTTATATAAGCAAATGAATCTGGTAGTATTTCATTAAAAATAATTTTTCCAATAGTAGTTACTAAGAATTTACCATGTTGTTCTTCAGTAAATAATTTATATTTGAAAGAATCTACTGCTACTGCAATTCTTGTATGTAGAGTAACTTCTCTTCTTTCGTAAGCCATAAGGGCTTCATTTGTATTTTTAAAGATTCTTCCTTCACCTTCAAGGGAAGCACGTTCCATTGTAAGATAATAGTTACCTAAAACCATATCTTGTGATGGAGTAACGATTGGATCTCCTGATTTTGGATGAAGAATATTATTTGCACCAAGCATTAATAATCTTGCTTCTGTTTTTGCTTCTTCTGATAGTGGTACATGCACTGCCATTTGATCTCCATCGAAATCGGCATTGAATGCAGTACAAACTAGGGGATGAAGTCTAATAGCTTTTCCACCTATTAAGATAGGTTCAAACGCTTGAATTCCTAGTCTATGTAGAGTAGGTGCACGATTTAATAATACTGGATGTTCATGAATTACTTCTTCAACAATATCCCATACTATAGGGTCTTGGTTTTCTATAATTCTTTTAGCAGCCTTAATATTATGTGCAATATCTTTACTTACAAGACCGTTAATAACATGTGGTTTAAATAATTCTAGAGCCATTTCTTTAGGCAATCCACATTGGTACATTTTTAAGCTTGGACCAACTACGATAACTGAACGTCCTGAATAGTCAACACGTTTACCTAATAAGTTTTGACGGAAACGTCCTTGTTTACCTTTAAGCATACTTGATAAAGATTTAAGAGGTCTATTTCCTGCTCCTGTTACACTTCTACCACGTCTACCATTATCAAATAATGAATCAACAGCTTCTTGTAACATACGTTTTTCATTTTGAATAATTATTCCAGGAGCTCCTAGATCAATTAATTTCTTTAAACGATTATTACGGTTAATAACACGTCTATATAAATCATTTAAATCACTAGTTGCAAATCTACCACCATCCAATTGAATCATTGGTCTTAAATCTGGCGGGATTACTGGAATACAATCTAGAATCATCCATTCTGGTTTATTACCAGATTTTTGGAATGCATCTAGTATATCTATACGTTTAACTAATCTAACTCTTTTTTGTCCTTGAGCATCTTCTAAAGATTTATTAATTTCAGCTATTTCTTTTTCAAGATCAACTTGTTTCAATAATTCTTTAACTGCTTCAGCTCCCATACCAACTTTAAAGCTATTACCATATTTTTCATAGTAAGCTCTGTATTCTTTCTCTGAAAGAGTTTGTTTATTTTCTAAAGGAGTATTTCCTTTATCAATAACAACATAACTTACAAAATATAATACTTCTTCTAGGTCTCTTGGGCTCATATCAAGTACTAGTCCCATACGTGATGGAACACCTTTAAAGAACCAAATATGAGAAACAGGAGTTGCAAGTTCAATGTGTCCCATTCTTTCACGTCTAACTTTAGAACGTGTTACTTCAACTCCACATCTGTCACATACTATATTTTTATATCTAACTCTTTTGTATTTTCCACAAGAACATTCAAAATCTTTAGATGGTCCAAATATTTTTTCACAGAATAATCCATCTCTTTCAGGTCTTAAAGTACGATAGTTAATTGTTTCAGGTTTTTTTACTTCTCCGTATGACCATTCACGAATTTTTTCAGGAGATGCAATACCAATTTTTAATGCTTCAAATTTATCAACAGCTAACATTAATAATCATCTCCTTTCATATCTTCTTCTACTTCATCTTCAAAGCCTTCATCTAGATCTTCTTCATCTTCGAAGTTTTCATCTTCTTCATCTGATTCTTCTTCAATGTCATTATTTTTAGAAATAACAATATCTTCTAAATCTAATTTAATTTCATCTTTGTATTCTTCTTCTTCAATTGTTTTAAGATCAAGAATATTTTGTTCATCATCTATAATATTTATATCTAGACCTAAAGCTTGGAATTCTTTCATTAATACTTTAAATGATTCTGGAATTCCTGCTTGATTAATTTCTTGTCCCTTAACGATTGCTTCATATACTTTTACACGTCCAATAACGTCATCTGATTTATAAGTAATGATTTCTTGTAATGTATGAGCAGCACCATATGCATATAGCGCCCAAACTTCCATTTCTCCAAATCTTTGTCCACCAAATTGAGCTTTTCCTCCAAGTGGTTGTTGCGTTACTAGAGAGTAAGGTCCTGTTGATCTTGCATGTAATTTATCATCAACCATGTGGTGAAGTTTAATCATATACATAACACCAACTGAAATTCTATTATCAAATGGTTCACCAGTTCTACCATCATATAGAACAGTCTTCCCATCTGGATCCATTCCTGCTTCTTGTAGCATTTCTGCTATGTCATTTGTTTTAGCTCCATCAAATACTGGAGTAGCCACATGAACATTTAATTTTTTAGCTGCCATACCTAAATGTAATTCTAAAATTTGTCCAAGGTTCATACGTGATGGAACCCCTTGTGGATTTAACATAATATCTACTGGAGTACCATCTGGTAAGAATGGCATATCTTCCGAAGGAAGAATTAATGAGATAACCCCTTTATTTCCATGACGTCCTGCCATTTTATCCCCAATTTGAATCTTACGTTTTTGTGTTATGTAAATTCTTATTACTTTACTTACACTTGCTGGTAATTCATCATTATCTTTTCTAGAATAAACTTTAACTTCATGAACAATACCATCTCCACCATGTGGAACTCTTAATGATGTATCTCTAACTTCACGAGTTTTTTCTCCGAAGATAGCATGTAATAATTTTTCTTCTGAAGTAAGTTCAGCCATACCTTTTGGAGTAACTTTACCAACTAAGATATCTCCTTCTTTTACTTCTGTCCCTACTGCTATAATACCATTTTCATCAAGATTTTTTCTTGCTTCGTCACTTACATTAGGAATATCTCTTGTAATTTCTTCTGGTCCTAACTTAGTTTCTCTACATTGAATTTCATAATCTTCTATATGTATTGATGTATAAACATCATCCTTTACTAATTTTTCATTTAAGATAACAGCATCTTCATAGTTATATCCATTAAATGTCATGAATGCTACAACTACGTTTTTACCTAATGCTAATTCTCCTTGATCCATACTTGGACCATCTGCTAAAACTTGACCTCTTTTTATTTCGTCTCCTACTTTAACTATTGGTCTATGGTGGTAGCATGAATCTTGATTTGATTCTTCAAAATTAGCTAAGTGATATGTATCTTTTCCTGTTTTGTTTTTTACAACTACTGTTCTAGCATCTACATATTCAACAATACCATCTGCTTTTGAAACTATAGCTGCTCCTGAATCTCTTGCTGCAATATATTCAACACCTGTTCCTACAAATGGTGCTTCTGCCTTTAATAAAGGCACTGATTGACGTTGCATGTTTGCTCCCATCAATGCACGAGTTGCATCATCATGTTCAAGGAAAGGTATACAGCTTGTAGTTACCGCAACAACTTGTTGTGGTGATACATCTATATAATCTACTTGATCAGGATTAATTAAAATATTTTCTCCTCTAAAACGAGCAGCAACTTGATCATCGATCATTACGTTTTCTTCATTTGTTCCAACTGTTGCTTGTGAGATTATTACATCATTTTCTTCATCAGCTGTTAAGTAATCTACTTGATCAGTAATTTGTCTGTTTTCTACTTTTCTATATGGAGTCATTATAAACCCATAATCATCTACTTTAGCATAACTTGCTAATGATGTGATAAGACCGATATTTGGTCCTTCTGGAGATTCTATTGGACATATTCTTCCATAATGGGAAGCGTTAACGTCACGAACTTCCATACCAGCTCTATCTCTTGATAAACCACCTGGTCCTAATGCAGATAAACGTCTCTTGTTTGTTAATTCTGAAATAGGATTAATTTGATCCATAAATTGAGAAAGTTGGCTGCTTCCAAAGAATTCTTTCATAGCTGCAGTTACTGGTCTAATATTAATTAATGTTTTAGGAGTTACTTCTTCCATTTCTTGAGTAGTCATTCTTTCACGAATTACTCTTTCCATTCTAGAAACACCTATTCTAAATTGATTTTGTAATAATTCACCTACTTGTCTAATACGACGATTTCCTAAGTGATCTATTTCATCAAAGTTACCTACTCCAGCAAGTAAATTTAAGTAATATGAAACTGATGCAAAAACATCTGAAATAGTTAAACGTTTAACATCGATTGTTTGATCATTTCCAATTACTGAAATTTTTTCTTTTTTATTAGTTGGATTATAAACTTTAATAACTTGCACTTTATTATAACTATCTAATTCTTCATTGATTTTAACTTCTTGAACACCATAACCATTAGCTAAAATTTCTTTTAGTTTGTCAAGAACATCTTTATTAATTAATGTGTCTTTTTCAATAACTACATTTCCATCAACAATAATATCTTCTGCTAATGTTTGATTAAGTAGTCTTTCTGCTACATTTAATTTTCTGTTAAATTTATATCTTCCTACTTTAGCTAAATCATATATAAATTCATCAAAGAATCTTGTAATAATATGATTTTTAGATGAATCAAGCGTTGCTGGTTCACCTGGTCTAAGTTTTTCGTATATTTCTATCAAAGCTTCATCTAAGTTTTTAGTTGAATCTTTTAACATTGTATTGCTAATGTAATCACTTTCTCCAAATAGATTTTTAATATCCTCATCTGAAGACAAACCAAAAGCACGTAACAATGTTGTTAATGTTACTTTTCTTGTTCTATCAATTCTAACGTATAAGACGTCTCTTGCATCCACTTCGAATTCTAACCAAGTTCCTCTTGTAGGAATTATTTGAGAAGTTATTACACTTCTACCATTCTTGTCGATTTCTCTATTATAATAAACGCTTGGACTTCTAACTAATTGAGATACTATAACACGTTCAGCTCCATTTATTACAAATGTTCCACTGTCTGTCATTATAGGCATATCCCCTAAGAATATTTCTTGTTCTTTTACTTCACCAGTTTCATTGTTAAATAATCTAACTTCAACTTTTAAAGGCGCAGCAAAAGTAGTTTCGCGATCCTTACATTCTTTTATAGAATATCTAGGTTCATCGAAATGATATTCTCCAAACTCTAATGATAAAGTTCCAGCAAAATTTTCCACTGGAAAAAGGTCGTCGAATACTTCTTTTATACCATCAGTTACAAACCATTGGTATGATTTTGTTTGGATTTCCAATAAATCCTTTAGTTCATAAGTGTTTCTTATTTTTGAGAAACTTCGTCTTTGTCTGTGTTCACCACAATTTACAATTTTATATGCCACTAAAATTCACCCCTATACATTATAATCAAAGAACATATTTTTTAAAAAAATAATACGTTGCCAAGTTATATTATTACCATAACTCAGTCAACAAGTCAATTGTTTTTGCATTAATTATGAAAAAACCTTTGTTTTTTTCTAACACTTCGACTTGATAATATTTTTCTAAATCTTTGATCATCGATTTAGCACCTTGCTCTTTTCTAATCACTATATATAAATTCCCATTTTTTTCGAGATGGTCTTTTGCATTCATGACTATATCATAAACAACTTTTTTACCAGCTCTAATTGGAGGATTAGTAATAATTACATCATACTTTTTATCTATATTAGACCAAGTATCACTTTCGAATATCCTGACGTTATCCACTTTGTTATCTCTTGCATTTATTTCTGCAAGATGAATTGCTCTTTTGTTAACGTCGCACATATCAACAAAACAATTTGTTAATTTTCCAACAGTTATACCTATCGGACCATATCCACAACCTATATCAAGAATGTTTCCATAAAATTTATTAATTGGAATTGTTTCTAACAAAAACCTTGTTCCATAATCTAGTTTTTCTTTTGAAAAGACACCATTATCAGTACTAAAAATAAATTCTTTACCATAAATTTTTGTATGATATTTTTGTATGTCACTTGGTAATTTGTCATTACTAAAATATTGCCCCATATCACACCACCTTGCAAAGTAAAAGAGAACCAACTTAATTATAGTATAAGTTAGTTCTCCTTCCGTACCTTTCATTTTACAATAATTTTTATTTTTTTGCAAGTATTTTTTCAAAAAAAAAGAGGTTTCCCTCTTTAATTATTTAACTTCTACTGTTGCTCCAGCTTCTTCTAACTTAGCTTTGATTTCTTTAGCTTCGTCTTTAGAAATGTTTTCCTTAACAGCTCCACCGTTATCAACGATATCTTTAGATTCTTTTAAACCTAATCCTGTTAATTCTTTAACAACTTTGATTACTGCAACTTTAGCAGCTCCACCATCAGTAATTACTACTGAAACTGTAGAACTTTCTTCTGCTGCTGCAACTGGTGCTGCAGCTACTGCTACTGCACTTGGATCTACTCCAAATTCTTCTTTCATTGCGTCTACTAATTCTTTAATTTCTAATAAAGACATTTCTTTTAAGCTTTCAATAAAGCTATCTCTTGTTAATTTTGCCATTTTATAATTCCTCCTATAATTTTAATTTTCTTTGTCCTTTGAGTATAAATCTAAACAAATAGATAAATCTCTTGGTATACCTATCAAACCACTAGCAAGCATTGTAAGTAATCCTTCTCTTGAAGGTATCTTAGAAAGTTCAACTAAAGTTTCATGACTTGAAACTTCTCCATCAACTATCCCTACTTTTAATACTAATGCTGAGTGTTCTTTAGCGAAATCTGCTAACACCTTAATTGGTGCTATTGTGTCATTACCATAAGCTAATGCACTTGGTCCTTCTAAATCTTTAGAAAGATCAATGTTAAGATCTTGTAGCGCTCTGTTCATTAATGTATTTTTGTATACTTTATAATCAGAATCGTTTTCTCTTAACTTAATTCTTAATAGTTTAGATTCATTATCTGTTAATCCACGATAATCAAACAAAACTACTGTGTTAGAATTATTAACTGTTTCTTTGATTTTATCAATTGTATTTTGTTTTTCAGCTAATATTTTAACATTTGCCATTAAAACACCTCCTATTATATTTATTTAGGGATGCCATACAAAAAGTTCTCAGACTTATCCGAGAACTTAATAAACTTCGTATAAGTTCCTCGGTAGGATTTACTTTTTTACCTACTGTCTATGGCACCAATAAATTTAAAATTATTATATACTATGTATTCTTATTTGTCAAAAGAATTTGAAATTATTTTGATTCCAGGACCCATAGTAGTTGTGATACTAACATTTTTAATGTATTCTCCTTTTGCTCCTGTTGGTTTTGCTTTAATTATTGTTCCAACGAAAGCATTAAGATTATCTAATAATTGTTCTTCAGTAAATGAAGATTTTCCAATTATAGCATGAACATTACCAAAACTGTCAGTTCTATATTCAACACGACCTGCTTTTACTTCTTCTACTGCTTTTGCAACATCTGTAGTAACAGTTCCTGTCTTTGGATTTGGCATTAATCCTTTAGGACCTAATACCTTCCCTAATTTTCCTAATAATGGCATCATATCTGGTGTTGCTATCATAACATCAAATTCGAACCAATTTTCTTTTTCAATTTTAGTTAAAATATCCATATCACCAACAAAGTCAGCACCAGCAGCTTCTGCTTTTTTAGCATTTTCCCCTTTAGCAACTACTAAAACTTTTTTAGTTTTACCAGTTCCGTGTGGCAATACCATTGCTCCTCTTAATTGTTGATCTGCTTTTTTAGTATCAAGATTTAGACGAATTGCAAGTTCAACTGAAGCATCAAATTTACTAACTGATGTTTCTTTTGCTAACTTAACAGCTTCTTCTTTAGTATAAGCTTTTGCTTTTTCTACTTTTGCAGCAGCTTCTACGTATTTCTTTCCTCTTTTTTTCACTTTAATTCCTCCTTATGTGGTTTAGCGGTTTTTCCTCCCACATAGGTATAAACCTATATGTATTTATTATTATTTTAGTCTTCTATTTTGATTCCCATGTTACGTGCTGTACCTTCAACAATTCTCATTGCTTCTTCTACTCCGTAAGCATTTAAATCTGGCAATTTTTTTTCTGCTATTTCTTTTAATTGTTCTCTTGTTATTGTTCCAGATAATTCTGGTGACTTTTTAGAACCCTTACTAATTTTTGCAGCTTTTTTAAGTAAAAATGATACTGGTGAAGTTTTGATTACAAATTCAAAAGTTCTATCATCATAAACTGAAATTTCTACAGGAACTATATCTCCCATAAATTCTCTTGTTGCATCATTGTACTTAACACAAAATTCTTGTAAATTAACTCCGGCAGGCCCTAATACTGTTCCAACTGGTGGAGCAGGTGTAGCTTTACCAGCTTCAATTTGTAGTTTTATTTTTCTTACAACTTCTCTTGCCACGAAAAACACCTCCTATTATTTTTTTTTGTTTTCGCGAGTGGTTCAAATAGCTTGAAAATTCCGCGCTTCCCACTAAAATCCTATATTTAAAATATAGCACTTTAGATAATACCATCATTCTAACGAAAAATCAAGAATTTATTTATCTTATTTTTTTAGTTTCATCTGGAAAAGCGTCATAATCAGGCCATAGAGTTTCAATTATATCTAATTTAAGCTCTTTTTTTTCTTTTAATTCTTTGTTTATTATATTACTTTCTCTACAATTAGAAAAGTTTGGTTCATAGAATTTTATTTCTTTTATCAGTTCGTTATAATGATAAGAATATAATTCTAAGTATTTTGTAATTATAATATTAGCTGGAACTTTATATTTTTCTTTTAAATTATTAATTACCCTTTTTATGTCTTCACTTTCTATTAAGAAAGTTTTGTCATCAGGGATTAGTAAAGTATTTTTAAATATTAATTCCGCTTCTTTATTTTCTTTTATCGGACAATTATCTTCTATATATTTCTTTTTTAATTCCTTATTGGTTAATTTATAAAAATCTTCAACTCTTTTATAAGCTTCTTCTTTAATTAATATATATTGATCTATTGTTAGTGTTTTTTTAAAGTTTTCCATTAAACTATTTCTATTTCAGAAATATTTACTTCAACTGACGTTTCTTGTCCAAACAAGTCTACTAATAAAATAATCTTTTGATTTACAGTATCAACTTCATCAATTGTCCCATACATTCCTAAGAATGGACCAGCTGCTATTTTAACTTTAATACCTTTTTCTAATTCTTTATTAATATCTAATCTGCTTATTCCCATATTGCTTAGAATTGAATCTACTTCATATGGTTGTAATGGAGTAGGTTTTGCCCCTTTACCACTTGATCCTATGAACCCTGTTACTCCTGGAGTGTTTCTTACTACATACCAAGCTTCATCACTCATAACCATTTCAACTAGTATATATCCTGGGAACATTTTCTTTATTTTTTCTTTTTGAACTCCATCTTTTACTTCGATTTCTGTTTGTTCAGGAACAATAACTCTATAGATATATTCTTGCATATCTAATGATTCTGCTCTCATTTCTAGTTTTTCTTTTACTTTATTCTCATGACCAGAATAAGTATTTACTACATACCATTGTTTTTCCATTTTTACACCCACGCTTTCAATGCTGCTATTATTATTTCAACTACGTAAAATAAAATACTAAAGAATAGTATAAAGATAACTGTTGCTAAAGAGTATTTAACCATTTCTTTTCTACCCGGAAATTGAACTTTAGACATTTCGTGTTTTACTTCCTTAAAGAAATTAATTATTTTGCTTTCTTTTTTCTTTTTATTTTTAGTTTCTTTTTTCTTTGGTGTTTGTTTTTTTTCTGTTTGTTTAACAACTTTTTTAGTTGTTTCTTTTTTTGTCTTTGTTAATTTTTCTATTTCTAAATCAACATCAACTATTTCTCTTTTTGACTTTTCAAATTTTGCCATTTTTTCATCTCCATTTTTCCAAAATAAAAACACCTTTTCGTGTTACATATAAAATAACACATATGGTGTAATTAGTCAATGTTATTTAATCATAAAGGTGTATATAAATAATAAACTACCTAACAGAGTTATAAATCCTGTTATAGTCATAACAAGGATATATGAAACATTTCCTGTTTCGTCATCATAGACAAGAGTCTTATTTATACCTGAATCTTTAACCAAAACTTTATTTGTTTCTTTATTGTTTCCTTGTTGACCTTTTTTTATGTCTATAAAATCTGAATAGTACATATAATTTCCATCAATTAAGACATCGTGAAAATATTCTTTTTCAGCATCATTGAATAAATATGAATATACATCAAATCTGTTTTTCAATACCTCTATATTCATTAATCCGTTAGTATCATTGAATTCAAGATATCTTCCTATAAAATATGAACACATTTCTTCAATGTTTTTATTTTTCATATTCTGATCATTACTTTTTAATATAATTCCTTCATTAAACTCAATTTGATCATCTATTACATATATACAATTAGGTTTAACAGTTAATAAGCATTTATTTAAATCATGATATTTTTTAAGTTCCCTATTAAATTTATACATTTTATCAGGGATTAGTTCTCTATCACGATTAATGATAAACCAATTATCTAAACTACTTCTATTACTAGTACTCATTTAATCATCCTCTACTATATCAATTATATCATTGAATATTAATTTTTCAATAGTTTGTTAGGAACAAAGAAAATTTTGTTTTTAATTTAAAAACTATGTTATCTACTTTTTTTCTTTCATACGTTAATAATTCAGTTATTTCTTTATTAGAAAATCCATTTAGTTTCAATTCAAATATTTCTCTTTCTTTATCTTTTAAATCATACATAAAGTTTTTGATTAATTCTTTTTCTTCTAAA
The DNA here is from genome assembly GCA_028693275.1 of Bacilli bacterium. Classification (GTDB taxonomy): domain Bacteria; phylum Bacillota_I; class Bacilli_A; order RF39; family UBA660; genus JAQUVS01. Next base: position 23,401 of record JAQUVS010000001.1, read on the forward strand.
TATTTAATTGCTTTTGTAGTCGAATAGTCTCTGTTATCTGCTATTTCTTCTTCTAGCTCTCTTCCTTCATCTATCGAGTACGAAAGAGATATTGAATTATTTAGTATGCTTTGTTTTTTAGTTAAGCAAGTTCTAATCAAGTTTTTTATATGCCCTTTAATACATATAACAGCATAAGTATAAAATAAAGTATTATTAGAGTCGTATGTTTTTATAGCTTTACTTAAACCGTACATGCCTTCCTGTACTAAATCATCATAATCTATACCTAAATTAGATGCTTCGTTTTTATGTATATTAGCTATAGATAAAATGATTGGTTTATACTTTTGATAAATTATTGATGTTGCACATTCATCATTTTCTGAAATCATGTACAATACTTCATAGTCATTGTAACCTTTATAGTCCAAATAAATTCCTACTTTCCTTTTTGTCTTAGTACTTCATATATCATTACTCCTGATGCTACTGAAGCATTCAGACTATTTGTTTCTCCATACATAGGTATTTTGGCAATAAAATCACATTTTTCTTTTGTCAATCTAGTCATTCCTGAACCTTCATTACCAATAACTAGAGCAATTTTTCCTTCATAGTTAATACTTCTAAAATCTACTGAATCTTCAAGAGCTGTACCAACAACCCAGAAGCCCTTATTTTTTAGATATTCTATACTATTAGATAAATTAGCTACCATAATAATATTCATATTTAAAACTGCTCCCGTGCTAGTTTTTATAACTGTAGAATTCACCGATACTGATCTATCTTTTGGAATAATAATATCTTTAATTCCAGCGGCTTCTGCCGTTCTGATTATAGCTCCAAAATTGTGTGGATCTTCAATATGATCTAGTATTAGAACAACTTCTTCTTCACTACAATTGTCAATTAAATCTATATTTTTATATTCAAAATCACCTACATCCATGATTATACCTTGATGCGAACCATTTACAAGTTGGTCTAATTCATATTTAGACTTTTCCTCTATATTGAATTTTTTATTTTCTAGAAGAGAATCTATATTTTTGTCATTAAAGCCTTCTTGAATTATTATTTTTTTTATTTTTTTACCTTTTTTTAAATATTCCTCTGCAACATTTTTTCCATATATTAACATATATTTTCACCTATTATCCTTTCCATTATTTCTTTTACTCTATTATCTTCTTTTTTCAAAGTTAAATATCCTATTACAGCTTCTAAAGCAGTAGCATATTTATATGATATAATATCACAATTTTTTGGATGAGAAGAACTTTTATAATTTCTTGCTCTTTTTATAACTGATAATTCTTCTTCTGTAAAAAAATTATCAGCTATTAAATCCTTTATAAAGATAAATTGTTTTTTTGCACTTACATATTCTATTGATTTTGTTTGTAAGTAATTTACATTATTTATACTTTGTTTTATTAAAAATCTTCTAATATAGTTTTCATATACTGTATCTCCTAAATATGCTAAAACAAGTACATTTATTTCCATTAAATCCATTCATATCACCTCTAGGAATTATATCATACTTAATATAAAAAAACGATTAGTATTTTAATCGTCTCTTCCTGTTAATATTAAGACTAATCTTAATATTTCTAATAATGTTGTAGCTACACTTGCTACATATGTTAAAGCAGCAGCTCTAAGCATGCTTTCACTATCTTCTAATTCTTCTTTTTCTAAGAAGTCTTCTTTTTCTAAGAAAACAAGAGCTCTTTTAGAAGCATCAAATTCTACTGGTAAAGTTATTAATTGAAATAACAGGATTATTATTTCCATTCCTATACCGACCCATATTAAATCAGTTATATTAGCTAAAAATCCTATTAATATAGCTACATAACCAAATTTAGAGGCAAAACTTACTAGAGGGAAAAATATTCCTCTTAATTTTATGAAAAAATATCCTTCTTTGTCTTGAACAGCGTGTCCAACTTCATGTGCTGCTACACTTGCTGAAGCTATTGTATTTCCGTTAAATATATCTTTAGACAATCTTACAACTTTTCTGTTTGGATCATAATGATCTGAAAGAATACCTTCTGTTTCGGTTACATAAATATCTTTTAATCCATTATTATCTAAAATTTTTCTAGCTACTTCTACACCAGTAATATCCTTTTTTAATTTTTTTGTTTTAAAAAAATTATACTTTGATGTAACGTAGAATTGAGAAGCCATTGTTATAATAACGGCTATTACCATTAATATTAAACTTACAAAATCCATTTAGTCCTCCTTTATATTAATTCGTATGTTGTTTTTTCTCTTGAATCTATTATTTTTATTCCTTTAGAAAGAAGTTCTTCTCTTATAGAATCTGCTAGTTGATAATCTTTATTAATCTTAGCATTATTTCTTTCTAGTATTTTTTCTTCTATATATTTTTCTAAATCCTTATCAACTTTCTTTTCTTCTTCTATTAATCCTAATGAAAGAACTTTATCAAAATCTTCTATTAAATATAGTTTTGTAAAATCAGTTAATTCTTCATCTTTTATGATGTCATAAATTAGAGTTATTGCATTTGATGTGTTTAAGTCATTAGAAAGAGCTTCTAAAAATTTATCTTTATAGAAATCTATTTTTCCTTCTTTTAAATTTGGAGTTCTATCAAGTTGTTTTATTCTATTTTTTAACTTTAAATAAGAAGTTTCTGCTGTTTCTAAGGCTTCATATGTAAATACTAAGTTATTTCTATAATGACTCGTTAAACATAAATATCTATAACTTAGAGGGTTATAATTTTTTTCTTCTAGTAATGAAACAGTTAAAAATTCTCCTGTTGACTTACTCATTTTTCCACTTTGAACATTTAAGTGTTCTCCGTGAACCCAATAGTTACACCATTTATGTCCACAAAAAGCTTCTGATTGAGCTATTTCATTAGTATGATGCGGGAAAACATTATCTACTCCTCCACAGTGGATATCTAAGTATTCTCCTAGATATTTCATTGAAATACCAGAACATTCAATATGCCATCCTGGGTATCCAACTCCCCAAGGAGAATCCCACTTCATATCTTGATCAGCAAATTTTGAAATAGTAAACCATAATCCAAAATCATATGGATTTCTTTTTGATTTATCTTCTTCTACAGTATCCCTTACTCCTACTTTTAAATCTTCAGGATTTTTTCCAGATAGTTTGTAATATTCATTTGCTTTTGTTATATCAAAATATACATTTCCATCTGAAATATATGCATACTCTTCTTTTAACATTTTTTCTATCATTTTTATATATTGATCAATATTATCACTAGCTTTTGATACTATACTTGGTTTATCAATATTTAACTTTTCACAGTCCTCAAAAAAAGATTTTGTATAAAAATCAGCTATTTCATAAACTGTTTTTCCTTCTCTTTTTGCTCCCTTAGACATTTTATCTTCACCAGTATCAGCATCACTACTCATATGACCTACATCTGTTATATTCATAACCCTTGTTACATCATATCCAGAATATCTTAGGCTCTTTTCTAATATGTCTTCAAATATATAAGTTCTTAAATTACCAATATGAGCATAATGATAAACAGTAGGCCCGCAAGTGTACATCTTTACTTTTCCGTCTTCAATTGGAACGAAGTCTTCTATTTTTTTTGTTAAAGTATTATATAGTTTCAAATTATCACTCCTTTATGCATTAAGTCTTGTCACTACTAAATCTTTACCTAGTAAATGAATAGTATTTGGTAATTCTGGTCCATGCATTTGACCGGTAGTTTTTATTCTTATTGGCATATATAGCATTTTCCCTTTTACTTGAGCTTTTTCTTTTGTATTATTAATAGCTTGATTAATACTATCTACATTCCAATCACTAATAGATAAAATTTCTTGTTTAAATACTTCTAAAGTATTATTAACTCCTTCTTCATTTAAAATTTCTTGTTCTTCTTCGTTAATAATTACTTTTTCTTTAAAGAATAGATTTGTAACTTCAACTATTTCTTTCCCATAAGAAATATGATTTTGATATATAGAAACTAGTTCTTTTAACCATTCTTCTGTTTTACTACTTAAGTCATAATTTTCTTTTAGATGAGGAATTGTTATTTTTAATAATTCTTCTATTGTTAATCTTTTTATATAATGAGCATTTACCCATCTAAGTTTTTTAACATCATATACTGCTGGGGAATTATTTATTCTTTTTACATCAAATTTATTAATTAGTTCTTCTAATGAGAAAATTTCTTCATTATCTGCTGGAGACCAACCTAGTAATGCTAAATAATTTATAATTCCTTCTGGTAAATATCCATCATTATATAAATCCATAAACGTTGAATCTCCATCACGTTTAGAAATCTTCTTTCCACCTTCTTTAACTATGTGTGGAAGATGGATATATATTGGACTTTCCCATCCAAATGCTTCATATAATAATAAATATTTTGGTGTAGAAGATAAATATTCATTTCCTCTTACAACATGTGATATTTCCATTAAATGATCATCTATAACATTTGCAAAATTGTATGTAGGATATCCATCACTTTTTAAAAGAATTTGATCTTCTAAAAGACAATTTTCAATTGTAATTGGTCCATAAACTAAATCTTCGTAAGAAGTTTTTCCTTCTTTTGGCATTCTTTGTCTTATTACATATTTTTCATTATTTTTAATTTTTTCTTCTATTTGTTCTTTAGTTAAACTTTTACAATGTCCATCATACATAAAAGGAACTTTTGCTTCTTCTGCTTCTTTTCTTAAATTATCTAATCTTTCTTCATTACAAAAACAATAGTAAGCACTTCCACTTTCAACTAATTTGTTTGCATATTCTTTATATAATTCAAGTCTTTCGCTTTGTGTATATGGTCCAAAATTTCCTCCGTTTAAAGGTCCTTCATCTACTTCTATATTACAAATTTTAAGAGTATCATATATAAATTCTACTGCTCCTTCAACATATCTAGTTTGATCTGTATCTTCTATTCTCAATACAAAATCACCTTTGTTTGTTTTTGCTACTAAGTACTCAAATAAAGCACTTCTTAAATTTCCTATGTGCATAAATCCAGTTGGACTTGGTGCAAATCTTGTTCTTACTTTTTCCATTTCAATCACCTGGAAATATTATATCATAAAAATAAAAAAAGAATTAGAAATAATTCCTAATTCATAATTTATTATCTACGTGTTGTAAAGGTTACTCTTGTTGCTGGGAAATATATATAATCTCTTGGACCTTTATAAGAACCATTTTTGTAAATGCCACTTACATAACTCGTATATTTTGCCCATGTTCCACAGTTTTTATCTGCTAAGTTATAAAGTCTACAAGGAACAACCTCTAAATGTAAATGTGCTCCTTGAGAATATCCTGTGTTCCCCATTATACCAATATAATCATTTATCGTAACTGATTTACCTACGTAAACATTAGGAGCAAATGAACTCATGTGTGTATAAAGAGAAGAAAAATATTTTCCTGTTACTGTTCTATGTTCTATTACAATTGTTAAAGCCCCATAGTAATCATAATATTTTGCTTTTATAGTTCCATTGGCAACAGGATAAATCCTTGTTGAATATGGATTACCGTTAGAAATATCTAATCCTCTATGTAGTCCTCCCCATCTATTACCAAATTCACTTGTTATGTAACCAGATTGAACAGGTCTAACAAATTCACCAGCATTGTTTGTTTTTGCACAATCAACACCTATAATATCTGTTGATTTACATCCTAATTTTTTATAATTAGAAACTATTTCATCATATATTTTAATTTGTTGAGATACTGATACTGAGTTAGAATTCAAACTCGCTTTTACACCGGTTAAATTAGATATTCTACTTGTTGCAGTTTCTCTTTTTACAGCTAGTTGTTTTTCTTTTTCAGCTAATTGAATTTCTCTAGCTTTATTATTTTCTATTAATTGTTCAAGATTTTCTATTTTCTTTTTATTATAATCAACTAATTGTTCTATAACTGATAATCTATATATTAAATCAGTCATATCTGTAGCTCCTAGTGCATATTCAAGATATGTATTTTCACTTTGAGACATTTGTAAGTATTGAAATAATTCTTTTGTCTCTAAACTTTTATCACTTATTTCTTGATTGTAAGCAATTATTTCTTGTTTCATTTTTTCTACTTCTTGAGTCATTGCTATTAATTCTTTTTTTATATTTTCTATTTCTGCTTTTGCAGAGTTAATAGCTGAATCAGTCTTATTTATTTCACTTTGATTTTTTGCTTGTTCATTTTTATATTTTTGCAAAAGATTTTCATAATCAGCTAAAGTTTCTGCTTTTACTTGAATGGAAGTTACAGTAAACAAAGTAATTATGGAAAATATAAAAGTTAATGTTTTTATCTTATTCATAGTTACACCTTCAAATATCTTTTAACAGCTCTATAACTACCAATCATCCCTACAACAATACCCATTAAGACAATTATTGCAGATAAATAATATACAAATGGAGTGGGTTTTATCAGTGTTATTAGTGGAGATATTGCTTTTCCATCAAAATGAGTATATACAGAATTATATCCAAAAATAATAGCTAATACTGGTAATATAGAACCTAATAAACCTAATATTATACCTTCAAAAACAAAAGGATTCTTGATTGTAAAATTACTTGCACCAACAAGTCTCATTATTGATATTTCTCTTTTTCTTGAATAAATTGTTAATTTGATAGTATTTATAATTAGGAAAATAGTTACTGCTACTAAAGCTATAACTGCTCCTATTGATACTTTTTCTATTACTTTAAAAACAGTTATTAACTTATCAATCATTTCTTCACCATAGTCTACTAAGTTAACATTTTCTAAACTTCTGATTGAAGTAACTGTTGTTTTTATTTTTTCAATATCTTTTACAGTTACTAGAAATGTATCTTTTAGAGGGTTTTCTTCTGCTGACCATTCACTCATAATACTATTTAAAAATTCATCAGAAGATTGCATTTCTTGCTTAACCATATCTTTAGACTTAAAATCTAAAGTTGCTATATTATCTAAGGAAGCTATTTGTTGTCTTATTGTTTCTACTTGCTCAGTGGTTGCTCCATTATTGACATATACAACCATTGTTACATCTTCTCTAATTTTTTTAGAGAAGTTTTCTACGTTAGCACTTAAAATTAAAGATACAGCGACTATAACTAATGTTATTGTTATACATGTTATTGATGCTAGTGATAAAGAAAAATTTCTGAATACACTTTTAAAAGCATCTCTTAAACTAAAATTAATCATTCTTAATAGCTTCATCATCATATTTTCCTTTCTCATAATCGTTTATCAATCTTCCTTCTTTAAGGACTATTACTCTTTTTTTCATTTTGTTTACTATTTCTTTATCATGAGTTGCCATTATTATTGTTGTCCCTAAAGTTTTATTAATATTTTCAAGAACTCTCATTATTTCCATACTCATTTCTGGATCTAAGTTACCTGTAGGTTCATCGCATAAAAGGAGTTTTGGAGAATTAACTATGGCTCTTGCTATAGCTACTCTTTGTTGTTCTCCTCCAGATAATTGATCTGGATAATCCCTTACTTTTCCTTTTAGGCCTACTAATTCAAGAGCCTTAAGAGTTTTTGTTCTTATTTCAGTTTTTTTTGCTCCTATTACCTCTAGAGCAAATGCAACATTTTCGTATACATTAGACTTAGGAAGTAATCTATAATCTTGGAAGACTATACCTAGTTTTCTTCTGATTTTATAAACTTTGCTGTTTCTTAGTTTGGCTACATTTAGTCCACCTACTACAATTTCTCCTCTTGTTGGTTTTTCTTCTCTATATAGCATTTTTATCAATGTAGATTTACCGCTACCTGAACCACCTATAATAAAAGCAAAATCACCTTTTTTAATTTTTAAGTTTAAATCATATATCGCTGTTACTCCATTTTTATATTGTTTAGTAACATCGTTGATACAAATAAATTCCATATACATCACCTATCCTTCATTATGATTTTATTCTTCATATTGTTTATCTATTGTTATTCTCCACCCATTAGTTGATATGAGTCCATTATTATTATAAAAGCTGTTTCATCTATAAGACGTATACCCTCTTTTAATTTAAAATAATCACTGTTTGGGATAACCGTCATTAGTGCATGTTTTTTATTTAATTCATAACCACCTTTTACATTAAATTCTGTTACTCCATGGCCAAGAACATTTAAAATATATTCTTCTACGTCTTTTTCTTTTTTGGTTAATATATACATACTTTTATTTTTAGAAATTCCTATTAAGATTCTATCAGTTACTAAGTTACTTATATATATAACTATTATGGCATACATTACCATCGTACTACCAAAAGATAGACCACCTATAATTACTACTATTCCATTTAATAGAAAACTTGTCTTAGAAATAGATATTTTTTTAAATTTATAAATTGCTTGGGAAATAATATTAAATCCGCCAGTACTTAATCCTGTTTTTAAATTAATACCAGTTGTTACTCCACTTATAATTCCTAGAAATAAGGCTATTAATAATTGATCTGAAGTATCTACTTTTATTACTGTTGAGATGTTAGTTGTAATTTCTACAAAAAATGGATATACCAAAGACACAACCAAAGATGAAATTATTTTTTCTCTATCTAAAAACATTACTCCAATCAGTAATAATAAAACTGATGTAACAAGCATTATTTGCGATGGACTTATTTCAATAAAATTATTTATTATTATTGTTATACCTGATACTCCGCCTGTTACTAAATCTAATGGTCTTTGCAATAAATTAAAGGCTACTGCAGAAACAAACATAGTAGCTAATAATATTAAGTATTTTCCTATATAAGAAATAATTGTATCTTTTTTAGTTAAAATTGTTTTCTTTTTTTTCTTAAACATTTTACTCACCGCCGTATACTTCATAGGCATCTGTAACTACGAAGAATGCAGTAGAGTCAATCTCATGAATACCTTCTTTTAATTTAAAATATTCTTTAGTTGGTATTACACATAAAAGAACTTTTTGTCTTTCATTTGTAAAACCACCTCTTGCATCAAATATTGTTACTCCATGTCCCAAATATTTCAAAATAAATTCTTTTATTTCATCATCTTTTTCAGCAATTATATAAAAAGCTTTTGAATCAGAGATTCCTAATAAAACTTTATCTGTTAAAATACTTATAATATATAAAACAATTAGAGCGTACATTAATTTTGTTACTCCGAAGACGAATACTCCACCTAAAACAATTAATCCATCACTCATAATCATTGCACTTCCCATGCTAACCTTCATGTATTTGGATATTATTTGATTTATTATGTCTGTTCCTCCACTTGTAAAACCTGCTCTGAATACTAGTCCAGCTCCCAGACCAAATACTATTCCTCCAAATATTGCGGATAAAAGTATTTGAGAAGTATCAAATTTTAGAACTTCACCAACATTTGCTGTTAGTTCAACAAATACCGGAAGTAAAAGGGAACCAAGTAAAGAAGCAAATGTTTTTTCTTTTCCTAAAAAGATCAAACTAATTATCAATAAAACTACTGAAGAAAGCATTATGAACTTTGATGGTTCTATATCGCAAATGTTTTTAATGATTATTGAAAAACCACTTACACCACCAAAAACAATATTATTTGGCAGTAAGAATAAGTTAAAAGCAATTGCTACTAACAATAAACCTGCTATTAATTCTAAATATCTTCTTAATCTGAATTTTTTATAAATTCTTTTTATTATATTTTCATCTATAGAAACTTTTTTCTTAAAAAAATTCATTATTTTTCTCCTTTCAAGTATCCATTTATAAATATTTCTATATCACCATCTAAAACTTTTGTAGTGTTACTAGTTTCAATATTTGTTCGATGATCTTTTATCATTGAATATGGATGTAAAACATAACTTCTAATTTGAGAGCCAAATTCAATATTATTATATGAACCTTGTAGATCAGATAACTCTTTTTCTTTTCTTTCAAGTTCTAGTAAATATAATTTATTTTTTAGCATTTTCATACATTGTTCTCTATTTTGTATCTGACTTCTTTCGTTTTGACATGTAACAACAATTTTAGTTGGAATGTGAGTTATTCTCACAGCTGAATCTGTTGTATTTACACTTTGTCCGCCAGCACCACTACTTCTAAAGACATCTACTCTTATATCTTGTTCATTAATTTGAATTTCTACATTGTTATCAAATTCTGGAAAAACATCTACTGAAGCAAACGAAGTATGTCTTTTATTATTAGAATCAAAAGGAGATAATCTTATTAGACGATGAACACCTTTTTCGGATTTCAAATAACCGTAGGAATTTTCACCTTTTACTAACATGGAAATACTTTTGTAACCAGTTTCGTCTCCTTCTTGGCTATCTAATAGCTCATATTTATAATTTTTTTTGTCAAAATATCTAGTATACATTCTATATAAAATATTTGCCCAATCACAAGCTTCTGTTCCACCAGCACCAGAATGAATCTCAAATACACAATTATTTTTATCATATGGTTGATTCAATAATAATTCTATTGATAATTCTTCTAATTGTTTTTTTAATTCTTCTGTTTCTTTTTCGATATCATTTATCATTTCATTATCGGCAATTTCTAATAGTTCAATATTATCCAACACCTTAGTTTTTAGTATTTTTAAACTTTCTGCTTCTTTTTTTAATTTGTTTAAATTTTTAATAACTTTATCTGCATTTTCTTTATTGTTCCAGAAATCCTGTTTATTTATTTCTGCATTTAATATTATTATCTCTTTATTTTTTTCTTCAATGTCAAAGAGACCTCCATAAAATATCTATTTCTTCTTTCATAGTAATTAATATTTTTTTTATTTCACTAATTTCCATAGTACCTCCTTATATCATATATAAAGTATAACATGTATAAACTTTTATTTCAAAAATAAGACCATTTTTTATATAAATAATCTTTATTTTACGTTAATTACAATAAAAAATAACTTTTAAAAAGTTATTTTTTTAATATTATTTTCCACAACATTGTTTATATTTTTTTCCGCTTCCACAACTACATAAATCATTTCTTCCGATTTTATCCACTTTTTTTGGGGATTTCTTTAAGGAATCATCACTGTCATTAGTTATTTTTTTATTTGAAACTTCTTTTCTTTCAATGTTTTGTTTAATTTCTGATTTTATAATCATTATAGTTATATCTTTATCTATTTTTTGCATCATTGCATCAAATAAGTCAAATCCTTCAATTGTATATGCTCTTAATGGGTCTTCTTGAGCATAACCTCTTAAATATATTCCTTCTCTTAAATGAGACATTGTGTTAATGTGTTCTGTCCAATGATGATCTATTACATTTAATGAAATTGCTTTTTCAAATTCATCTTTTATTTCTTGAGGAACTTCTTGTATTTTTTTAATATATTCTTTATCTACTGCTTCTGTTATTGTTTCAATAATTTCATTTGGTTTTTTGTTGTCTAATTCTTCTTTATCTAAATCCTTATTTAGAAGATTTTGATTAGCAAAATCTAATATTGCTTGTACGTCTTCATTATTTAATCTTCCTTCAGGATATAAATGTGAATTAACTAAGTCGGTAATATGATTTTTGATGGTTTTAAGAACTGTATCATGTATTGATTCACTATCTAAAATCTCATTTCTTCTTGAATACATTATTTCTCTTTGGTTATTCATAACATCATCGTATTGTAATAATTGTTTACGAGTATCAAAGTTATTTCCTTCAACTCTTGCTTGTGCTGAACCTATAGCCTTTGTAAAAGTTTTACTTCTAATAGCTTGAGTTTCTTCAAAACCAAAACTTTGCATCATACCTTTAATTCTATCAGAACCAAATCTAATCATCAATTCATCTTCCATAGAAACAAAGAATTGAGTAAATCCAGGGTCTCCTTGACGACCAGCTCTACCTCTTAACTGATTATCAATACGTCTTGATTCATGTCTTTCTGTACCAATAACACATAATCCACCTATGTTTCTAACTTGGTCTGATAATTTAATATCTGTACCACGTCCTGCCATATTTGTTGCTATTGTTACTGATTTTCCAAGACCTATTTTTTCTATTATTTCTGCTTCTCTTAAATGATTTTTTGCATTTAATACTTCATGAGGAACTTTTCTTTGTCTAAGCATTTGGCTTAATAGTTCACTTGTTTCTATTGCAATTGTACCAACCAAAACTGGTTGTCCTAGACTATATCTTCTTTCTATTTCGTTAACAATTGCTTTATACTTTCCGGCTTTTGTTGAATATAATAAATCGGGCATATCTTCACGGATAACAGGTTTATTTGTAGGAATAGTAATAACAAACATGTTATATATATTTCTAAATTCTTCTTCTTCTGTTTTAGCAGTACCTGTCATACCTGATAATTTTTTATACATTCTAAATAAATTTTGGAAGGTAATAGTAGCTAAAGTTTTAGTTTCTTGGTTTATTTTTACCCCTTCTTTAGCTTCAATAGCTTGATGAAGACCATCGCTATAAGCTCTACCTTTCATCAAACGACCAGTAAATTGGTCAACAATTACTATTTCACCATCTTGTACAACGTAATCTACATCATTTTTCATTGAGTAATTAGCTCTTAAAGCTTGATTAATGTAATGTACTAATTCTGAGTTTTCAGTATCATATAGATTTTTCAATTTAAAATGCTTTTCAGCTTTTTTTGTTCCTTCGTCTGTTAAAGTAACACTTTTTGTTTTTTCATCATATATAAAATCTTCTTCTCTTTTTATTTTTTTAGAGAATATATCAGCGTCTATATATAAATTTGCACTTTTAAATTCTCCTCCTGAAATAATAAGAGGAGTTCTTGCTTCGTCTATTAAAACCGAATCAACTTCATCTATAATTGCAAAATTAAGTTCTCTTTGCACTCTATTTTCTTTTCTTACAACCATGTTATCTCTTAGATAATCAAATCCAATCTCATTGTTTGTTGAATACAATATGTCACATGCATATTGTTCTTGTTTTTCTTTTGGATTTAACTCTCTTATGTTAATACCAACAGTTAATCCTAAAAATCTGTGAATGTTTCCCATCCAATTTGCATCACGATTTGCTAGATATTCATTTACAGTAATTATATGAACACCTTTTCCTGTTAAAGCATTTAGATATGCTGGCATAACACTTGTTAAAGTTTTACCTTCACCAGTTTTCATTTCTGCAATGTTACCAAAATGAATTGCTAATGCACCTAGTACTTGGACATAGAATGGTTTTTCACCGATAACTCTGAAACACGCTTCTCTAGCTGTTGCAAATGCTTCAACTAAAACATCATCTAGCGTTTCTCCATTATTTAATCTTTCTTTAAATTTAGAAGTGTTATTTTTCAACTCTTCATCTGTTAATTTTTGCATTTCTTCATCTAATGCAAAAACCTTATCTGCTATATTGCTAAATTTTTTTAATTCTTTATACTCATGGTCAAAAATACTTTTTATAATACTCATAATTACATCTCCTTTTACCACAGTTAATATTGTAACAAAATTTAATTAAAAATAATAGTATTTTGTTGTTTTTACAAATAAAAAAAGGATAAAACTATCCTTTTTTATTATTCACCATCTATAATTCCGTAATTTCCGTCTTTTCTCTTATATAGAACGGTTGGATTATTAGTTACTATATCTTTATATAAATAAAATTGATGACCTAAAAGTTCCATTTGAATTATTGCTTCTTCATCAGACATTGGCTTTAATTCAACGCTTTTTCTTTTAACAATATTTTTATCTTCAATTTCATCTTCTTCAGCATAATCAAAGATAAATTCTTTGGCTTCTTTTATTTTCTTTGCTTTTAATCTAGTTTTATTTTTTCTGATTTGTCTTTCTAATTTGTCTACAACTAAATCTATAGCAGAATAAAAATCATCACTTACCTCCTCTGCTCTTAAAATAAAAGATTTTAACGGTATAGTAACTTCAACTTTTTGTTCACGTCCTGAAACTTTTGCTAGAACATGAGCATTGACTTCTTCGGCATTTTCAACATACTTATTTAGCTTTGAAATTTTATCTTTTGCATATTCTTCCATAGCTTTAGTAATTGTTAATTTTTCGCCTCTAATATTCATTATCATACATCTACCTCCTATAGAAATTATAGCATATTTTAATAAAAAAATCTACCTTTTGTCTACTGATTTGACTATGTTTATATTAACTGCTGAAGGACCTTTTTTAGTTTCAATTACATCAAAAATAACTGCGTCACCTGAATTTATTTCTTTATACCCCTCCATATTAATGTTACTATAATGAACATAAATTTGTTCACCATATTTAGTCTCAATAAAACCATATCCTAGACTGTTATCAAACCACTTTACAACACCTTTCATTCTCTCACCTCAATATTATATTATCAAAAAAGTTACTAAAATTAATTAGTAACTTTCTTTTTTTTGATTTTTTCTTTTATATCTTTTATTTTAGGCGGCTTTTTTTCTGTAATAATATTTGTATAAAGAACAAACCATATTAGTATTACTATTAGTATTATATAAAATATTCTTGCTGGTACAGGATCTTTTAAAACATAAAAGATTGATGTTAGTGCAAACATTATATTAATTAAATAGATTATTAATACTGTTTTCCTTTGGGAAAAATTCATTCCTAATAGTTGGTGGTGAACGTGATCCTTATCTGCTGAAAAAATTGGTTGCCCTTTTAATGCTCTTCTTATAATTGCAAATATCATATCTAGTATTGGCAATCCTAAAATTATTATTGATGGTACAAAAAGGGAAGTTAATGCAGTTCCTTTAAATCCTAGTAATGCTACAATAGAAATCATAAATCCCATAAACATACTACAATCACCTGCAAATATTTTTGCTGGATAGAAATTATGAACAAGGAAACCTAGTGTAGAACCTAACATAATAAAAGTTAAGATCATTTCAAGGGAACCAAATCTTCCTTGATAAGCACAAATTATTCCTGTCGTTAGATAGAAAATTGATGTTACCCCACCGCTTAATCCGTCTAATCCATCAGTCAAATTGATAATATTGATACATGCTACCATAAAAATTACTGTTATTGGATAAGCAAACATCCCAAAATCAAAATACATCCCAAATGCACTTATATCATTTAAGACGATATTTCCATAAAATACTACTACTGATGCAGCTATTATTTGACCAAGTAATTTTCTAGATGCTCTCAAATCATGTATATCATCTATTATTCCTGTTAATATTATAATGAAACTACCTATTAATATTGAATTCATCTTGATACTGTGTCCACCAAACAACATATAACCAAAGAGAAAACTTAAGAATATTCCAACTCCACCTAATTTAGGAATGGGTTTTTTATGAATATGTCTTTTTCCTTCACAATCTCTAGGAACATCTATTGCACCAATATGGTGAGCGACTTTTTTCATTATTGGCATTATTAAAGTACTAAATAATAACGTAACAAATGTTATTTTTAAAATTTCTATTATTTCTGTATTAGACATCATTACACCTCTTTTGTAATTATATCATATTTAAATCTTTAAATATGGATTTTTATATATAATAGAAGCTTGTTTTATTATTTCATAATAATTATATTCTTCTTCTATGAATATTATTCTATTATTATCTATAATTGTTGAAAATTCTTTTTTATTTTGATTTAAAAAGTCATTTTTATCTTCATAAGGCCAACTATTAATTAGAACTCCTAATTTATACAAGTAAGCTTTTTTTGTTTTTTCATTTAAAATGAGAATTTGATATGGAGAGTTAATATTTATTTTATTTTTATATAAATGTATATTAAGAAAATTGTTGGTTTTACTTTCATCTGTTAAAATAATCTTCTTTTTTTGTTTTAATTTACTAATATATTCTTCATTAAAATCTATTTTTACTACTTTTTTATTTTTAATTTTAATTATTTGATTATCGTCTACTATGACTATTTTATTTATCATAAACATTTAATTCACTGATAAAAATATTTCATAAGTAAAAGAAGTAATTAATTGAATTAATGATATTGCTAGAATAAAATAAAGAGTTTTTGCCTGTTTTTCTTTGTTCTTTTTAAATATTTGATTAATATTTATTGAATCAAGTGACCAAATAACAATAACTGTTGATATTATGTATATAAAAAATTTAACACTCATGATAAATCTCCATTCTCATAATCAGATATTTCTTTTATTCTTCTTTCGAATCTTTCATTTGGAACATAACTTGTTTTTATGAAAGCATCTATAATATCAAGGGCTTTGTATCTAGGCATTTCACCACTTATAGCTATGATATTGGCATTGTTATCCTTTTTAGTTAAGATGGTTTCTTTGACATTATTAACTTTAGCACATCTTACTCCTTTTACCTTGTTACATGCAATACTTATTCCTATACCAGTTCCACATAAAGCAATACCAAAATCATAATTTTCTTTTACGATATCTTGAGACATTTTAAAAGCCATAATAGGATAATCAACGGTGTCTTTTTTTTCTGGGCCAAAATCTATTACTTCGTACCCTTTTTTATTTAAATACTTTTTAATTTTGTTTTTAAGAGTATAACCTCTATGATCTGATGTTATTGCTATCTTCATATACAACCTCCATTATTAAATAAATTATATCATTTTAAGGAAAAAAAAAATAGACAATTGTCTACTTTTCTGATGAAAGACCGTATTTTTGGTTAAATCTTTCAACTTTACCTGTTTTTGAAGTTCTTGTTTGTTTTCCAGTATAGAATGGATGACATTTTGAACAAACTTCAACACTCATTTCTTCTTTAGTTGACATTACTGTGAATTCTTCTCCACATGCACATGTAACTTTGCATTCTACATATTCTGGATGAATACCTTTTTTCATACTATTAACTCCTTCCGCCATGAATCAGTTACTGAATCATAGTAAATAATTGCTAGACTATTGTAACAAATTTATTTGTTATTTACAAGCCTTTTTCATTTAATCAATAAATTTTATTTCTGCTCCAACATTATTTAATTTATCGATTATATCTTCATATCCTCTTAATATATGTTCAACATTATCAATAGTTGTTGTATTTTTTGCAAGTAATCCAGCTACTACCATTGCAGCACCAGCTCTTAAATCTGTCGCTATAACTTCACATCCTGTTAATTCTGTCTTTCCTTCAACTGTTGCTTTATCTCCACACATTTCTATCTTTGCTCCCATTTTATTTAAATATGGTACATGCATAAATCTATTTTCCCATATTTTTTCTTCTACAATAGACTTTCCGTTAGCTTGTGTTAATAGTGCCATAAATGGTTGTTGCAAGTCTGTTGGAAATCCAGGGTATACAGCGGTTCTTATATGTGTAGGTTTATATTCTTTTGGCGCGTTAACTATAACATAATCTGTTCCAACTTCCATTTCTACACCCATTTCTGAAAGTTTTGAAATTACTAATTCTAAATGTTCTGGAATTATATTATCTATTTTTAGATATTTTCCACACATAGCTCCAGCTATTAGATATGTTCCTGCTTCAATTCTATCAGGAATAACTTCGTGAAAACATCCTGTTAGTTCTGTTACACCTTTTATTTTTATAGTATTTGTTCCAGCACCTTTTATATTTGCTCCCATTTGATTTAAGAAGGTAGCAACATTAACAATTTCTGGTTCTTTTGCTGCATTTTCTATAGTTGTAACACCTTTTGCATATACTGCTGCTAGCATAATATTAATTGTAGCTCCTACTGAAGCAATATCTAAAAATATATTTGCTCCTTTTAGAACTTTATCTTTTACGTAAACTTTATACTTGTTTCCATCTTCTTCAACTGTTGCTCCTAGAGCTTCAAATCCTTTTAGATGTAAGTCGATTGGTCTTGCTCCTATTGAGCATCCACCTGGGAAATGCATTTCTACTTGCTTATATCTTCCAAGTAATGCCCCCATAAAATAATAAGATGCTCTTAATTTCTTTGAAATACCTTCTGGGATTTCTTTATTTTCAATAGTACTAGAGTCAATTATAATACTTTCGCTTGCTCTACTTATATTTGCACCTAAATATTTCAATATTTCTTCTAGTGCTTCTGTGTCTGTTATGTCTGGAACATTACATATTGTAACCTTAGAGTCACAAAGAATAGCTGCTGGTATTAGTGCAACGGCACTATTTTTAGCTCCACCTATTCTTATAGTTCCAGATAAATTATTACCACCTTTTATTTGTATTTTACTCAAGTTAATCTCCCCTGTCTTGTAGATATTATTTGTTAAGAAATTCTTCTATTTTTGTAGAAATAGTTTCTTTAATTTTATTTTCTCCACTACCAATTATTTTTCGTGGATCATACACTTCTTTATTATTTTCAATAAAATTTCTTACTTCTTTTGACCATGATATTTGTAATTCTGTATTAATATTTATTTTGCTAATTCCACACGAGATAGCTTCTTTTATTTGATAATCAGGTATTCCTGTACCTCCATGAAGAACTAAAGGTTGACTTATATTTTCATTTATTTCTTTCATAGTTTTAAAATCTAAATTAGGTTCACCCTTGTATAAACCGTGAACACTCCCAAGTGCTGGTGCTAATGAGTCTACATTCGTTTCTTGTACTAATCTTATACATTCATCTAATCTTGCGTTAAAATTTGTACCCGATACACCATCTTCAGTACCACCGATATGCCCTATTTCAGCTTCTACAGAAACATTGAATTGCTTTGCATAATCAACAACTTTTTTAGTAATTGATATGTTTTCTTCTAACTGTTTTTTCGATGCATCAATCATAACAGAAGTAAATCCTGCATTAATAGCTTTAATACAGACATCATATGATGATCCATGATCTAGATGAAGAACAACATCTATCTTAATGTTTAAATCTTCTATTAAACCAACTACCATGTTATAAACAACTTTATAACCACCCATGTATTTTGCAGCACCTTCACTGACACCTAAAATAACAGGCATGTTCTTTTTGTTACATTCTTCTAAAATGTACTTTGTCCATTCTAAATTATTTATATTGAATTGAGGTATAGCAAATTTATTTTTTTTTGCTTTTTTTAATATTTCATTACTATTTACTAGCATACTTATCACCAATATAATTATAATACATTTAGCAATTTAATTGTTGTTTTTTCTAATATATATAGTTTAAAAGTGTAAACAAATGAAAATTAACCAAATAAATTGGTTAATTATATATAAATATCATTCTATCTTTTCCTGATAAATCTTTTTTTATGTCAACATTTACTTTATTAAAATTTGCTATTGCTAATTCTTTTATTTTTTCTGCTTGATCGATTCCTATCTCAAAAGCAATTAAATATTTGCTATTAAGATTTTTTTTACATGTAGACAATATTTTTTTATAAAAATCTAATCCTTCTTCTCCGCCAAAAAGAGCCAGATGAGGTTCGTTATTAATAACTATTTCCTCTATTTCTTCTTTTTCTTTTATATAGGGAGGATTACTTATTATTACATCAAAATTATCCTGTATATTATTCAACAAATCACTATTAACTATATTTACATCTAAATTTAATGATTCTTTGTTTTTTAAAGCTACTTCTAGAGCCTTTTCACTTATATCAGATAGAGTTGCTTCACAGTCTATTTTGTCCTTTAATGTAAGTCCTATACAACCACTTCCTGTACATAAATCTAAAATATTAATTTTTTTATTACCAAAAATTTTTTTTATATATAAAATAGTATTTTCTACAAGTTCTTCTGTTTCAAATCTAGGTATTAAAACATTTTCATTTACTTCAAAGATGTTCCCATAAAAATTAACATTGCCTATAATATATTGAATTGGTTTTTTTGATAAAAATAATTCTAGCTTTTGATTAAATTCATCAAATAAATCGGATGATATTTTCATATCTAAATTATTTAATAATTCTAATGGATTCATATTTAATATGCTTGCTAAAAGCATTTTAACTATTGTTGAATTACATTTTTTCTTTCCTTCAACAATTACTTCTTCTAAAGTCATTATTCATTACTTCCTTCAAGTTTTCTTTTTTGGTCTTCGTGAATTAACGCTTCTATTACTTCGTCTAGTGATCCATTCATAATTCTATCTAAATTATTTGTTGTGTAACCTATTCTATGGTCAGTAACTCTGTTTTGAGGATAATTATATGTTCTGATTTTTTCAGATCTGTCTCCAGTACCGATTTTATTTTTTCTTTCAGCACCTAATTCTGCCTCTTTTATCTGAATTTCTCTTTCATATAATCTTGCTTTTAAAACCTTCATACATTGCTCTTTATTTTGAATTTGACTTCTTTCATTTTGACATGTAGCTACTGTGTTAGTTGGAATATGTGTAATTCTAACAGCAGAATCTGTAGTATTTACACCTTGTCCTCCACAACCACCACTTCTAAAGATATCAATTCTTAAATCAGAAGGGTTTATTTCTATATTAACATCTTCTGCTTCTGGCATTACTAAAACTGTTGCTGTTGATGTTTGAATTCTTCCTTGAGATTCTGTTGCTGGAACTCTTTGAACTCTGTGAGAACCACTTTCGTATTTTAGTTTTGAATAAACATTTTTACCTTTTAACATGAATTCAATACTTGAGAAACCTCCAGCTTCGCCATCAATACTATCAATAATTTCTAGTTTAAATCCTTGTTTTTCTGAATATCTAGAATACATTCTAAATAGGTCACCTGCAAAAATATTAGCTTCATCGCCACCTGCTGCTCCCCTAATTTCAACAATAACATTTTTCCCATCATTAGGGTCTTTTGGAACTAGTAATAATTGTAAATTATTTTCTAATTTTTCCTTATTTTCTTCTAAAGTAGATAGTTCTTCTTTTGCAAATTCAGCCATTTCTGAATCTTTCAACATTTCTTTTGCTTCTTTTATATCTTCTAAAACTTTACTATATTCAGAGTAACAAGAAACTGTTTCTTCTAAGTCACTTGCTTCTTTTGCTAGTTCTTTTGTTTTATTTATATTTTTTAGTATTTCTGGATCCATTAGGTCATTATTTAATTGTTCATATCTTTTTTTTATTACTTCTAATCTTTCTATCATATATGGATACCTCCTGTTTTTGTATTATATCATATTTACTTAAAAAAAGAACTACAATTATTGTTCTAATTCTAGTTCATCTTCATCTAATACTACTAAATCTTTTAGATCATTATCTGAATCATCAAAGTCATCTTCATCATCTGTTGCTATTGAATCAAAATCATCATCATTTTCTTCAACTTCGTGTTCTGAGTCGTCTTTTATTTCATCAATTTCATCATCTTCATCATCAATCATTATTATTGCTTTTTTAGAGTGATGTCTAATTCTTAAATCCCATGTTCCATCTTCCAAAAATAAAAATCTTTTATCGTTTGTAAGAGAAGCGTAGTAATCACCTACTTTTTTATCAAAAGTTGAAGCAGGTAATTCTAGTAATTTAATAATTTTGTTAAATAAATCTACTGTATTTATTTTTCCTTTTTCTTCTAGAATATAATATGTTATATCTTTATATGATAATAATTCTAAATCTTCTTTAGACATATCTTTTAATTTCATAAAATCCTCCTAATAATTAGAGCTTTTTTTGGCCTATTAAATTAGCCAATAAACTTATAACATGATTTTCTTATAAATGCAATATCTTTTATTACATTTTTTCTGGAACTGGAAGAGCTAGTATATCAAGTAGCAGCATTGTTGTTTGATAAACAACATTAGTAAGAACTATCCAAGATTTTTTTAGTTCTTCATCTTGTTCAGTAAGTATCTTATTTTCTGAATAAAATTTATTATATAGACTTACTAATTTATATATATATTCTGCTATATCATTTAGTGATTTTGAATTATATGAATTCTTTAAAACTAATGGTAAATTAAATAGTAAAATTATTAATTCTCTATCTGTTTCGTTTTTTAATTTTTTTAATTCTTTTATATCTATTTGCGCTTCTTCTTTGTTTAAAAGAGATTTCATTCTTATTGATGAATATAATAAATATGGACCTGTTTTACCTTCTAAATCAGCAAATTTACTTGGTTCGAATACATAATCTGTTGTTCTATATGGTAAAAAATCTGCATACTTTAAGGCTGATATTGCTATTTTTTCTGAAGTTTCTTCTACTTTGTCTTCGGAAACAATATTTGTATTTATTCTTGATGTTGTTTCTTCTTTTACTAGTTCTATTAATTGTAAAAGGTTCATTACTCCGCCATCTCTTGTTTTAAATGGTTTACCATCAGACCCATTCATTGTACCGAAACCTATAAATTCTAAGTTTGTATTTTCGTTTACTATATTTGTTTTTTTAGATGCTCTAAATACCTGTTCAAAGTATAAACCTTGTCTTAAATCAGTTAAATACCAAAATTCATCCGGGTTAAATCTTTTAACTCTTGAATATAGAGTTGCTAATTCTCTTGTTGCATATAATGTTGCTCCGTTTGTTTTTATTACCACCAACGGAGGCATTGGACTATTATCTTCTTCTTTTCCAATATCTATTACTAATGCTCCATCGCTCTCATATAAGAATCCTTTATTTTTAAGATCTTCTATTAAACTAGGAATATAGGGATAGCAATCACTTTCACCTTCATATAGGTCAAAACTTGTATTTAACCTATTGTATATACTTTTTATATCTTCTATAGAAAGTTCTTTTATTTTTTTCCAAAGTTCTACATAACCCCTATTACCTTCTTCTAAATCTTTTGTTATTGCAGTAACTTCCAGCATTATTTCTTCATTTTCTTTTGCCAAAATACTTGCTCTTGGGTATATTTTTTCTAGATCTTCTTTAGTTATTTCTAATTTTACTTCGCTAAAGTCTCCTTTATAATTTTCATCAAAATATGGCAGATTAGGGAACATTCTTTTTATTTCTGAAATTACCATTCCTGATTGTCTTCCTATGTCTCCAAAATGAACATCTGAAATTACTTCATTTCCTAATACTTTTGCTAATCTTTTTAGAGCTTCACCTATATTTGCTGATCTTAAATGTCCAACATGTAATGTCTTTGCGATATTTGCTCCACCATAATCTATAAATAGTTTTTTCGGAGGTAATTTATCAATGTTATTATTAATATCTTTTGCTATGTCTGCTAACGAATTTATTAAAAATTCCTCAGTAAATTTAATATTGATAAAACCTGGTCCAGCTATATTTATATTATTATAAATACCTTCTTTTTCAAGTTCTATTACGATATCGTTTGCTATATCTCTAGGATTTTTACCATATTTTCTAGATAATTGCATTGCATCATTTATTTGATATTCGCCTAAATCTGGTCTTCCTGAAGGTTGAAGATTTATTTTATCTACTTCATAACCTGCTCTTTTAATACATTCGTTTATATTTTTTTCTATTTTATTAATTATGCTCATTTTGCACCTCATATTCAATATGATATTCGAAATCATCGTTATCTATCATATATTTTATTACTATTTTATTTATAATATTATCTATTTTATTTGTTTTTAGGGGAATATTAACTGTAAGGTTACTTTCTTTTAATCTCATATTGCTTTTAACTTCTTCTCTAAAACATAAATCTATTTTATATTCATTATTTTCTCTGACTAATATATCTTTTTCCAAATCATAAATGTTTTTTGTTTGTTTATCTTCGTCATAATAAATAATTTTTTTATTTTCTTTCATATAACCTGTTGTTTCAAATAAACTATCTTTATTTTCTGATTGTTTAAGTAAAATTTTTAGATTTATTTTTACCATATACATATCTCCCCAAATTACTAAATTGAATTATAACATACTATAACATTTTTTCAAAGAAATTTATATAGAAAAAAATAGACAGATGTCTATTTCTTTATTATAACTATTTCACCTATATCCCCATTACTTATTAAATTGGCGTTTGCATCATCTGTATCTATATGCATTTCATAATAAGATTTTTCACTTACTTTTAATCTTACATTATTTATTATAGAACTTTTTTCTTTTCCTATTTCTACCGAAACTGAATAATGATCAGTAAGACCCATTGATTCTTTTTCTTCTTTTGTTAAGTGGATATGTCTGTCTGCTATTATTGCGCAAGGCTTTGTTATCTCTCCAAATTCACCTATTATTGTTACTACTTCTGCATTATCAAGGTCACCAGATTCTCTAACTGGTGGATTTATTCCTAATTGAAATGCATCTGTTTTAGAAATTTCTACTTGTGTATAATCTCTACATGGACCTAAAACTCTTATTCCTTTTATAATACTTTTTTCTGTTTTAACATCAACTTTTTTTGTTGATGCAAATTGTCCTGGTTGATTTATTGGCTTTAGTGTTTCCATACTTTCAATTTTAAATAATGTATATAAATCTTCTTTTGTTAGATGAACGTGTCTATTTGATATACCTATTGTTACTTTCATTTTATCACCCCATAATTATTATAGATATATAATAACACATTTTTATTGTTTTATTAATTTAAATTTATTTTTTAGTTTTTTTTTGTTATAATTATATTTAATAAAGAGGTGTTTAGATGGAAATATTAATTATAGTATTAGTTTTACTTATTATTTCTTTTGTTTTTGTTATATTTGTTTTAAAGTATAATGATTATCAATTGAAATTAATAAAGATTGATGAAGCAGAGAATAATATAGATATACTACTAGAAAAGAAATTTGAATTATTTTCAAGAAGTGTATCAATTATAAAAAATGAGAAAAAGAAGTATGAAAAAGAAGATATTTTAATTAATATAAATAAAATTAAAAATATGAAATTAAATAATTTTGAATTTAACGAAGAACTAAAAAAGATCGAAAGAGAATTTTGTGAAATTTTAGATTTAGATAAAGAATTAATGAATAATAATTCTATAATTTCTATTAAAAATGATTTGATGGATATTGAAAATGATTTAATGGCAGCGATAAAGTTTTATAACGAGAATGTTACACTTTATAATTGTTTAGTTAAATATTTTCCTAGTAATCTTGTTGGATTTATATTTAAATATAAAACTAAATTATTTTATTCAGAGGAAAAAGAAGAATCTTTTGAGATATTAAAAAAGAAATAGTTACCATACTATTTCTTTTTTTGACTCTTCTTTTAATAATTTATTTGTTTTAGAAAATGGTTTGCTCCCAAAAAAGCCTCTATTTGCAGAAAGAGGAGATGGATGATTAGACTCGATAATATGATGTTTATTTAAATCTATTATGCTTTTTTTAGATTTTGCATAATTTCCCCATAAAATAAAAATTATTCCTTCACAATTTGCACTTATTGTTTCAATTACTTTGTTTGTAAAAATTTCCCATCCCTTATTTTGGTGTGAACCAGGATTTCCTTCTTGTACAGTTAAAACTGAGTTCAAAAGTAAAACACCTTGTTTTGATAAATACTCAAGATTCCCTGATTTTGGTATTTCTTTTCCTATGTCACAAGACATTTCTTTAAAGATATTTCTAAGTGACGGAGGAATTTTTACACCATCTGAAACAGAAAATGCATAACCATTTGCTTGAAATGGTTGATGATATGGATCTTGTCCTATTATTACTACTTTTATTTTATCTAATGTTAAATTTTCTAATGATTTAAAAATATTATCCTGTGATGGATATATGATTTTATTTTTATATTCATTTTCTATAAAATTCATTAAAATAATAAAATATTCTTTTTTTATTTCGTCTTGTAATAATTCAGACCAATATTTATTTAACATATTTTCTCCTATATAAAAAAGATATTATTTATGATATCTTTCATTATTTATTATTTTAAAACTTCTATATATTTGCTCTAATAACAGAATTCTAAATAATTGATGGGGAAAAGTCATTTTTGAAAAAGATAATTTAAAATTAGATTTTATTTTTATTTCTTCTGATAACCCATGTGATCCTCCTATAACAAAAACTATATTGCTATTTTCAATCAATGTATTATTTATTTTTTCTGATAATTGTTCTGAAGTTAAATTTTTTCCTTCTATCTCTAACGTTATAATGTAATCTTTTTCTTTTATTAGTTTTTTTATTTTTTCCGCTTCATTTTTTAAAGCAATTTTAGAATCATCAATTTTTTCATCTTCTACTTCTATTATTTCTAAGTTTGTATATTTTGATAATCTTTTTTTGTATTCATATATTGCTTCTTTAAAAAATGTTTCTTTGACTTTTCCTACACATATTATTTTTATCATTTAAACCTCTATAAATTCTGTTGCTTCATCTTGTTCTGCAATCAATAATTCTATTTCAAATTCACTTTCTCTAATGGCCTTTTCTGCTGTTTCTAGCGCTAATTCTTTTGTATTATTTTTTTCACTTATATGAGCTAAAATTATATTTTTTGTGTTTTTACCCATTATTTTTTGTAAATATCTTGCTGTTGTTTTGTTGGACAAATGGCCTGTATCACCTATTACCCTTTGTTTTAAATAATAGGGATATGGACCATTCATTAACATTTTTTCATCATGATTACTTTCTATATAATACATTGTTTTATCGACTATCTTTTCTAGTATTTTTTTATTTATATATCCAGTATCTGTTATAAATACAAGTGAAGATTCTTCTTCTTCTAAAAGATACCCTACAGAATAATTAACATCATGAGATGTAGGTAATAGTTTAACTTTTAAACTTCCAAATACTGTTTCACTTTCAATTATTTCTATCCATTCTTCTTCTATATACTCTGAAACTTCTTTTTTCATATCCTTTGGAACAAATACTTTCTTTTTAACTTTTTTTACTAGTTGTTTTAATCCTTTTATATGGTCACTATGGCAGTGACTAATTAAGATACCAGTTAAATTTTCTAGTTGCTTATGCTCTAATTCTTTTTCTATTCTTTGATAATTTATTCCTACATCAATTATAAAAGAATAATCATTACCTTCTATATATCCGCAATTACCCTTTGATCCACTTGCTATACTTTTAAATCTCATTAAAACAAACTCCATGGTGAAAGAACTCTAGTACCAGAAGCATAAGGTCTACCATTATATACGCCAAAATGTAAATGAACACCTGTTGCTAAACCGGTTTTTCCCATAAGACCAATTACTTGTCCTGCTTTTACTTGTGCACCTACAGCGACATATCTTTTAGATAAATGGGCATATATTGTATAGTAATTATTACTATGTTTAATAAGCACATAATTTCCATTAGGCCATATTTGCTCAGAGGCAACTACTGCACCATTATTTGCTGCATATATTGGAGAACCTAATTGCCCCCCTATATCTACTGCTTCATGTAGTTTGTGCCCTCTCCATCCAAAATCACTTGATATATTAGCTCCATATGGAGTCGTAACTGGCCATCTCCAAGTTGGGTTTATAGTTTCATAAACATCTATGTTTGTAATTCCTCCGCCTGAAGAATATTGTTTTGTACCTTTAACAATTATTTTATCAACAGATTCTACTAATACTTCTGTTTCTATTGGTATATATTCTTTTGGCTCTCCATTTATATATTTTATTTTTTGAGTAACTACGTTTTCACCTTGTTGACCTTCTTGTTTTACTTCTTCAAAATCAGTATATTTTGTATCATCATATTCATATTTTGTACCAACAGCAACATATTGTTTTTCAACAACGTGATCTTCTTCGATAACACTTATAACTGGATTAATTGCTCCTAAAGTTACTTGTTGCCCAGGAAAAAGTAAGTCATTAGCTGAAGTGAATTCTGGATTAGCTATTAAAAATTCCTCATTTGATATTTTATTATTAAACGCAACATCTTCAATAGTATCTCCTAATTGTATTGTATATTTTGTTTGATCATCGGTTGTTCCAAAAAGGATATATTTACTTAATTCACTCTCATCTAGAAATATTTTTTCATTAGCTGGTATATTTTCTTTAGTGACTTTTATATTATTTTGTACATATATATCTTCAACTAATTGACCGTAGTCTGTTATTTTTTCTTGTTTTTTTGAGATAAATTTCTCATATTTTTCTTCATCTACAAATGCAAACATGGTATTTTTTACAGAATTAGTAAAAATTTCTTTATCTAAAACATAAATTACTTTGTCATCTTCTTTTTTTGTTCCTTCTTCTGTAACTGTATCAATTCCTCCAATAACTATTTTATATCCCTCAATTGTAAAATTATTATCTTTTTCTATTTTTTTATAGATGTCTTTTATTGAAGAAATTTTCTCGTTATAAGTAATTTCTTTTTCAATCGAAAGTCCCATTGGAGCATATACATCTTTTACTTTATATTTATTTTTTATTTGTTGTTGCTTTTCACTTATATATTTTTCTAAGTTTTCTTTGGATTTAATCAAACCTATTGATTTTCCATTTAAATAAACTCTATAGTTTATCGATGGATTATTACTTTTTGCTATTGCTTCCTCTTTACTTATATATACTGTTAAAATAGTGCATAGAAAAAAAGAAAAAACTGTTAAAAAAAGTATTTTTTTACTCATTTTGTGCCTCTCTTTCATCTTTTCTTAAACTTAGAAATGTGCTTGTATTTTTTTTAAATAATAATTCAATAGTTGCAGTTGGACCACTTCTGTGTTTTCCAATTATTAATTCGCTTATACTTGCGTCGTCTTCCCTTCTTACTTCCTTATTATAATAATCATCTCTATATAAGAATGCTACTATATCTGCATCTTGTTCTATAGATCCAGATTCTCTTAAGTCACTCATTAAAGGTCTTTTATCTTCTCTTGTTTCTACTGCTCTTGATAATTGTGATAAAGCTATTACAGGGATTTTTAATTCCATAGCCATTGTTTTCAATGCTCTAGAAATATCTGAAACTTCTTGTTGTCTATTTGAACCATAACCTTTTCCGCCTGATATAAGTTGTAAATAATCTATAATTACTAAACTTAGTCCATTTTCACTAGAAGCTAATCTACGACATTTTGATCTTATTTCTCCTATTGTTATACCTGGAGTATCATTTATAAAAATTTTAGCATCTGATAATTGGCTTATTGCTTCATTAATTCTTTTCCAATCATTATTCATCAAATTCCCTGATTTTAGTTTATTTCCTTCTATTTGCCCTAAAGAAGAAAGCATACGATTTGCAAGTTGTTCTGCACCCATTTCTAAGTTAAATAAAGCTACTGTTTTCTTCGAATTCATTGCTATATTAGTTGCTAGATTAACTGCAAAAGCGGTTTTACCCATAGCTGGTCTTGCTGCTACTATTATAAATTCATTTTCATGTAATCCTGATGTTAATTTATCAAAATCATACCATCCTGTAGCTAGCCCTGTTATTTTTCCTTTGTTTTCTGATAATTTTTCTAAGTCTTGTTGTGTTTTATGAAGAACATCTTGTAAATTTAGAAATTCGCTACTTCTTTTGTTTTTAACTATATTTAAAATTTTTCTTTCAGCATCGTCTAATATATCTTCAACAGGATCATCATTTACATAACTTGTAGAAGCTATAGCTGTGCTGGTTTCAATCAAATTTCTTAAGAGGGCGCTATCTTCAACTATTTTTATATAGTAATCTATATTTGATGCCGTTGGTACGCAATTTAATACCTCTGTTAAATATTCTACTCCACCAATTTCAACTAATATATTTTTTTGTTTTAATTCATTAGTAATAGTAGTCAAATCAACTGGAATCTTTTTATCCAACATGTTTTTCATAACTTCAAATATTTTTCCGTTATTTGTATTATAAAAAGAATCTCTTGTTAATGTTTCACATGCTTTTTCAAGAGCGTATTTTGTCAAAAACATGGATCCAAGAACTGATTGTTCTGCTTCTATATTATTTGGTAACGTTTTAAGTGTCATATTAGCACCTCTCTTATTTTCTTAAATTTACTTTTATTATTGCTTTGATGTCTTTATATAATTCTATTTCAACATTATGCATTCCTAATGAATTTAATTCATTTATTAATTTTATTTGTTTTTTATCTATTTTATATCCTTGATTTTCTAGTTCTTTATGTATTTGTTTTTGACTAACACTTCCAAAAACTCTATCAGTTGCTCCTGTTTTAACAACAAATTGTAAAATAAGTTTTTCTAAATCTTTTTTACTATTTTCTGCATCCAATACTTTTTGCTTGTGTATTTCTAGTTCTTCTTTTTTTTCTAAAATAAAATTATCCATGTTTTTTTCTGTTACTTTTACTGCATATCCTTTTTTTATTAGAAAATTTTCTGCATATCCGTCTTTTACTTCTAATATTTCACCTTTTTTTGCTACTTTTTTTAAATCTTTCTTAAATAAAACTTTCATTAAATCACTCCTTACTTAATTAAAGATATCAATTTATTAAATACTTCTTCTTGATTTTGATCTTTAAATATTGCTGCTGCTTCTGTGCGATTTCCTCCGCCAGAGATTTTTTGCATTTTTTCTCCTATATTTACTTTTCCAAGAGATCTAGCACTTATGCCAACAGTATTAGTATCTATGTTTCCAATAACATATGACTCTTCTATGTTATCAAATTGTAGAAGGGTATCAGCTATTTTTGCTAAATCCTCTCTTCTATATATTCTTTCCTCAGGACATATTGCAAGTGCTTTGGTGTTGTCTATTATCTCCATATTGGTTATTATTTTTTGCCTTCTTATATACTCTACAATATCTTGTTTCATTAATTTTTCTACAGCTAATGGATTAGCTCCCATTGTTGTTAAAAAATATGCCATTAAATATGTATTTGAAGATGTTTTTAAAACAAAGTTGTTAGTGTCTAAAACAATACCACCTAATAAGTAACTCGCTGTACTGCTATCCACTTTTAAATTTTTTTCGTACATGTATCTAGAAATCATTTCTGACGTACTAGAAAAGTCAGGATTAATAATTTTTAAACTATTTTCGATAGTATTTTCATTTTCTTCATGATGATCTATTACAATTATATTTTTAAATCTTTTTGTGATATCTGTGTTTTGAAGTATCACACTATTATTTGTATCTACAATTATCAATAAACTTAATTCTGTTATTTTTTTTAGCACATCTTTTGATGTTAAAATTTTTATTTCATCCTTTAACTCATTTATTATTTTATCTACAGCTAATTCATGTTTTTCTTCATCAATAATTAGAAAGCAATCTTTATTCTTGTTAGTATACAAATTGTAAAGAGCTAATGAGCTACCTATTGCATCTAAATCTAAATTACTGTGGCCCATTATAAATATTTTATCGGCTTTTTTTATTTTTTTGTCTGTTTCTTTAAAATCTTTCTTGATATTCATAAGGCCTCCTGTAGAAATATTATACTACAATTCCTTTTTCTTGTCATTAAAACAAAAAAAATAAGAACAATGTTCTTATCTTGTAAATGGTAATAATGCAATTGCACGTGCTCTTTTGATTTGTTCAGCTATATGTCTTTGATGTTTAGCGCATGCTCCTGTTACACGTCTTGGTAAAATTTTCCCTTTTTCATTAACATATTTTCTTAAAGATTCTACGTCTTTGTAATCTATATTTTTACCTGTACACATATAACAGATTTTTTTTCTTTTCTTATGAAATTCTGCCATAATATATTCCTCCTTATTTTAGAATGGTAAATCATCATCACTGATTTCTATATTTGAACCAAAGTCTGCATATGGATTTTCTTTCATATCGTTACCTTTTGGTTCTGATTGGATCATATCGTATGGACTTACTTGTTCAGATGAAAAATTTTGATTAGATCCTTTTGAATCTAAAAATTGTACATTATCAGCAACTACTTCTGTAACATATCTTTTCTTTCCATCTTCACCATCATAACTTCTAGTTTGGATTCTTCCATCTATCGCTACTTGGCTTCCTTTTGTTATAAAATTCTTAACATTTTCAGCTTGTTTTCTCCATACAACAATATTTATAAAGTCTGCTTCTCTTTCACCACTTTGGTTAGTAAAATTCCTGTTAACAGCTATACTAAATGAGGCTGTTGGAATATTACTTGTTGTATACCTTAATTCTGGATCTCTTGTTAATCTTCCGATTAAAAACACTTTATTCATAAATATTTCCTCTTTTCTTAATCTTCTAATTTAATTACAAGATGACGGATGATATCTTCGCTAATTAAAGCTAGACGATCAAATTCTTCTATTGCTTTACTATTTTCTGATTCGATATTAATCAAGAAATAGTATCCTGTTAAATATTTTTTAACTTCGTAAGCTAGTTCTCTTTGACCCATTTCTTTAAAAGAAGTAACTTTTGCACCTTGATTTTCAAGAACATTTTTCATATTTTCAGCTATTGCCTTAATATTTGCTTCTTCTAATGTTGGTCTCACGATAAACATAATTTCGTAATTTTTCATTTTTACACCTCCTCTTGGACTTAAGGCCTATCTATTAAATAGGCAAGGAGTACCGAAATACTCGTATGTATTATAACAAAAAAAAAAGATTGTGTAAACCTTTTTTAAACATTAAATCTAAAATGACAGATATCTCCATCTTTCATGATGTAATCTCTTCCTTCTAGTCTCATTTTACCCGCTTCTTTTACTTTTAATTCGCTTTTATATTCTGCTAAGTCACTATAACTCATTATTTCTGCTCTTATAAATCCTTTTTCAAAATCACTATGAATTATTCCAGCGCATTCTGGTGCTTTCATTCCTTTTTTAAATGTCCAAGCTCTACATTCATCACTTCCTGCAGTAAAATATGTTGCTAATCCTAATAAATCGTAAGTTGCACCTATTAATTTTTCTAATCCTGCTTCTTTTATTCCGAAATCTTCTAAAAATTGAATTCTTTCTTCTTTATCAAGATCACTTAAATCTTCTTCTATTTTTGCGCATACAGTAATTACTTGTGAATTTTCGCTATTTGCATAATTTCTTATTTCGTCTACATATTTATTTCCATCTTCTAGAAGATCTTCTTCTGAAACGTTTGCCATATATATTATAGGTTTCAAAGTTAAAAGATTAAAGGCTTTTATTAATAGTTTTTCTTCTTCAGTAAGTTCTAGATTTCTTATAGGGATACTTTTTTCTAAAGAATCTTTTATTTTTTCTAACAACTCTACTTCCAAAACAACATCTTTGTCTTTTGACATAGATGCTTTTTTTCCAATTCTATTAATTCTGTTATTTATTTGTTCTAAATCAGATAAAATTAATTCAACGTTGATTATTTCTATATCCCTTATTGGATCAACTTCACCTTCAACATGTATTATATCTTTATTTTCAAAACATCTTACAACTTCTACAATTGCATCTGTCTCTCTTATATGAGATAAAAATTTATTTCCTAATCCTTCTCCATCTGAGGCTCCTTTTACTAAACCTGCAATGTCTGTATATTCTATTGTTGCTGGTACAATGCTCTTTGGTACATACATATTAGTTAGGAAATCCATTCTTTCATCAGGTACTACTACTACTCCTACATTAGGATCAATAGTTGCAAAAGGATAATTTGCTGCTAATATTTTTTGTTTTGTTATCGCATTAAATAAAGTACTTTTACCTACGTTTGGTAATCCAACTATTCCTGCTGTTAAACTCATAATAAAACCTCATTTCCATATTGATTATACCATCTTTTATTTTTTTATCAATAAAAAAGTAAGCATGTTTTTCATACTTACTTATCTCTTACTTATCTAATTATTAAAGTGTTGCTCTTATATTAGGACCTAATGGTAATCCTGTTATGTACCATAATATGATTATTACAATCCATGTAAGAGTCATTAATATACACATTGGCATTATTGCTTTTATTGATTGAGTAAATGTTATTGGCTGATTTTTGTTTTGATTATATATATTCATATATCCTATATAAATTACAAAATAACCCAACATTGGCGTAATACCTTTTGTCATTGAATCTGATGCTCTTAAAATAAATTGTGAAAACTGTGGTGATATATTTGCTTGCATCATCTTAGGAACAACAACAGGTGCCATTACTGTCCATTTAGCCATTGGGGTTGGTGAAAATAAACTAACAAGCAATATAATCAATACTATCAGCATTATTAATGCTATTCCAGTGAATGGAAGAGAATTAATAATATTTGCTCCCCATGCTATTATTACGGTTGCTATATTTGTCTTTTTGACAATTGCAAGTAATTGAGATGCCAAGAATATTAAAACAATTAACGAACCTATTTGATCCATAAAATCGTCTGATTTTTTCAATACATCTCTGTCATTTTTTATTGTTTTTGCTCCTATCCCATAGGCTAGACCAACTAATAAAAAGAAGAAAGATACTAGTATATTAAACCCATCTTGAAATGGTGAATTTTCTCCAAACAGTTGTCCTAAATAAGTTTTTTCTGTTGTATCTAGTAGTAGTCCTGAAAAAGGTAAGCCTGGTATTAACATATAAATGGCAAGAAATATTGTTACCAATGTAACAATTAAAGCATTCTTCATACCTTTTTTTTCTCTTATAGATTCTTCTAATTTCTTCTGTTCTTCTTCTACTAAATCAACTTCTACCAATTCTTGTGTGTAGTTTATATCAACACATTTTTGATATCTACCTAATTTAGGAATAATTATTTTTTCCAATATAATCGTTCCTACTATAGATAAGACAATTGTTGAAAATATAATTATATAAAGATTAGACGTTAAACTCACATGGAATGCTGGATCAATTAATCTAGCAGAATTTTCTGTTATTTTATTAAGATTTACTTCCATTGACCCTACAAATAGTGTTGCTCCATATCCAAACGATACTCCACTAAATGCCGCAACTATTCCGGCAAGCGGATTTCTATTATTCCCCATAAATATCAAGGCTGCTAAAGGAATTAATATTACATAACCTATTTCATTTATTAAGCTTGAAGCTACTGATAAAAGAATAATTATAAAAGTTATTTTTTTATTATCTAATTTAGATAAAACTTTTTTAATAAATACATCTAAAAATCCTGATGATTTTGCAACACTTAGTCCTAATAAAGCTATTAATAAGGAACTAAGAGGAGTAAAACTCATTAGATTTTTTACTGCATTGCCCATTATATATTTGAGACCATCATAATTACACATGTTTTCAACTGCTACAAGAACCTTTTCTAATTGATTATTACTCCCAATTTTATTATAAGTAGCTTGCATTTGAAAAGCAGATAAAATTCCACTAATTAAAACAGTTAATACTATAAGTATGAGAAACGTTGTAGCTGGATGCAAATAAAATTTCTTTAATTTTAATTTTTTTTGCTTTTTCATTATTACTCCATTCTATTATAAAACTTTTTTTATTTTTTTATTAAATTCTATTCTAGGCATCATTATTGTTCTTCCACAATTTAAGCATTTAAGTTTAATATCTGCCCCAAGTCTAATGATTTCCCACTCATTAGTCCCGCATGGATGCCCTTTTTTCATAATGACTTTCGAATTTAAACTATATTCTAACGAATTATTCATATTAATTTATCCCTATAATTTCTAAAATTCTATTTAAATCATTAACATTTGTGAAACTGATTTCTATTTTGTTTTTCTTTATTTTTACTTTAGTACCAATTTTTTCACACATTACTTCTTCTATATCTTGATATTCTTTTTCGTCTTGTTTTTGTTTAAAACTTGTATTTTTCCTTTTGTAATCACCATCTCCAGATGCTTCTTCAGTTTCTCTTACGCTTAGATGTTCATTAACTATTTTATTAGCTAATTCTAATATTTTTTCATTGTCTTCTAATTTACTTAAAACTCTTGCGTGTCCCATGCTTATTTCTTCACTTATTAACATATCTTTAACTACTTCTGGAAGGCGAATAAGGCCTATCATGTTTGTTATATGACTACGGCTTTTTCCTAATTTTTTTGCAAGTTCTTCTTGTGTTACATCCAATTTATCAAGTAATTTTTTATAAGCTATTGCTTCTTCAAGAGCATTTAAATTTTCTCTTTGCAAGTTTTCAAGTAAAGCAATTTCCATCATTTCTTCATCTGTAAAATCTCTTATTATTGCTGGTATTGTATCTTTTCCAGCTAAAATCGAAGCCCTAACACGTCTTTCACCTGCTATTATTTCATAGCCTTTGATGCTTTTTTTAGCAATTATTGGTTGAAAAACACCATGTTCTCTTATAGAAGCCGCTAATTCATTTAGAGCTTCTTCTTCAAAATTTTTACGAGGTTGATATGGATTACTTCTTAATTCATTTAGATTAATTTCTTGAATTTCACTTTTTGGAGTTTCATTGACGATTTTTTCTTCTATTTGATCATAATCAATTGTTTCATTGTTATTAAATAATTCTTCTAAACCTCTACCTAAGGCTCTTCTTTTATTGTTCTCCATTTCGCTCAATCACTTCCTTTGCTAAATTAATATATGCTTCTGATCCTCTACTTTTTGGATCGTATGCTATAATCGGTTTTCCATGTGATGGTGCCTCAGTTAATCTTATAAGTCTTGGAATTATTGTATTATACACTCTTTCTTTAAAATATCTTCGTATATCTTCTACTACTTCTAGACCAAGATTAGTTCTGGAATCTAACATTGTCAGTAAAACACCTTCTATATCAAGATTTGGATTTAAATTCTTTTGAGCTAACATTATTGTGTTTAATAATTGCATTATTCCTTCCAATGCAAAAAACTCGCATTGTACCGGAATGATAACAGAATTAGAAGCTGTTAATGCATTTGTTGTAATCAATCCAAGAGATGGAGGACAATCAATAATTATATAATTAAAACTATCCTTAATTGATTCTAATGAATTTTTTAATTGCATACCTTTTGAAAAACCTGCTTCATTTTTACTTTTTTCTAATAATTCTATATCTACCCCAGCTAGATTAATTGTCGCTGGAAGAACAAATAAATTTTTATATTTTGTCTTTATAATTGCTTCTTCTATTGGGCATTTACCAGTTACTACATCATAAACACTTGTAACTATATCTGCTTTGTTTATTCCAACACCAGTTGTTGTGTTTCCTTGAGGATCTAAATCAATAAGTAACACTTTTTTCCCAAGAACAGCTAGTGACGCTGATAAGTTAATGCTTGTCGTTGTTTTTCCTACTCCACCTTTTTGATTTACCAAAGAAATTATCTTTCCCACTTACATCACCCTTTTTCTAATTAATACTTATTATATTGTAACAAAAAATATTGGAATATGAAATGATTTTATGAAAAAGTTTATTTTTTAAATAAAAAAGTGGAAAAATCCACTTTTAATTGTTTTTATCTATTTTTATTACTATTTGATATTTGTTTTCTAAATCCATTTCATCTATTGAAATATTAAAGCCATTTGCCTTTGCTTTAGAACTACAATCTCTAAAGGAATTTATTACTTCTTTTAAGCTTGAGCTTGTTTGGATTGGTTGATCAATCGTTTCTTCTTCTAACTCTGATAAAACATTAACGTTATTCCCGAAGATTGGAGTTTGAAGATTTATTAGATTGGCATCATAACCACTTGTTTCTTTTTCTTCAATTTTTGGTGTTATCAGTTCTTCTTTATGACCTACATATTTAAATTGATTTACCTCTTCTGGTTTTGTTTCCTCTACCATTGGGGGATTAAATCTTAATAAATCATTTATGTTAGCAGTTTTTTCCACTGGTGTTATTATGTCTGTAGATTTGTTTTTTATTTCTTCAACTAAATTGTTACTATTTTCTTGATATTGTTCTTCAGAACTTTCTACATTTGAAACACCTGTTATTTGTTTTATTTCTTCATCTACTTCTCTAACTGTCATTCTATTAGTTATAATTTTATTTAACATAGCAATTTGTTCATCTGTTGTTTTTAGAGATAATAAACTTCTTGCGTGTCTTTCTGAAATTTGATTATGAAGTAAAGAATCTTGTATCTCATCAGGTAATTCTAAAAGTCTTAATTTATTTGCAATTGAAGGTTGAGATTTTCCCATAGTCTTACCCAATTCTTCTTGAGTCATTGCATCTAATTCTAGAATTTTTTGATATGTTCTCGCTTCTTCTATTGCAGTTAAATCTTTTCTTTGAAGATTTTCAAGAAGAGCAACCTTTGAAGTTTCTTTATCATCTAAATTTCTTATTATTGCTGGTATTTTAGTTAATCCAGCTAAAACAGAAGCTTTATATCTTCTTTCTCCTGCTATTATTTCGTATTTATCTCCAATTTTTCTTACAATTATTGGCTGAATTACACCATGTTCTTTTATTGAAATAGCTAATTCCTCTAGAGCCTTTTCATCAAATACTTCTCTGGGTTGGAATCTATTTGGTATTAGATCATCCAAGTATAAATCTACCACTTCTCTATCCATCATTATCCCTCTTTCATTCTTTTATCCTAATATAGATTATATATTATTCATAATTATTTTTCAATTCTTTTTTTATTTTATCCATACTTCTTGGAAATTTTCCGTTTGTTTTTGCTAATTTTTTTAATTTTATCAGGGTTCTTTTACTGTTTTCTACAGGTAATTCAAAAATTACTATTTCTTCTATTATTGAATCTAATTTTCCGATTAAGTTTTTGCTTTTTTCTATTTCTTCATCTGCATTGGCCTTCATTGCAACAAAATTTCCATTTATTTTAACCATAGGCATAGCCATTTCTGAGATTATTCTTAGATCTGATACTGCCCTTGCAGTAACTAAATCGTATTTTTCTATGTTTTCTTTTGAATATTCTTCTGCTCGTTCATGAATCGCAATTATTCCTTCAAGATCTAGCTCTTTTATTATTTCATTCAAGTAAGTTACTCTTTTATTTAAAGAATCTATCAATGTTATATTGATATTTGGAAAACAAATTTTTATAACAATTCCAGGAAATCCAGCACCTGAACCCAAATCACACATTGTTGATATTTTTTCTAAATCTATTGTTTTGATTAGAGTAAGACTATCATAAAAATGTTTCAAATTTACTTCATTTTTTTCTGTAATTCTTGTTAAATTTATTTTTTTATTCCAATCTATTAATAAATCATAAAATTTATTTAATTTATCTAATTGTTCTTTTGTCAGTAGTATTCCAATTTTCTTCAATTCTTCTATAAGTATTTTATCAGTCATTTTTATTCTCCTTTTTTAGATAAATTAAGAGAATAGTAATATCTGCTGGATTAACTCCACTTATTCTTGCTGCTTGTCCTACTGTTTCTGGTCTTATTTTCATTAGTTTTTGTCTTCCCTCACTAGCTAAGTTTGGAATTTTATCATAATTTATATCTTCTGGGATTTTTGTTTTATCTAAATCCAATAATTTTTCTGCTTCTTTATTGGCTTTTTTGATATAACCTTCATATTTTATATTTATCTCGACTTGTTCTTTTACATCATCATTATAATCGAAAATAAATCCCAATTCTTTTAATGTATCAAATGTTATTTCTGGTCTTTTTAAAAATTCTTTTAGAGTTATTCCATCTTTTAATTGGGCTGTTTCGTATTTTTCTAACTTTTTATTTGTTTCTTCTGTTGGTGTTAATTTAATGTTATCTAATTCTTGAAATAATTGATCTATATTATTTAATTTGTCTTCAAAAATTTTATATTTATTGTCATCTATAAGCCCTATTTCATGGCCATATTTACTTAATCTTATATCTGCATTATCATGTCTCAACAACAATCTGTATTCTGCTCTTGATGTTAACATTCTATATGGCTCTTTTGTTCCTTTTGTTATTAAATCATCAATTAAAACGCCTATATAGGCTTCATTCCTTTTTAATATAAGAGGTTCTTTATTATTTATTTTTTGGCTTGCATTAATTCCAGCTATTAAACCTTGTGCTGCTGCTTCCTCATAACCACTAGTTCCATTTATTTGTCCAGCTGTAAATAAATTAGAAATTATTTTAGTTTCTAAACTATTTTTTAATTGTAAAGGATCTATTGCATCATATTCTATTGCATAAGCATATTTTAAAATTTTTGCATTTTCAAGACCGGGTAATGAATGCACCATTTTTTCTTGTATATCGTGGGGCATACTTGTTGAAAATCCTTGTAAGTATATATCATCATAGAATTTGCTTTCTGGTTCTAAGAATAGTTGATGTTTTTCTTTGTCAGAAAATTTAACTACTTTATCCTCTATTGATGGACAATATCTTGGACCTATTCCTTCAACATAACCACCATACATACTCGATTTGCTTAAATTTTCCATTATTATTTTATGAACATTTTCTGTTGAATATGTTAAATAACAAGAAATTTGATTTTGATATTTATATAGCGGTTTATTAAAAAATGAGAATGTCCATTCTTTTTGATCTCCTGGTTCTTCTTTTAATTTTGAAAAATCGATACTTTCTCTTGCAATTCTTGGTGGAGTCCCTGTTTTAAGTCTTTGAATAGTAAATCCGTATTTTTTTAAGTTTTCACTCAAAAATTTTGATGGTCTTTCGTCGTGAGGACCACTCTCTGTCTTTTTATCTCCACAAAGTATTACTGATTTTAAATATGTACCCGTTGTAAGCACAACGGCTTTTGCTTCTATTTTAGTTGAATCTTCTAATATTATTCCTTTAACTTTATTTTCTTCAATTATTAAATCTTCTACCATGTTTTCTAATATTGTAAGATTTTTTGTATTATTCATCGTATTTAGCATTTCCTTGGGATATAAAACTTTATCTCCTTGTGCCCTCAAAGCTCTAACTGCTGGTCCTTTTTTTGTGTTTAGCATTTTAACTTGAATGCAACTGTGATCAATGTTATTAGCCATTTCTCCACCTAATGCATCTATTTCCCTCACAAGTATACCTTTTGCTGGTCCTCCAATAGATGGATTACAAGGCATATCTGCGATATTTTTAATATTACTTGATACAAGTATTGTGTTATTTCCTAGTCTTGCTGATGCCAAAGCTGCTTCACAACCAGCGTGACCTCCTCCGACTATTATTATGTCATATTTCATATTATCACTTTCCTTTTTTTATTTCCCGGGAAATAATTATTTTCCTAGGCAAAATTGTTTGAATAATTGATCTAGAAGTTCTTCTTCATATGTTTCACCTATAATTTTACCTAAAACTTCCCATGCATTTTTTATATCTATTTCTAACATATCAAGAGGTATTTCACTATCTATTTGGTTTTCAACACCTATTATAATTTCATATGCTTCTTTTGCTAAACTGATTTGTCTTGCGTTATTCAAATAACTATAGTCACTTTTTTCCAATTTATCTAAATTAAACATTGATACTATTCTTTCTTTTAGTTGCTCTATTCCATTATCACTTATTGTATCTGTAAATACTATATTATTACCTAAATTATCTAAATTGATTTTTTGTTTTAAATCTGCTTTGTTTATAACTATTATTTTATTTTTTTCTTTTATTTTATCTAGTATTTCTAAGTCTTCTGCATTAAGTTCTTCATTATTATTAAAAACTGAAATTATTAAATCTGCTTTATCTATATATTCAAAACTTTTATTAACTCCTATTTGTTCAACAATATCTTGTGTTTTTCTTATTCCCGCTGTATCGAAAATATTTAATTCTACTCCGCTTATTGTTATATTTCCTTCAACAATATCCCTTGTTGTTCCCTCTATATCTGTAACAATAGCTTTTTCTTCATCTAATAATCTATTTAAAATGCTACTTTTACCTACATTTGGTCTACCGATTATAACAGTATTTATTCCATTTTTTAAGATTTTACCATTTTCTGATTCTTGAATTATTTTTTCTAATTGTTTTTTTATTGATATTAATTCATTTTTTACTTTTTCTTTTGTCATTATTTCTATATCATCATATTCTGGATAATCTATATTTACTTCTATAACAGTTATAATTTTTTCAAGAATTTGAAATCTAAGACTGCTAATTTTTCTACTTAAACTACCATTTAATATTTCTATTGCTTGTTTTCTTGAATTTTCGCTTTTTGAATTAATTAAATCCATTATTGATTCAGCTTTTAATAAATCTATTCTTCCATTTAAGAAAGCTCTTTTTGTAAATTCTCCTTCTTCAGCTAATTTTATTCCTGTTGATAAGACTAATTCTAGTACTTTTTTTGTTGTTGCTATCCCACCATGACAATTAATTTCCACTATATCCTCAGTCGTAAAAGTTTTTGGAGCTTTCATTATACTTATTAATACTTCATCTATAACTTCTGAATTTTTATCTATTATATAACCGTAATTAATTGTATGGCTTTCTGCTGTATTTAAATCTTTACCTTTAAATATTGTGTTAACTTTTTCAATTGATTCTGGTCCACTAATTCTTATAATTGATATCGCACCAACGCCTAATGCTGTTGATATTGCTGCTATTGTTTCCTTCATATAACCACTTCCTGCCTTGTATTATAACATAATATTTATTTGAATTAAAAAAAAATAGATAAAAATCTATTTTTCTTCTTTTTTCTTAATTACTATACATCTATTTGGCTCTTCGCCTTCACTTTCTGTATAAACATTATTATTATCTGATAGTATTGTATGAACTAGTCTTCTTTCATACGAATTCATAGGATCTAATTTTGCTGATATTCCTGTTTTAAAAACTTCTTGAGCTATATATTTTACTTCTCTTTCTAGTGTTTTTTCATGTTTTTGTCTATATTCACCAACATCCAACATAAATCCGTAATAAGTTCCTAATTTACTAAATAAAACTTGTTTTAATAGTAAATTAATAGATTCTAATGTTTTTCCGTTTTTTCCTATTAAAATAGCATTATTATTTGAAAACATTGTATATGTGTTGAAATTTTCTTTAGATTTAACTTCTATTTCTCCTGTTAAACCTATGTTTCTAATTAAATTTCTTAAATATTCTTTTATAAAATCATTTATTTCTCTTTTTTGAAATACTTCTATTTCTACTTTTTTATTTTTAAATAATCCTTGTTTTACTTCTTTTTCTATTATTAGAAGATTTTCTTCTTGTTCTTGCATGTCTATTTTTGCTTGATTTACTGCATCTTCAATATTTTTTCCTACATATACTTTTTTTTCCATTATATTTTACTCCTTTTAACAATTAAATTTTGTACTATTGTAAATAAATTTGTTGTTATCCAGTATATACATAAAGCTGCTGGCATAAAGAATCCCATTACAGTGAACATTATTACCATTCCGGTAGTCATTCCCTTCATTGGGTCTTTTTCTGTAGTTACTGCTGATGATTTATTTAAATTAAATGATAAATATGTACTATATGCTACTAAGGCAATTAATATTAAATATAAAATATTTCCAGTTGAAGCTAAACCAATTGATGGTGTTGTTCCCATTTGAAGAGTTAAAAATTTTTCTTCAAATATTGCTGGTACTCTATTTATAGCTTCCAAAAATGCAATAAATAATGGTAATTGAATTATACCAAATACACATCCTGAAATTGGATTTATATTATATTTTTTATAAATCATTGTCATTTCTTGACCTTTTTTCATTAATGAATCTTGGTCTGTTTTATTTTTATATTTTTGTTCTAACTTATTTAATTCTGGTTGAGCTTTTTTTATTAATTCTGATTGCATTGCTGTTTTTTTAGTTATTGGATATGCTATCAATCTTATTAATATACTTGTAATAATTAAAGCTAAACCCGAACTTCTAACTATTGAACTTATTTTTAATATTACAAAAGCTAATGGTTTTACAAATATTGATTCCCAAAGACCTTCATAACCTCCAGTTGTTATTTTAAAATCATCACACATAGGAAGTTTTCCTACTTCAACTTTGTTTTCTTTATATAATTTTAATGTTTCTTTATTTTCTGGTTGACATAAAATATTTTTAGTTAAACTTTGTCCAGTATCAGGATTGATAACTACTTTTTTATTTTCATCTTTTAAAGTCGTTGTACATCCTGTTAATAATAAAGTCAAAGTTAATAAAATAACTATTTTACCTTTATTTTTTTTCATTATTAATCTCCATTTCTATTTTTGTAAGAATATTATAAATACTTTCTGAAATTTCACTAAAATTAATATTTAAACAACTCTTTCTTACTATTATAATATAATCATAACTTTTTGCATACTTATTTTTGTGGATATCGCATATTGATCTTATTTGTCTTTTTAAATGATTTCTTGTGACTGCATTTCCTAATTTTGTTCCTGCTGATATTCCAATTCTATATATTTCAAGATTATTTTTTCTAAAATAAATAACCACATTGTTATCTTTTCTACAATTTCTTGTATTTATGATGTCATTAAAATCTTTATTATTTTTTAATATATTTATTTTTTTCATTATTAATCCTTTCTATATATTTATATATTATATAATTATTTTAGTAAAAAAACCACTGTTTTGCAGTGGTTTTACTATTTACATAATACTTTACGACCCTTTGCTCTTCTCTTATTTAAGATTTTAGATTTTACTCTAGCAAAAAATCCATGCTTTTTAGCTTTTTTTCTATTATTTGGTTGATAAGTTCTTTTCATAATTTCCACCTCCATACATAAATCTACATTATTATATAAGTTTTTTATAGCTTTTGTCAATTATTTTATTAACAAATTTATTATTAACATTATTAACAGGTTTGTTGATAACAATTATTACGTTGTTCATTTAAAAATTGTGGAAACTGTTGATAACTGTTGTTAAGTATATTATATATAGTTTTTAATTGTTAATAACTTTGTTAATTATGTGTTAATTATTTTTTTTATGATTTTTCTATTTCTTTTTCCTTCTTTTTGAGTTAAAATATTTTTACGTTGAACGTCTTATCGGGGGAGGGATTTTAATGGATTTAAGAATTGTTTGGGAAAATTTTTTAAATACTGTTAAATTAGAAGTATCTTCTTTACCTTTTAACACTTGGTTTAAAGAGACAAAACTTCATAGTTTGAAT
Source organism: Bacilli bacterium (assembly GCA_028693275.1). Lineage (GTDB taxonomy): Bacteria > Bacillota_I > Bacilli_A > RF39 > UBA660 > JAQUVS01. The sequence continues at coordinate 68,307 of JAQUVS010000001.1, forward strand.
AATGGAAAAGCAATTATTATTGTTCCAATGCCGATTCATAAAAATCATTTAAAAGATAATTATCAAGATTATATCATTGAAACATTATATAATATTGTTGGTTATAATTATGATATTGAATATATTTTAGATGAAGAATTAAAAGAAGAAAATAATAATATTAATCTTGAAATTAATGATAATAAAGATATTAAACAAAATTCTAATTTAAATCCTAATTATAATTTTGATTCTTTTATTGTTGGTAATACTAATAAATTTGCTCATGCAGCTGCTCTTAGTGTTGCTGAAAAACCTGGTGCTATTTATAATCCTTTATTTATTTATGGTAACAGTGGGTTAGGTAAGACACATTTAATGCATGCTATAGGTAATTATATTATTAATAATTCTAATAAAAAAGTTTTATATGTTACTAGTGAACAATTTACTACAGATTATTTAGGTACTAATAAAAAAGATGATCTTGGTACTAATTACAATAATGTTGAATTTTTTAAGAGTAAATATAGAGATATAGATGTTTTAATTATAGATGATATTCAATTTTTTGGTGGAGCAACGAAGACACAGCAAGAATTTTTTCATACTTTTAATAATCTTTATAGTGATAATAAACAAATTATAATTTCTTCCGATAGATCACCAGATGATCTTAAATTATTAGAGGATAGGTTAAGAACTCGTTTTAATTGGGGATTAACAGTAGATATTTATCCACCTGATTTTGAATTAAGAGTAGCTATTTTAAAGAAAAAAATGCTTTCTGGGGGAATAAATAAAAATATTCCAATTGATGTAATAGAATATATAGCTTCTAATATAGGAAGTGATGTTAGACAATTAGAGGGTTCTATTACTAGATTAATTGCTTATTCAGCTATAATGAGTGGGCAAGAAATAACCTTAGATTTAGCTATAGAGGCTTTAAAAGATTATGTAAGTAAGGGAATTAGCGATAAAAATGATATTCATAAGATACAAAAAAAAGTTGCTGAATTTTTTCAAGTAACAGTTGAAGATTTAAAATCTAAAAAAAGGAGTTCTAATTTAACATTTCCAAGGCAAGTTGCAATGTATATGTGTAGAAAATTAACTAGTGAATCTTTTCCTAAAATAGGTACAGAGTTTGGAGGAAAAGATCATTCAACAGTTATGCATTCTTGTGATAAAATAGAGAGAGAAATGAGAAATAATAGAGAATTAACAAATATAATTGATAAAATAAGTAAAGAGTTACATTTATAATTGTTAATAAATAATAATAATAATGAAATTTATCAACAGTTGTTGTTAGTAATTTTTATTATATATAAAGGTTTTCATGAGTTATTAACAGTTTCCACGTTAATAATAATAATATAAATAAGAAAGAAGGAATATAATATGAAATTAAAAATTAAAAAGGATATTTTATTAGAAGCTTTAAATAAAGTTTCAAAAGCTATTTCTACAAAAAATTTAGTTCCTGTATTAGCTGGGATTAAATTTGAATTAAGTAATAATGGTTTAACATTAACAGCTAGTGATAATGATATAACTATACAAACATTTATTGATACTTCTAATAATCATATGACTATAGAAAAAGAAGGTAGTATAATAATTCAAGGAAAATATATTTTAGATATAGTTAGAAAATTGCCAGATGAATTTATTAATATAGAAGTAATTGATAATTTAAAAATATTAATTTTCACAGAAAATAGTGAATTTAATTTAAATGGTATTAGTAAAAGTGAATATCCAAATATTGAATTGGAAATAAATAAAAATCCAATACTTATATCTAATAAATTATTTAAAAGTATAGTTTCACAAACAGTTTTTGCTGCATCTAATGATGAATCAAGACCTATATTAACAGGAATAAATTTTAAGATATTAGATGATAATTTAGAATGTAATTCTACAGATTCATATAGATTAGCTAGAAAAATAATTAAATTAAATAGTAAATCAGAAGAAGCTTATAACATTGTTATTCCTAGCAAAAATATTAATGAATTTATTAAAATTATAAATGATAGTGAAAAAAATATAGAATTACATATATTTAATAGCAAAATTTTATTTAAATATGAAAATATAATTTTTCAATCAAGATTAATTAATGGAACTTATCCAAATACATCTAATTTATTACCAGATGAATTTGTATTGGATATAGATGTTAATATTAATGATCTATATAATGTGATAGATAGAGCTAGTATATTAACTAGTGATAAAGAAAAAAATATAGTTACTTTAGAAACAAATGAAAACAAACTTTATGTAAGATCTAGTTCTGCTGAAATAGGTAGGGTAGAAGAAAAAATGAAAATAAAGAAAAATGGTAACGAAGAAATAAAAATTTCTTTTGTTGCAAAGTATATGATGGAAGCATTAAAATCATTTGATTGTGAAAATGTTAAAATTTCTTTTGTAGGTGAAATAAAACCAATAATTTTAAATTCAGAAACTGATGAAACTTTAATACAATTAGTATTACCGATAAGAACATATTAAAAAAATATGTTTTTTTTTGCAAATTTCGACACAAATCGACAAATTTCGACAATTTTTTTTGTTATTATTATTGGGCGACGAAATTTAAGGGGGAATATTTTATGAATAATAATTATGAAATTAATAATGAAACGTTAGCAATAATACCAATAAGTTATAATGAAACAAAAATATTAGAAAGGGATTCAGAATATATTATAAAAGAAAAAGCTTTTAAAATTATGGATTACAGTTGTAAATATTATGGTAGTTCTTATAATGGTAGAGTTCAAGGTACTAAAAATATAATAAATTTTGAATATAAACTACCTGTTATAGTAGAAGATAGTAGTGGTATAATTTTTTTTCCAACAGAATCACCAGATTCTTTAAATTGTATTTGGTTATCTTTTAAAAACATTAAAAGTGTAGAAAAAAATAATGGTAATGGAGTGGTTATTTTTGATAATAATTTTAAATTAGAATTAGATATTTCTTTTAATTCTTTAAATTCTCAAATATTTAGATCATCACTCTTGATAAGTAAGTTAGATTTAAGAAGAAAAAGGGTATAAATAGTACTCTTTTTATGTTTTTATGGCTAATTTATGTTATAATATATTTGTATGTAGTGGAGTATTGGTTTTGAAAAAGGTGATTATATGGGCTTAAATTTTTATTTTTATGATAATTAGTAAAATATCTTTATTAAATTTTAGAAATTATAAAAAAATTTCTTTAAATTTATCTGAAAATATGAATATTTTTATAGGAAATAATGCTCAAGGTAAAACCAATATTTTAGAAAGTATTTATATTTTAGCACTTACAAAATCTCATAGGTTGGGGGTTGAAAATAATTTAATAAAGAATGGTTCTGATTTTTTTAAAATAAATGGTTCTATCAGGGTAAATGATTTTATAAAAAAATTAGAAGTTGGGTTAGTTAATGGTAAAAAAATAGTTAAAATAAATAATAATGAAATAAAAAAAATTTCTGATTATATTTCAAATCTTAATATAATAAATTTTTCACCAGAAGATTTAGATATTATTAAAGGTTCACCAGGAATTAGAAGAGATTTATTAAATATAGAAATTAGCCAAATTTATCCTGGATATATAGATAAATTGAATAGGTTTAATAAATTATTAAAAATAAGAAATGAATATTTAAAAAATATGTATGGAAAAAACAATAGAAATATGAATTATTTTGAAATAATTAATGATAAATATATTGATTTAGCTATCGAAATTTTTGAATATAGAAATGATTATATTAAAAAAATTAATTTGATAATCTCTGATATTTATGAAAATTTAACAGGTATGAAAAAAATTGAAATAGAATATATTAATAATTTTATAGATAATAAGAAAGATAAAGTAGAAAATTTTAAGAATTTATTAAAAAAAAATATAGAGAGGGAAATAAGTCAAGGAATGACATTATATGGTCCACATAGAGATGATCTTATTTTTAAATTAAATAATTCGGATTTAAAATTTTTTGGTTCTCAAGGACAGCAAAGATTAGCTATTATTTCTTTTAAATTATCTGAAATAAAAATATTTAAAGAATTAACAGGAACTCAACCAATATTATTATTAGATGATATATTTAGTGAATTAGATATTTCAAAAAGAAATAAATTAATTAAATATATAATTGGTAAAACTCAAACAATAATAACGACTACAGATTTAAAAAATATAAATAAGACATTAGTTAAAAATTCAAAAATTTTTGAAGTAAAAAATGGAGTAATAACAGAAAGGTGATAGCAATGGAAAATGAAAGAGTGATTAATGAATATAATTCTGATTCGATACAAGTTTTAGAAGGTTTAGAGGCAGTTAGAAAAAGACCAGGGATGTATATAGGTACTACTAGTGAAAGAGGATTACATCATCTTGTTTGGGAAATAGTTGATAATTCTATCGATGAAGCTTTAGCAGGATATGCTGATGATATTGAAGTAATTATTGGTAAAGATAATACTATAACAGTAAAAGATGATGGTAGAGGTATGCCAACAGAAATTCATCCTAAAACAGGTAAATCAACAGTTGAAACTATTTTTACTGTTTTACATGCTGGAGGAAAATTTGGTGGAGGCGGATATAAAGTATCAGGAGGACTTCACGGTGTTGGTGCTAGTGTTGTTAATGCTTTAAGTAAATGGCTTGAAGTTAAAGTTTATAGAAATGGGAATGTTTATTATCAAAAATTTGTAAATGGTGGTATGCCTTTTAATCAATTAGAAATAATTGATACTTGTTCTATAGATAGAACTGGTACTACAGTTACTTTTAAACCGGATGATACAATTTTTGAAGAAACTACTGTTTTTAATTATGATACTTTAAGAAATAGATTAAGAGAATTAGCTTTTTTAAATAGAGGTCTTAAAATAAAATTAATAGATGAAAGAGAAGAAGAAAAAAAAGATAGTTTTTTTTATGAGGGTGGTATTAGTGAATATGTAGGTCTTTTAAATAAAAATAAAAATCCTATTCATGAAACTATTGTTGATGTAATGGGAAAAGAAGAAGATATATCTTTAGAAGTAGCATTACAATATAATGAATCATATAATTCTTGTATATATTCTTTTGTTAATAACATAACTACACCAGAAGGTGGTACTCATGAAGATGGTGTTAGAAGAGCATTAACTAGAATATTAAATAAATATGCAACATCATCAGGTGTTTTAAAACAAAATATGGAAGCTTTAACAGGAGAAGATGTAAGGGAAGGTCTTACAATGATTATTTCTATAAAACATCCAAATCCTCAATTTGAAGGTCAAACAAAAACAAAATTAGGAAATGGAGAAGTTAGATCAATAGCTGATCATATATTTTCTGAAACTTTTGAAAGATTTTTAATGGAAAATCCAAATCAAGCTAAAATAATTGTTGATAAATGTATGACAGCTACAAGAGCTAGAATTGCAGCAAAAAAAGCACGTGAATTAACTAGAAGAAAAACAGCATTAGAAATTTCAAGTTTACCGGGTAAATTAGCGGATTGTTCTAGTAAAGATGCAACAGTATCTGAAATTTATATTGTCGAAGGGGATTCAGCTGGTGGATCTGCTAAACAGGGTAGAGACAGCAAAACTCAAGCTATTTTGCCATTAAGAGGTAAGATTCTTAATGTTGAGAAAGCACGTTTAGATAGAATTTTTGGAAATAATGAAATTAGATCAATGATTACAGCCTTTGGAACAGGAATTGGGGAAGAATTTGATATATCGAAATTGAGATATCATAAAATAATTATAATGACCGATGCCGATGTTGATGGGGCTCATATTAGAATATTATTATTAACATTCTTTTATAGATATTTTAAACCGTTGGTTGAACAAGGATATATTTATGCAGCTCAACCACCTTTATATAAGGTTTCTTATGGTAAAACAGAATTATATGCTTATTCTGATGAAGAAAAAGATAATATTGTTAAGGATGTTCCAGAAGGAACAAAAATAGCTATTCAACGTTATAAAGGTTTAGGGGAAATGAATCCTGAACAATTATGGGAAACTACAATGAATATAGAAAATAGAACATTATTAAAAATAACTATTGAAGACGCAATTGCTGCAGATCAAATATTGACTGATTTGATGGGTGAAGAAGTAGAACCAAGAAAGCAATTTATTGAACAAAATGCAAAATATGTTCAAAATTTAGATATATAGGAGGAATGAAATGCAAGATAAATTAAAAGATTTAAATTTTTCTTCCGAAATAAAAGACTCTTTTTTAAATTATGCAATGAGTGTAATTGTTGCTAGAGCTTTACCGGATGTTAGAGATGGTTTTAAACCAGTTCATAGAAGAATTATATATTCTATGCAGGAATTGGGGTTAAGTCCTGAAAAAGGTTATCGTAAGTGTGCTAGAATTGTTGGGGATGTATTAGGTAAGTATCATCCACATGGTGATACTGCAGTTTATGATGCTCTTGTTAGACTTGCTCAAGAATTTTCAATGAGATACATGCTTGTTGATGGCCATGGTAATTTTGGTTCAATAGATGGTGACGGAGCTGCAGCTATGAGATATACAGAAGCTAAAATGGCTAAAATAGCGGCAGAAATGGTAAGAGATATTAATAAAAATACTGTGGATTTTGTAGATAATTTTGATGGGGAAGAAAAAGAACCAGAAGTATTACCTTCAAGAATACCAAATTTACTTGTTAATGGGGCTACTGGTATTGCAGTTGGTATGGCTACAAATATTCCACCTCATAATTTAGGAGAAGTTATAGATGGAATTATTGCTTTAATAGATAATCCAGAATTAGAAACAATGGATTTAATGAATTATATAAAAGGACCTGATTTTCCAACTGGTGCAACGATATTAGGTAATTCTGGGATAAGAAGTGCATATGAAACAGGAAGAGGTTCTATAACTATAAGATCTAAAGTTATTATAGATGAACTACCGAACGGAAAACCTCAAATAACTGTTAGTGAAATTCCTTATCAAGTAAATAAAGCAAATTTAATAACAAAAATTGCTGATTTAGTAAGAGATAAAATCATAGATGGAATAACAGATTTAAGAGATGAATCTAATAGGGATGGAATTAAAATAGTAATAGAGTTAAGAAGAGATGCAAATGCCAATGTTGTTTTAAATAATTTATATAAGCATACTTCTTTGCAAACATCTTATGGGATAAATAATTTAGCATTAGTTGATGGACAACCAAGAGTTTTAAGCTTAAAAGAAATGTTAATTAAATATACAGAGCATCAAAAGAACGTTATAATAAGAAGAACTAAATTTGATTTAGAAAAAGCTAAAAATAGGGCTCATATACTTGAAGGATTGAAAATTGCGTTAGATAATATAGATGAGATTGTAAAACTCCTTAAACAGGCTGAAAATGACAATGTAGCTACTATTCAATTAATTGAAAAATTTAATTTATCTGAAATTCAGGCAAAAGCGATTTTAGAAATGAAATTGAGAAGATTAACTGGATTAGAAAGAGATAAAATAGAAGAAGAATTGAAGGAATTAGCAATATTGATAGCTGATTTAATTGATATTTTGTCAAAAGATGAAAGAATAATGGAAATAATTAAAATAGAATTAATGGAAGTAAAAGATAAATTTGGAGATGAAAGAAGAACTTTAATTGATATGTCAGCTATTGATTATATTGAGGATGAATCTCTTATTCCTGTTGAGGATATAATAATAACCCTTACAAATAAAGGTTATATAAAGAGATTACCTGTAGATACTTATAGAACTCAAAATAGGGGTGGTGTAGGTGTTAAAGGAATAACAACAAATGAAGCTGATTTTGTCGAAAAATTAATGTCAATGAAAACTCATGATTTTATATTGTTCTTCAGTAATAGGGGAAAAGTATATAGAATGAAAGGTTATGAAATTCCAGAATTTAGCAGACAATCAAAAGGACTGCCAATTATTAACCTTTTACCGTTAGAAAAAGATGAATCTATAAGGTCTATAGTAACAATAGAGGCTGGGGAAAATCCTCATTTATATTTATCTTTTGTTACTAAAAAGGGATTAATAAAGAGAACAAGTTTAGAAGAATTTGATAGTATAAGAAATGGTGGAAAAATAGCAATCGTATTAAAAGAAGAAGATGAATTGATTTCAGTAAGAAAAACAAGCGGAGAAAATGAAATAATAATAGCTTCTTCAAATGGACGTTTAGTAAGATTTAAAGAAGATTGCGTAAGAGTAATGGGTAGATCAACATCAGGAGTTAAAGGAATTGAATTAGGCGAAGGTGTTGTAATCGGAGCAGAAATAATAAATTCTGACGAACAAGTGCTTATTGTCACAGAAAATGGATATGGTAAAAAAACACCAATAGAAGAGTATAGATTGACTAATAGAGGAAGTAAAGGTGTAAAAGCACTAAATATTACTGAAAAAAATGGTAATCTTGTTTCTCTTCAATCTGTTTCTGGTAATGATGATTTAATGATTATAACTGATAGTGGTATTATTATTAGAATTCCTATTGATCAAGTTTCTCAATTAAAAAGAGCAACACAAGGTGTAAGATTAATTAATTTAAAGGATGATCAAAAGGTAGCAACTGTTGCGAAAATTTTAAAAGAAGAAAATGAAGAAGAAGAAATAAACGAAGAAAAAGAATTTGATGTTTCACGTGAAACATTAAAAAACTAAAATAATTAACAATGTTTCACGTGAAACATTGTTTTTTTATGTTAAAAATAACAATAAATGTAATGTTTCACGTGAAACATTAAAAAATGATTGAAAAAAAGTTGTAAAAATAATATAATTTATCTGTGCAATAAATGTATTTTGGAAACGGGTCAGGATTGAAAAATAGCAGCCCACTGATTTATATTTATGTGCACTTTTTTTTGGAGGAAATATGGAACAATATATTAAATATATGGAATTAGCTTATAAAGAGGCAAAAAAAGCAGAAAAAACTGGAGAAGTTCCAGTTGGAGCTATAATTGTTAAAAATAATAAGGTTATTTCAAAAGGATATAATAAAAATAATAAATCAAATTTAACTATTGATCATGCTGAAATAATTGCAATTTCAAAAGCTAATAAAAAAATAAAAAATTGGAGATTGAGTAATTGTGATATGTATGTTACTTTAGAACCTTGTTTAATGTGCAAAACAGTAATAATAAATAGTAGAATAAAAAATGTTTATTTTTCTTCCTATAATAAATCAGTAATTGTGGAAAAAAATAAAGAACTAAATTTATCTTCTGATGTTAATTTTATTTATGTGGATGGTTTTGTTAAATGTTCTGAAATAATCAAAGAATTTTTTTTAAAAAAGAGAAATAAATAATTAAGAAAAAATAGATTAAATGTTATAATATAGTTACAGGAGGTTTATTATGTATTATGCACTTTATAGAAAATATAGACCTAAAAATTTAAATGAAATTATTGGACAAGAAATTATCAAAAATAGTTTGATTAATTCTTTAAACAATAATAAAATTTCTCATGCATATTTATTTTCAGGACCAAGAGGTACTGGTAAGACTTCTATAGCAAAAATATTGGCTAGAACTGTTAATTGTTTAGAACAAAGTGATGGAATTTGCTGTGGAAAATGTAATAATTGCATCGAGTCTTTAAATAACTCTTCTCCTGATATTATCGAAATAGATGCAGCATCAAATAATGGTGTAGACGAAATAAGAGAAATTAGAAATAAGGTTAATTTAGTACCCACATCAATGAAATATAAAATTTATATAATAGATGAAGTACATATGCTTACAACAGGAGCATTTAATGCTTTGTTAAAAACATTAGAGGAACCACCTAGTCATGTAATTTTTATATTGGCTACCACAGATTTACATAAGGTTCCTATTACTATATTATCGAGATGTCAGGTTTTTAATTTTAAAAGAATAGAAACAAGTAAAATAGCAGATCATTTGGATTACATATGTAAAAACGAAAAAATAACTGTTGATTATACTTTGCTCGAAAAAATAGCTGATTATTCTGATGGTTGTATGAGAGATTCGATAGGTTTATTGGAAAAGCTTATATCTTATAATTCTAATAAATTGAGTGTTGTAGATTTTGAAAACATATTGGGTGTAGTAAATAATGATATCATTATATTATTAATTAATAATATAAATAATAATAATGTTCTAGGAACTATTGATTTAGTTGATAAAGTATATAAGAATGGAAAAGATATTAATTTTTTTGTTCAAGATATAATAACGTTTTTAAGAAATACAATTATTTCTTATTATTTAGGAAATAATATTGATTATCCTATAGAATACCTTCTTTTGTTAACAAATAAATTTTTAGAAATAAATAATGTTTTAAAAAATTCAAACAATTCTAAAATTGCTTTAGAAATAGGTATAATAGAATTCATTAATAGTTCTTCATTGATTATTAAACCTGATAATATTGATAAAACTGTAATAGTTCAAAGATCAACTGATATAGTAGAAAACGTTGATTTAGAAGATAAAAATATTTCCCGGGAAATAAAAGAGGATATAGTTATTGTTAATAAAAGAGAAGAAAAGGAAAAAAATAGTTATATTGAAAACAATGATTATTTTATTTCTTCTGAAAAATATGAAAAATATAAGTTTGATATTATAAATAATGCTTTTGCAACTGCAAATAAGGTAGTTCTTAAGGAATTAAAAGAAAAGTTAAAAGAAA
>JAQUVS010000001.1:79131-202462 GCA_028693275.1 Bacilli bacterium
TTAAAAGAAAAGTTAAAAGAAATAAATACATATATATATGATATGAATAGAAGTAGCTTGATAAATATATTTTTGGATAGTGATCTAGTTGCAGCTGGATCATCAGATTTAATATTTATGGTTAGTTATGATTCTTTAATTGATAGTGTAAAAAGAAATTATTGGTTAATTTTAGAAATAATTGAATCATATTTTAATAAAAAATTTAATTTTATATTTATTACTGTTGATGAGTGGAATATATGTAAAAATGATTTTATTTCTAATAAAAATGATGGAATTAAATATGAGTATAAAAATTTAGTTATAGAAAAAACAAATGAAGTTTTTAATAATAATAAAGAAAATGAAGAAAAAATAATAGAACATCAAAAAGATAATGTTATTGATCTTTTTGGAGAAGTTATAGAATTTGAATAGGAGTGATAGTATATGAATATACAAGCATTAATGAAACAAGCACAAAATATGCAAAAAGACATGTTAAAGGCAAAGGAAGAAATAGATAATTTATTATTTACAGGTAGTAGTTCTTTGGTTGAAGTAACAGTAAATGGAACAAAAAAAGTACTAAGTGTAAAAATTTCAGACAATGAAAAGTTAGATAAAGAAGATATTGAGTTATTAGAAGACATGCTTGTAATAGCGTTAAATGATGCTTTTTCAAAAGTAGACAAAATTACAGAAGAAAAAATGGGTAAATATACAAAAGGAATGCCGGGGCTTTTTTAATGATTCCAGATAATATAAAAAAATTAATTGAATCATTTAAACTATTACCGGGTATAGGTGAAAAAACGGCGGAGAGATTAGCTTTTTCTATTTTAGATTTAGAAAAAGAGCAAATTAGTATTTTTTCAGAAAGTTTGATTGATGTTTATAATAATACAAGACATTGTGAAATTTGTAATTGCATAACAGATAAAGATAATTGTAAAATTTGTTCTAATAATTTGAGAGACGAATCTGTTTTATGTGTTGTAGAAGATTCAAAAAGCGTTTTTCTTTTTGAAAAAATTGCAGTATATAATGGACGTTACCATGTTCTAGATGGATTGATATCTCCTTTAGATGGAATAGACCCAGATGATATTGGTTTATCTAAGCTTGTTGAAAGAATAGAAAAATATAAATTCAGTGAAGTTATATTGGCTTTTAAACCAAGTATAGAAGGAGAAACTACAGCATTGTATATAAAAAAGATACTTGAAGGTTTAGATATTAAAGTTACTAAAATTGCAAGTGGTATTCCGATGGGGGCAGATATTGAATATATGGATCCTCTGACTATAGAAAGAGCTTTGTTTGATAGAAAAGATATGAAGGGGTGATTTTATGGTTACTGAGTGTAACTTTATTAAAACAGTTAATGAGTGTTATAATCGTAAATCTTTCTCTCATGCATATTTGATAGAAATTGGTAATAATATAAATTATAAAAATTATATTAATTATATGTTGAATAAAGTATTTAATAATGATTTTGATATAGATTATTTTAATAGTTCTTTTTTAGAAAATTTTCTTATTTTTCATAAAGAAGAAGGTAACATAAAAAAAGAGTTTGTTAATTTAGTTCAGGAAAAGTTTAATAAAACAAACGATATGAATAAAAGTATATATTTAATAGAGGATGCTTCAAAATTTAATTTATCTTCTGCAAACTCTTTATTGAAATTTTTAGAAGAACCTCCATCAGGTGTTCATGCAATACTTTTGTGTTCTAATAAAAATTCTGTTATACCTACGATATTATCTAGATGTGTAGTTCTGAGTTTACCTGATTTTTCTAAATCTGTAGAACAAATTGATTTTGAATATATTTCTTTAATAGAAAAAATTGAAGAAATTGGAGTCAGTTTTATTGCAGAATATGGTTCTTATATTGATTTTAAAAAAATCACGAGAGAAGAATTTTTAAATATTTTCAATAATTTCAGAGATATTTTAGAATATGTTAGTGAAAATATCATGGGTGAATATGTTAATAGTAAACTATCTTTATTTTTGAAATATAATGATAAACTATCTTTAATAAAGAAAATAAGTATAGTTGATAATTATAAAAAAAGAATAGATTCAAATGTTAATTTAAATCTTCTTTTTGATAGTTTTATAATCGAATATTGTGAGGTGAAATAATATGTATTATATAGTTGGTTGTGTTTTTGAAAATGGTGGAAAAATTTACAATTTTGATTCTAATTCTATTAAATTTAATTTAAATGATAAAGTGATTGTAGAAACAGAAAGAGGTATTCAGTTTGCTTTTGTTTCTGTTTTACCTAGATTAATACCAGAGGAAAAGTTGATTTTCCCTCTAAAAAAAGTAATTCGTAAAGCAAATCAAATGGATATAGAAAAATTTAATAAAAATAGTTTGGATGCTTTTGAGTCTGTTAATATTGCTAGAAATATAGCAGGTGATTTAGATTTGAAAATGAGGATTATTGATGCTAGTTATAATTTCGATAGAAGTCAATTGTTGTTCAGATTTCTTTCTGATGATCGTGTTGATTTTAGGGAACTTGCTAAAAAATTAGCTCAATTATATAAGACAAGAATAGAATTACGTCAGATAGGTGTTAGAGATAAAGCTAAAGAGATTGGTGGAATAGGCCCATGTGGTAGGCTTCTTTGTTGTAGTGTTTTTCTATCAGATTTTAATAGTGTTTCCATTAATATGGCTAAAAATCAATTTATCTCTCTTAATCCTACTAAAATTAATGGTGTATGTGGAAGATTGTTATGTTGTTTGAAATATGAGGATTCTATGTACACTGAACTAAGAAAAAATATTCCAAATGTTGGTGTTAATGTAGATTTAAAAGGATTTAAAGGAAAAATAATTAATATTGATATTTTTAAGCAATTAGTTACTGTTGAATCAAGGGATAGAGTTATTAAAATTTTTACATTCGAGGAATTTAAAAGTGGAAGTAATTAATGATTTGGTCGGCTACGATAAATTAAAGATTTATCAAAATACTGATTGGTTTAAATTTTCATTAGATTCTATATTGCTTGCTGAATTTGCTACTATTAATTTAAACACTAAAAAAATAATGGATTTTTGTACAGGAAATGCCCCTATACCTTTAATATTATCAAAGAAAACAACAAGCATAATTTATGGTGTTGAAATTCAAAAAGATGTTTTTGAACTTGCTAATAAATCAGTTAAATTTAATGGTCTTGAAAATCAAATTTATTTATATAATGTTGATCTTAATGAATTAAAAGATAATTTTACTTCTGATTGTTTTGATTTAATAACTTGTAATCCACCATATTTTAAATATAATGAAGATAGTCATGTTAATTTTGATACTCATAAGCTTATTGCTAGGCATGAATATTTGGTTAATTTGGATAATATAATAGATATGTCCTATTATTTACTTAAGAGTAACGGAAGACTATCGTTGGTTCATAGAGCTGAAAGATTACAAGAAATAATGATTAAATTAAATAATAAGAAATTTCAGATAAAAAAAATACAATTTGTTCATTCGAAAATAAATAGTATTGGAGAGATGGTTTTGATTGAGGCTTCAAAAAATGGTAATCCAGGATTGAAAATTTTATCACCAATAGTTATTTATGACGAAAATAATAATTACTCTTCTTTTTTTAAAAAAATATATAATGGTGGTGAAAGTGATGATACAAAAGAGTTATAATGGAAAACCTACACTTTATTTAATTCCAACTCCGATAGGTAATATGGATGATCTAACATTAAGAGCAAAAAAAACATTAGAGGAAGTGGATTATTTATTGTGTGAGGATACTCGTATTACTTCACAATTATTATTTTCTCTTGGAATTAAGAAAAAACTTGTTAGTTGTCATGATCATAATGAGGACAAAATAAAAAATAAAATAGTAGAAGATTTAAATAATGGTTTGAATATTGGTTTAGTTACAGACCGTGGTACCCCAATAGTTAGTGATCCGGGGTATAAGATCGTTCATTATGTGGTTAATAATGGACATAATGTTGTTTCACTTCCGGGTGCAACTGCTTTAATTCCGGCTTTAACAAGTTCAGGGATAAATTCTGAGCATTTTTTGTTTTATGGTTTTTTAAATTCAAAAAAGTCAAAAAGGGAAAAAGAATTAGATTTGTTAAATAGATTGCCTTATACTGTTATTTTTTATGAATCTCCACATAGAATAAAAGAAACACTTCAAAGTATATTTTTTGTTTTAGGTAATAGAAAAATTGCTATTTCAAGAGAAATATCTAAACTATATGAGGAAGTAATAAGGGGTTATCTAGTAGATGTTTTGGAATTGAATTTTGAATTAAGAGGAGAATTTGTTATAGTAGTTGAAGGTAATTTGATTACTGAAAAATATGAAGATATCTCTTTATTAGAACATATAAACCTTTATCTAGATGATGGCATTTCTGAAATGGAAGCAATAAAAAAAGTTTCTAAGGAAAGAGTGTTGCCAAAGTCTGTTGTTTATAAAGAATATCATGATAAGAAGGTGAATTAGATGAAAATGATTGTTGGTCTAGGAAATCCTGGAAAAGATTATGAAAATACAAGACACAATGTTGGTTTTATGTTTATTGATTTTTTGGCTTCTAGATATAATTTAAATATAACAAAGAAAAAGTTTGATGGGTTATTTGAAATATTTGAAGTATCTGGAGAAAAAATTTTGTTTCTAAAGCCACAATCCTATATTAATTTATCAGGTGAAGTTATAAAAAAATTTTTAGATTTTTATAAAATAGATACTAGTGATTTATTGATAATTAGTGACGATTTAGATATGGATTTTTCCAAGATAAAAATAAAAAAAAGTGGATCAAGTGGTGGACATAATGGTTTAAAGAATGTTGAGATGAATTTAGGAACTAGAGATTATAAAAGAATTAAGATAGGTATATCAAATGATAAAATGATTGATACTAAAAATTATGTTCTTGGAAAGTTGAGTTTAGAAGAAAAAAAATTACTTGATAAAACTTTTTTAAATTTAGAAAAAGTCATAGATGATTATTTATCTTTTAATTTTGAAAAATTAATGTCAAAGTATAACGGTATTTGTAATGAATAACTTTTCGATGGAAGAATTAAAAAAAATTAATCTTAATAGCGATGCAACTCTTTTTTGTAATAATGATGAGTTGTTTTCTTTGTGCTTATCTAAGAAAAAAGAAGAAAATTTTAAGGGAATTATAGTTTGCTCTACTTTGTATGATGCAAATAAACTTTATTCTTCTTTGTCAAATTTTATGGATGATGTTTTATTTTTTCCTATGGATGATTTCATAACAGATGAGGCAATAGCTACGAGTCCAGATTTACTTTATAGTCGGTTAGATACTTTAAATGATCTTATTATTTCAGATAATAAAATAGTTGTTACAAATTTAGTTGGAGCACTTAGATATTTGCCTACAAAAAAGACTTATATGAAAAGTATTATCAAAAAAAAGTTATCTGATGAAATAATGATTGATGGTTTTTGTGAAAAATTATTAAGTATTGGATATAAAAGGGAATCTATTGTTACTAAAACTGGTGAATATGCTGTTAGAGGATTTATAATTGATGTTTTTCCTATTGGAGAAAAACACCCTATAAGATTAGAATTATTTGGTAATATTATTGAATCGATTCGTTATTTTGATGAGGAAAATCAACGTTCTTTAGGTAAAGTTGATTCATTTAATATCTATCCTTGCACTGATACTATTTTTGATGATGAGATTTTTATTTCGTTGAAACATAAATATTTAAAAGAAAAATCAAGCGCAGTTCAATCTATAATTGATTATTTTGATAAAGGAACTATTATTTTTAAAGATTATAGTCAAATATTAATTAATTATAATCAATTGGTAAATGAAATGTTTGAATATAATAAATTAAAGGATAAAGATTTTTCATCAGATTATATGTTTTCTTTGGATCAATTGCTAAAAAATAATATTGTTTATTATGAAACGATAAATAATAAAACAAATGATTTAGAGGGATCTTTTTACTCTTTGGATGGACAAAATATACCTCTTTTTTATGAGGATTTAGATTCTATAAAAAAATATGTTAATGATAAATTAAATAAATTTAAAACAATTATATTTTGTGTTAAAAAGCACAGAGTAGATTATTTGAAAAAAACATTTGGAAAAAAAGTGGTTTTAATCGAAACTTTTGAGGAAATAGTTGATGGTTCAATTAATATAATTAATAAAGATTTATCTAAAGGTTTTGAATTTGGAGAATATGTATTTATTTCTGAAAATGAACTTTATTTTAATTCAAATATTGATAGAAAAGTTAAATATAACAGTAATTTAAAATATACTTCAAAAATAAATGATTATACTAAATTAAATGTTGGTGATTATGTTGTTCACAATGTACACGGAATTGGGATTTATAATGGTATGAAAGTTTTACAAAAAGGAAAACTTCTTAAAGACTACTTAGAGATTTTGTATTATGGTAAGGATAAACTATATATTCCAGTTGAGAAAATTGATTTAATTTTTAAATTTAATGGTAATGAGGGTATTGTTCCTAAAATCAATAAGCTTTCTGGAAATGATTGGGAAAAAACAAAACTTCGTGTTCGTAATAAGGTAAGAGATATTGCTCAAAAATTATTGAATTTATATTCTAAGAGGGAGTTAGAAAAGGGGTATTCTTTTTCTGAGGACACTGATTGGCAAAAGCAATTTGAAGATAATTTTGAATATGAGGCAACAAGAGACCAATTGAAGGCTATAGAAGAAATTAAGAGAGATATGGAAAATATAAGACCTATGGATCGTTTACTATGTGGTGATGTTGGTTATGGAAAAACAGAAGTTGCACTAAGAGCTATTTTTAAAGCTGTTATGGACTCTAAACAAGTTTTATATTTATGCCCTACTACAATTTTATCTGATCAACAATATAAGAGTGCAATTAATCGTTTCAGTAATTTTCCTATTAGTATTTCATTGTTAAATAGATTTTCAACTCCGAGAGAAGTTAAAAAAACATTAGATGGATTAAAAGATGGGACAATTGATGTTGTTTTTGGCACACATAGACTTTTGAGTGATGATATAAAACCTAAAAATTTAGGATTGCTAGTTATAGATGAAGAACAAAGATTTGGTGTTGTACATAAAGAAAAACTTAAGGAATATAAAAATAACGTAGATGTTTTAACTTTGACTGCGACACCAATTCCAAGAACTCTTCAAATGTCAATGGTGGGGATAAGAAATTTATCATTAATTGAAACACCACCAGTGGATAGGTTTCCTATACAGACATATGTAATTGAGGAAAATGATTTATTGATTAAGGACTCTATATATAAAGAAATGTCTAGAAATGGGCAAATTTTCTTGCTATATAATAAAGTTGAATCTATAGAAAAAAAAGCTAGTGATATAAAAAAATTGGTTCCAGATGCAAAGATAGTTGTTGCTCATGGTCAATTAACAAAATTGGAACTTGAAAAAAGAATGATGTCTTTTATAAATCATGAATATGATATTATGATATGTACTACAATAATTGAAACAGGTATAGACATTCCTAATGTAAATACATTAATAATTTTGGATGCTGATAGATTTGGATTGAGTCAACTTTATCAGATAAGAGGAAGAGTAGGGAGAAGTAATAAAATTGCTTATGCTTATCTGATGTATCAAAAAAATAAAGTTCTTAGTGAAGTTGCAATAAAAAGATTAAGTGCAATTAAAGAATTTACTGAGCTTGGTTCAGGATTTGCTATTGCTAGTAGGGATTTAGCTATTAGAGGTGCTGGTGATATTTTAGGAAGTGAACAAGCAGGATTTATTGATACTGTGGGTGTTGATTTATATATAAGAATACTAAATGAAGAAGTAGAAAAATTAAAAGGTAATCTTGTAGAAGATGAAGAAGAAGATATAAATAGTAATCCAATTGTTGATGTTTCTACCCATATATCTGATGTCTATGTTAAAGACGATGATATAAAAATTGAGATACATAGATTGATTAATTCAATTGATTCATATGAACAATTACAAAAAGTTAAAGATGAGATAAATGATCGTTTTGGTAGAATTGAAGAAGGAAGCGATATTGAAATCTACATGTATCAAGAATGGTTTGAAAAATTAGCGAAAAAGTATGAAATTTTTAATTTCAAAGAAACGTCAACTCAAATATCTTTTGCTTTTTCATCAACAATGTCTAAAAAAATAGATGTAGAAAAATTATTTGTTGAATCGTTTAAAATTTCTCATTATATAAATTTTAGTCAAATAAATGATAGAATAGTAATAAGTTTTGATCAAAGAAAAATTGAAAGACACTATATTTATTTATTAGTTGAAATTTTAAATAAGGTAGTTTTAATTGGTTAAATAATTTTTTGTTTGACTATTAATTCATTTATTGTTATTATTACAATTGTAAAAAGAATAGGTGATTTGATGGATAAAGACATTAAAGAAATGTTTGATAGGAAGAATAAAGAAATAATTTTAACAAATTTAAAATATGATTTGTCTAGGAATATAGATTCTATGAAGGATACTATTGTTAATATATTTGATAGAGAATTTGAAGTAGGAAGTAAAAAAATAATATTAATGATAAATGACTATTATGAAAATATAGATTACAAAAATTTTAATATTAAATTTTTAGATGTTGAAAAAAAAATTTTGGATAAATTATTTAAACTTATAGAGGAAAAATTAGAGACTTTGAATCATGAATTAGATGATTTTGAATTCAATGAATCATCAATAGGAAATTATTATAATAAAGTTATTCAATCAACATCGGAATTAAAAAATGTCTTTGTTGATAGTTGGTTTATTGATACTATTGATTCAACTATAAAATTGACATATGATTTATTTTCATTATTTGATGACGATAGAAGTATAATTTTAAGTAATAGACTAGACGATTATATTAATAATAGATTTTTTGATAAAATAATTTTAAAATTAAATGAGGAATTTTCTCTTCGAGATAGTAATTTGATAAATAAGGCAGAAGAAAGTTACAATCGCTACTTAGATATATGTAAAAACGTGGAAAACTAGTTGTCTTATAATTGTTTTTATGTTATTATAGGCCTAATAAATGTTTTGATTGAGAAGTTAAATTTGAGATATTAAGAGAGTTTCTGGTTGGTGAAAAGAAATTATAATTGAATTTAAAACATGGCTCATGAACAGATTATTTGATATGTAAGATAATCCGTTTGATCTACGTTACAGATGAAATTAAGTGCATGGAACTAGTTCTATGAATTAAGGTGGTACCGCGATTATAATTCGTCCTTATGTTTTATAATCGTTTTTTTGTGGAGGTGAGTTTATGAAACGTTTTTTTGAAAAAATAAGTATTGATCAATTTTCTAAGGATATTAGTTGTGATATCAATCTTTATAATAATTATAATTTGCCTGTTAGGACGACAAAGTATAGTGCTGGTTATGATTTTGAATCACTTTATGATTTTGTTTTAAAGCCAGGCGAATCTTTAAAAATACCAACAGGGATAAAAGTTAGTATGTATAATGATGAGGTTTTACTTTTACTTGTAAGGAGTAGTATGGGTTTTAAGTATAATATACGGATGTGTAACCAAGTTGGAGTTATTGATAGTGATTATTATAATTCTAATGAAAACGAAGGTCACATTTGGATTAAAATTAAGAATGAAGGTAATCTTGATTTTATTGTTAAAAAAGGTGATAAAATAGCTCAAGGATTATTTACAAAATATTTAATGGTCGAAGACGAAGAAATGCCGGATCAACCTAGAGTTTCGGGTTTTGGTTCGACAAATAAGGAGTGATAAAAATGGAAAAGTATTATATAAGTACTGCAATTGCATATACATCAGGGAAACCACATATTGGTAATGTTTATGAAATCATATTAGCAGATGCAATTGCTAGATTTAAAAGATTTAAAGGGTATGATGTTTATTTTCAAACAGGTACTGATGAACACGGTGAAAAGATTGAATTAAAAGCAAAAGAAGCAAATCTTACACCGCAACAATTTGTTGATAATATAGCAGATGAAATAAGAACTATTTGGGATAAAATGAATACTAGCTATGATAGATTTGTTAGAACAACAGATAAAAACCATGAACAACAAGTTCAAAAGATATTTAAAAAATTGTATGATAATGGAGACATATATCTTTCTAAATATAAGGGATTATATTGTACTCCATGCGAATCATTCTTTACTGAAAATCAATTAGTCGATGGAAAATGCCCGGACTGTGGTAGAGAAGTAAAGGAAGCGGAAGAAGAAGCATATTTTTTTAAGTTATCTAAATATCAAGATAGATTAGTTGAATATATTCAAAATAATCCTGATTTTATTCAACCTGAATCAAGAAAAAATGAAATGATAAACAATTTTCTAAAGCCAGGATTACAAGATTTATGTGTTTCTCGTACTTCATTTACTTGGGGGATTCCTGTTGATTTTGATAGTAAACACGTTGTTTATGTATGGATAGATGCTTTAACAAATTATATAACAAATATTGGTTATGATGTTGATAATTCAAGCGAAGAATTTTATAAATATTGGCCAGCTGATCTACATCTAGTTGGTAAAGACATTGTTCGCTTTCATACAATTTATTGGCCTATTATTTTGATGGCTCTTGATATACCGTTACCTAAAAAAGTTTTTGGACATCCATGGCTTTTATTTGGGGATGATAAAATGAGTAAATCTAAAGGGAATATTATTTATGCAGATGATTTAGCAGACGAATTTGGTGTTGATGCTGTTAGATATTACACTTTACATGAAATGCCTTTTGCGAATGATGGAGCGATAACTTATGAATTGTTGATAGAAAGAATAAATAGTGATTTAGCAAATGTATTAGGAAATTTAGTTAATAGAACTATTTCAATGGCAAATAAGTATTTTGATGGAAATGTTTCCAATAAATTTATTGTTGATGAATTTGATGATGAATTAAAAAGTTTAGTAAATGAATTGGAAACTGAAGTAACTATTAAAATGGATAAGTTGGAGGTTTCATCTGCAATAGATAAAATATTTGATGTTTTAAGAAGAAGTAATAAATATATTGATGAAACGTTACCTTGGGTTCTTGCTAAAGAAGAAGATAAGAAGGATAGATTAGAAACAGTTATATATAATTTGTTAGAAGCAATTAGGGTAGCTGCAGTTTTACTTGAATCTTTCTTGCCTGAAACTTCATCAAAAATATTAGCTCAATTAGGAATAAGCAATAAATCTGCTATATATGAAGAAAATTCTAAATATTTAGTTAATGAACCAGTTCCATTATTTTTAAGAATTGATAAGGAAAAGAAATTAGAAGAATTGAAGGAATTAATTTAATTTTTCTTATGGGAGGTAATTATGTTTAGCGATACTCATTTGCATTTAACAAATAAGTCTGGGATCATTCCAGATGAATTTATATCAAATGCTAGTAATAGTAATGTTGAATTTTTTTTGGCAAGCGCCTGTGAGCCTGATTATTTTGAGGAAACAATTTCCTTTTTAGATAAATATAGAAATTTTTATGTTTGTTTAGGTTTTCATCCAGAGAACTTTGATAAAGAAGGATTAAGCGAAGCAATGTTAGCTAGTTTAGAAGAAAAATTATTGTTTTCTTCTAAAGTTATTGCTCTAGGAGAAATAGGCTTAGATTATCATTGGAATGATTCTAATAAAGAAGTTCAAATTGAGGCATTTAGGAAGCAACTGGAATTAGCTGTAAAATTAAATAAGCCAGTAATTATACATACAAGAGATGCAATAAATCAAACATATGAAATATTAAAACAATTTAATTTAAAGGGTATAATACATAGTTTTTCTGGAAGTTATGAAATGGCAATGAAATTTATTGAATTAGGATATTTGATTGGTATTAACGGAACAATAACATTTAAAAATAGTAAGTTATATGAAGTAGTAATGAGATTGCCTCTAGATAAAATAGTTTTAGAAACAGATAGTCCTTATTTATCTCCTGAACCATTTAGGGGTAAAACAAATGAATCTAAAAATATTCCTATTATAGCTAAAAAAGTCGGAGATTTATTTGGTATTTCTTCTGAAGAAATAGGTAATATAACAACAAATAATTTTCTTAACTTATTTGACTTAAATAAATAAGTGTGTTATATTTTATTTATTAATGATAGAGGTGATAACAGTGAGACAGATATACTCAGTACTAGGTAAGAGACTATTACTTGTTTGTTTTGTTTTCATTTTGTTTATAATTGTTGCTACAGGGAATGGAACTAAAAAGATTATTACATATAATAGTAATAAGGTAAAATCAGTAGAAGCAATGCATATAGTTAATAAATATAATAATTTATCTAATAATTTAGTTTCTAAGGTTGTTTCAAATATGAAAGAAGTTTCTATCTTTGGTGCATCTACTCCTATTAAATTTTATGGACAGATGACAGGATATGGTCCTGATTGTGTTGGATGCAGTGGTATCCTTGCTTGTCCTCCAAGACAAGATGTTAGAGGTGGAAATATATATTTTGATGATTCTACATATGGTAGAGTTCGTATTTTAGCTGCAGATTCAGCAATTCCTTGCGGAAGCATTATTAAGATAAGTGGAGTGACTTTTTCACAACAACCAATATTGGGAATTGTGTTGGATAGAGGATCTGCTATTAAGGGAAATATAATTGATTTTCTTGTAGAAAGTACAGCATATGCAGGGGCAAACATAGGTAGGCAAACTAATGTTAGTTTTGATGTAATAAGATGGGGATGGTAATTCCCATTTTTATTTTACTTAAATTAATACTTATGATATTATTTATATAGAATAGGTGATTAATGTGAATAAAATTAATAAATTTATCCAGCCATTTTATGGTATTTTAAAGATATTTAGTAAATTTATTTTTGCTAGTTTTCTTTTAGTGTTTATTTTTTTTATTTTAATAATATCAATTTATTTACTTGATAACAAATTAAATGTACGTACTGGAAAATATAATTATCCAATATATAGTGCTTATATAATTATAAGTGAAAGTATGGTGCCTAAAATAAAAATTAATGATGCAGTGATTAATTTTAGAATAGAAAATAACAAGATAAAAATAGGTGATGTAATTACTTTTGTATCTAATTCTCCAGTTTCAAATGGAATTACTGTTACTCATAGAGTTATTGATATCGTCAAGAGTTCTGAAGATGGTGATATTGCATTTAGAACTAAAGGAGATAATAATTTTTCTCCTGATTCATCATTTGTGATGGAAGATGATGTTATTGGTAAAGTTATGTTTATTTTTCCCAAAATAGGTTATCTACAAAATTTCCTTTCTAAGAATATAATTTTTGTTTTTTTTACTATTTTTATTTGTGTTTTTATAATTATTTTAGATTTTTTTAAATATGTCACTAAGAAATATATTGAAAGATAGTATATTTCTTTTTTTTATGGTATATTTAAGTTGGTGATTTTATGAAACTTGATAATTTTAAGTTTAAAAAAGTTTATGGACAAAACTTTTTAAAAGATGATAATATTGTAAGAAAAATAGTTGATGTAGCAGATATTGATGATCAATCTCTAGTTATAGAAGTTGGCCCAGGCTCTGGAATGTTAACAAAACAACTTTGTCCTAGAGCTAAACAAGTTCTTTCTTATGAAATTGATTCATCTTTAGAAGATATTTTAATAAAAAATTTAAAGAATTATGAAAATTTAGAAATTATTTTTGATGATTTTATGAAAAGAGATTTAAAAAGTGATATTTCTAAATATAGCTATAATAAATTATATGTTGTTGCAAATTTACCATATTATATTACTACTCCAATAATAAATAAAATTATTGATAGCGATTTAGATTTAAATAAGATGGTTTTAATGGTACAAAAAGAAGTTGGAGATAGATTTGCTGCTAATACTAATTCGAGTGAATATGGTTCAATAACAGTGTATTTAAATTATTATTTTAATGTTAAAAAAGAATTTTTAGTTGATAGAGCAAATTTTATTCCTATGCCAAATGTGGATAGCATTATTATTTCTTTAACAAAGAAAGATAAGAGACAAATTTGTGATAATGAAGAAATTTTCTTTACTCTAGTTAGAGATAGTTTTAAATTCAAAAGAAAAAATATAAGAAACAATTTAAAATCATATGATTTAAATTTAGTTGAAAAAGTATTGAAAAAATTTGATTTAGATTTAACTTCTAGAGCAGAACAGATACCTTTAGAAGTTTTTATAGAACTTAGTAATGAAATAAGTAAAAATAAATAGGAGTGATAATATGGATCTTTCTAGTAAAAAAGTTTTTATAAATTATAAATATTTTTTAGTCTTACCTATAATTCTTTTAGTTTATTTTGTTTTTGGTTTTTATAATTATAATAATGAACAAAGTAAGATAGATTATAATGTTGAAAATAACAAATATTTACAAAGTAGTTTTTCTTTTGATAAAGAAGAAGGATATATGGATTTGGTAGATATAATAGATACAAAACCTATTTCTGATTTGGAAGCTGCTGATCTTGATGGTTATAAATTTAGTGTTAAAAACATATATGAAGAAGCAATTGATTATGTGATCAAAATTGTCCCAAATGAAGAGATGATAAAATTTGATAACTGTGCTGATAATTTAATAGATAGTTCTTATTTGAGATATAAATTAGATAATCAAAATAATAGATTTTTTCTAGAAAATGAACAAGAAATTTTATATAAAGGTCATCTTGAAAAAGGTAGTTCAAATATTCATATTTTAAAAATATGGGTTACAAACTTGATAGATGGTGCCACTATAAATAGGCATTTTCACGGGAAAATTCAAATATCTAGAATAAATGATTAAAAAAACGTTCAAATATTGATATTTTCTTGATTTTTTATATTTTGTATTATAATATATAAATATAAAGTTAATACTTTAGAAGGAGGATTTCGCATGAAAATAACATCTGTTAATGTTCGTAAAATCGAAAAAGAAGGTTCAAGAATGAAAGGAATCGCATCTGTTCTTTTGGATGATAGTTTTGCAATTCATGATATTAGAATTATTGAAGGGGATAGTGGATTATTTATCGCTATGCCAAGCAAAAAAACTATAGCTGGAAGTTATAGAGATATTGCACATCCTGTTAATCAAGAAGTTAGAGCAATGTTTGAAACAGAAATCTTAGAAGCTTATGAAAAAGCTGAAGATTTTTCTGCAAGTACTTCAGAAGAAGAATAAAAGACTTAGGTCTTTTTTTTTACATTTAATATGTAAAGTAAGCTTATTATTTGTTGATAAATTTATAATAGTTGCTATAATATAAACTATAAGGGTAGGTGGATTTTATGGTGAAAGTTACAAATAAAAATAGAGCTAGATTTTTTTTCTTTGGAATAACATCTTTTGCTATTTTATCCGCAATTATAGTCTTTATTGGAAGTTATTGGATTCAAATATTAGATAAATATAAAGAAAAGAAAAACTTGGATGAAAAAATCATAACTTTAAAGGAAAAAGAAGAACAATTAAAATTAGATGTTGAAAAGCTAGAAGACCCTGAATATATTGCTCGTTATGCTAGAGAAAAGTATATGTATTCTAAAAACGGTGAATATATAATTATAATGCCAGAAGATTAATTCTTCTTTTTTTATAGTTAAATTTCAGTATTTGTTATATAATATATTAGATGTAAAAGGTGGTGTCGTTATGGATAAAGTTAATAGATTTTTAATTGAAGAATTAAAATTAAATAAAGATGATGTTATTGTAGTTGGTTGTTCAGGTGGTCCAGATTCCATGTTGTTGATGTTTACTTTAATTCAATTAAGAAAAGAAATTGGTTTCAAAATTGTTTGTGCTCATGTTAACCATAATCTTAGAAAAGAAAGTAAAAAAGAGTGTATTTTTCTAAATAATTGGTGTAATCTAAATAATGTGACATTTGAAACTATGACAATTGAGAATTATGGTGATGATAATTTTCATAATGAAGCAAGAAATATAAGATATCATTATTTTGAGTCTATAATAGAAAAGTATAATGGTAATTATTTAATGACTGCTCATCATGGTGATGATCTAATTGAAACAATAATGATGAGAATTGTTAGGGGTTCAACTTTAGGTGGATATGCAGGCTTTTCTCAAGTTTTAAATATGGGAGATTATAGTATAGTTAGACCACTTATCTACTTAACTAAAGATCAAATAAGTAAATATAATAAAATTAATAAAATACCTTTTGTTATTGATAAATCAAATTTTAAAGATAAATATACTAGAAATCGTTATAGAAAATATATCTTACCTTTTTTGAAAAAAGAGGATGTTAATGTTCATGAAAAATTTTTAAGATTTAGCAAGACATTAGAAAGTTATAGTAAATATATTGACAAAGTAGTTGAAGAGCTATGTTTCGAAATATATAATAATAATTCATTAGATTTAAATCTTTTATTGAATGAAGAATATATTATTCAAGAAAAGATAATTTATAAGATATTAGAAAATTATTATGAGGATGATTTAATTTTAATAAATAATAGACATGTTGAGTTGATTTTTGATTTAATTAAATCAAATAAAAAAAATACTTATATATATTTGCCTAATAATATAAAAGTAAATAAAAATTATGATAGATTAAGTTTTACTTTTGAAAGTGATGACGTAAATGATTATGAAATTGAATTGATTAATTTTGTTAGTTTACCTAATAAGAAAAATTTAGAAATAGTTGAATCTTGGGATACAAACGGTAACGAAATTTGTAGAATTAATACAAATGAAGTTTGTTTTCCTTTAAGAGTAAGAACTAGAAGGCATGGGGATAAAATGTCATTAAAAGGGACTAATGGTCATAAGAAAGTTAAAGATATATTTATCGATAAAAAAATTGATATAAAAGAAAGAGATATGTGGCCAATAGTGGTTGACTCTAAAGATAATATAGTTTGGATTCCTGGGCTTAAAAAGAGTAAATTTTGTAAACAAAAAACTGAAAAATGTGATATAATAATAAGATATTATTAGCAAGGAGGGAAAATATGAATAAAAAGACAGTAAAAAGAGGATTATTACCATATTTATTTTTAATAATAATGATATTTAGTGTTTATTATTTTGTAGGAGTTATGAATCAAAAAGTTAATAACTTTACTTATGATAAATTATTAAATGAACTAAAAAGTGGGAAAGTTACAGAAATGGTTATAGTGCCAAAAAGTAGAGCATCTGTTTATGAAATTTCTGGAAAGATTGAAGGATATGAAAAAAACGAAACATACTTTGTTAGAGCTCCACTTAGTGATCAAATAGTAAAACAAATTATGGACTATAAAATGGAAAATAATTTTGAAATAACAACTAAGGCTGATCCAGAATCAAGTTCATTATTACTTGTATTAGTAAATGTTTTACCAATTTTAATATTGGTTGGTGGAAGTTTTTACTTTTTAAGTAGACAAATGGGTGGTTCTAATAAATCAATGGATTTTGGTAGAAGTAAAGCGAAATTAAGTACTGATAGCAATAAAGTTACATTTAAAGATGTTGCAGGTTTAGATGAAGAAAAACAAGAAGTAAGTGAACTAATTGATTTTTTAAAGAATCCAAAAAAATTTCAACGTCTTGGTGCTAGAATACCAAAAGGTGTTCTGTTAGTTGGTCCTCCTGGGACAGGGAAGACATTATTAGCTAAAGCAGTAGCTGGAGAAGCTAATGTTCCTTTCTACTATATTAGTGGTTCTGATTTTGTAGAGTTGTTTGTTGGTGTAGGTGCTAGTAGAGTTAGAGATATGTTTAAACAAGCAAAACATACTGCTCCATGTTTAATCTTTATAGATGAAATAGATGCAGTTGGTAGACAAAGAGGTACAGGTCTTGGTGGAGGTCATGACGAAAGAGAACAAACATTAAACCAATTACTTACTGAAATGGATGGGTTTGGTGCAAATGAAGGAATTATAATAATAGCTGCTACTAATAGAGCAGATGTATTAGATCCAGCTCTTTTAAGACCAGGTAGGTTTGATAGACAAGTAGTCGTTAATTTACCAGATATAAAAGGAAGAGAAGAAATTCTAAAAGTGCATTCAAGAAATAAGGTTTTAGGAGATGGAATTACTCTTCAAAATCTTGCAAAGAGAACTCCAGGATTTAGTGGAGCAGATTTAGAAAATCTATTAAATGAAGCAGCATTACTTGCTGTTAGAAGAAATAAAGATTTTATAACAATGAGTGAAATAGATGAAGCAACAGACCGTGTATTAATGGGACCAGCTAAGAAAAGTAAAAAATATACTGAAGAAGAAAGAAAATTAGTTTCATATCATGAAGCAGGACATGTTGTTTTAGGATTAAAACTTAATAATGCTCATGATGTTCAAAAAGTTACTATTATACCTAGAAGTTATGCTGGTGGTTATGCGATGATGATTCCAAAAGAAGAAAAATATACTTCAACTAAAACTGATTTATTAGAAGAAATAATTGGACTATTAGGAGGAAGAGTTTCTGAGGAATTGACTTTCAAAGAAATAACAACTGGTGCACATAACGATTTTGAAAAAGCCACAAAAATAGCAAGAGCTATGGTAACAGAATATGGTATGAGTGAATTAGGTCCTGTTCAGTTAGAACAACAAGAAGGTGGAGTTTTCTTAGGTAGAGATTATAACAAGAGTAGAAATTTCTCTAATGAAATTGCTCATGAAATAGATTTACAAGTTAGAAAAATAATAAATGAATGTTATAAAAAAGCAATGGATGTTTTAAAGGAAAATAAAGATCTATTAAAATTAATAGCAGATAATTTATTAGAATACGAAACTTTAACAAAAGAACAAATCGATTATTTAGTGGAAAATGGTAAAATGCCAGTTATTGAATCATTAAGTGATTTCACTATTAATGAATTAAAACAAAAAGCAAAAGATAAAGGAATTAAAAATTATTCTAAATTATCTAAAGAAGAACTAATAATTGAACTAGAGAAGGAGTCTGAATAAGACTTTTTCTTTTTTATATAATTATTTTATGGTATAATCTATTTGTTGATTTTTTACTATACTATATATAGTTTGAATTTATAAATATGGAGGTAATAGAATGAGTTTTAAAATTGGTAATATTGTTATAAATAATAAAGTAGTATTAGCTCCTATGGCTGGTGTTGGTAATTCTAGTTTTAGAAAAATTATTAAAGAGATGGGATGTGGACTGATATATGCAGAAATGGTCAGTGATAAAGCAATCTTTTTTAATAATAAAAAAACTATAGATATGCTTTATATGGAAGAAGTAGAGAGACCTATTGTTCAACAAATATTTGGATCTGATAAAGAATCTTTTGTTAAGGCAGCAAAGTTTATTTATGAAACTATGAAGCCAGATATAATAGATATCAATATGGGATGTCCTGTTCCAAAGGTGGCTGTTAGGGCTCAAGCAGGTTCTGCTTTACTAAAGGATATTAATAAAATAGAAGAAATAGTTTCAGCAGTAGTTAATTCTGTTCCTATTCCAGTAACTGTTAAAATTAGGAGTGGTTGGGATAAAGACACTATTAATGCTGTACAAGTAGCAAAAGTAATTGAAAAAGCAGGTGCTTCAGCTATTTGTGTTCACCCTAGAACCAGAAGCCAAGGATACACAGGTAAAGCTGATTGGAATATTATAAAGAACGTAAAAGAAGCAGTAAAAATTCCTGTTATTGGAAATGGTGATGTTGTTTCTGCTCAATTAGCAAAACAAATGCTTGATGAGACAGGATGCGATGCTGTTATGGTAGGTAGAGGTGTTTTGGGAAATCCATGGTTGATAAAGGAAATAATTAATTATATTGAGTATGGGAAAGAGATAGAAAAACCATCAAATTTGGAAAAAATAGATATGTGTTTAAAACATTTAAAATATTTATCTGAGTTAAAAGATGAAAAAGTTGCTGTTTTAGAAATAAGAAGTCATATATCTTGGTACTTAAAAGGTATAAAAAATTCTAATGAAATAAAAAACAAAGTATTTCTATGTTCCAAATTAATTGATATAATAGATGTGTTGAAAGAATATAAAGATTTTATACAGAAAGAAGGGTTATGATGAGAGCATATTTTTTTCCTAGGTTATTATCATATTTAATAGATATATTTTTACTAGCTATGATACTTGGAATTTTCAGTTTTGCAATCCCAGAAAATAAGAATATTGAAACTTTGAATAAGGAATATAAACAATTAAATGAGGAATATCTTGATAAAAAAATAAATGTGGATGAATACATGAATAGATCAAAAGATGTTGTTTATGAATTGGATTATGCAAGATTTCCTGAAGTTGCTATTAATTTAGTTTTAGTTATCTCTTATTTTGTTGTATTTCAATTTTACAATAAGGGACAAACTATTGGTAAGAGAATAATGAAAATAAGAGTTGTATCTAATAATGATAATGAATTAACTATTAATAACTATATTTTTAGATCAATGATAATAAATTACATTCTTTTAGATTTATTAATTTTAGGAACACTATTGTTTTTAGGAAGAGATGTATATTATTATTTAGGTGCTTTTTTAAAGGTTTTAGAAACAATTATTTTTATTGTAACAGGTTTTATGGTATTATATAGAAAAGACGGAAGAGGTTTCCATGATTTAATTGCTAATACTAAGGTTATTATGGATGAGGAGGAGTCAAGATGAGAGAGTTAACAGAACAAGAATTAGTTAGAAGAGAAAAGGTAAGCAAAATAAAAGAAAATTGCAATCCTTATCCAGAAAGATATGTTATTACACATGAGTTATGTGATGCTAAATTATTAGAAGATGGCGTTAATAATGTAAGTGTAGCTGGTAGAATAGTTTTAATGAGAAAAATGGGTAAGATGAGTTTCTTAACAATTAGAGATGTTAAGGGAAGCATTCAAATATCTATTAAAGTCGATGTAGTTGGAGAAGAAAAATATGAATTTTTCAAAGAGTCTTTTGACTTAGGAGATTTTATAGGTGTAACAGGAGAAGTTTTTACTACTCATACTGAAGAAAAAACTATCAGAGCTAGTGACTTTGTTTTCTTAGGTAAAGCATTAAAACCTTTACCAGAAAAATTTCATGGTTTAACAGATACAGAAGCATGTTATAGAAATAGATATGTTGACTTAATAATGAATCAAAATACTAGAGATAGATTTAATTTGAAATATGAATTTATTAAACAGGTTAGAAGATATTTAGAAGATAGAAATTATGTAGAAATAGAAACACCGGTTTTAATAAATAAGCCAAGTGGTGCACTGGCTAAGCCTTTTATGTCACACCATAATGCTTTAGATATTGATGTTTACTTAAGAATTGCTCCTGAAACATATTTAAAAAGAGCAATTGTTGGTGGATTCACAAAAGTTTTTGAATTTGCAAGATGTTTTAGAAATGAAGGAATGGATTCAACACATTTACAAGATTTCTCTATGCTAGAAGCATATTGTAGTTATTATAATTACAAAGATACTATGTTACTAATTGAAGATATGTTGAAAACTGTAATTTTAAATACATTTGGTACATTAGAAATTACTATTGATGATAAAATCGTTGATCTTTCTAAGAAATGGGAAGTAGTATCATTTAGAGATTTAATAAATAAGTATGTGTCTTTAGATATAAATGTTTATAATACTAAGGAATTATTAATTGCTCAAATAGTTGAAAGAGGAATTGAATTAGATTCTGAAACAGATATCAATTTATTAGGATTTGGTAAATTAGTTGATTTATTATATAAGAAAGTTGCTAGACCATTTATGATTGAACCAGTTTTCTTGGTAGATCACCCTATTGAATTATCTCCTTTAGCAAGAGCTAATGATAATGATAAAAATATAACTGATAGATTCCAATTAGTAATAAATGGAGCTGAAATAATTAATGCTTATTCAGAACTTGTTGATCCAATCGAGCAATTGAATAGATTAGAAGAACAAGCTAAATTAAATGCTGATGGTGATGATGAAGCAATGGTTATGGACTATGATTATATAGAAGCTATGGAATATGGTATGCCACCTATTTCTGGCTGGGGAATGGGAATTGATCGTGTTATTCAAGTTTTAACGGGAGTACCTAATATTAAGGATAGTGTTTTATTTCCATTAATGAGACCAATAAATAACGAAAAAGAAGAATCTAAATAAGATTCTTTTTTCATTAAAATTTCACATAAATATGTTTGTCCTTTTATACTTATTGGGGTATAATTATATTGGGAGGGTAATATGAAAAAACATAATACATTAAAAGTTATTTTACTTTCTATTGTTGTTCTATTTTTGTTCACATGGATATTTCCAGGTGCAGCATTTAATTCAGAATTAACATTAGGAAACAGAAATCAAATGGGAATATTTGATTTGATTTCTTATCCATCATTAACTTTAACATATTTTGGTTATATACTAGTTTATGTTCTATTAATTGGTGGTTTCTATGGGGTTGCTCATAAAATACCAGCTTACAGAAAGGCATTAGATAAAATTGTAAAACTTTTTCATAAAAAAGAAGCTTTATTATTATCTTTAATTTCTGTTTTAGTTGCTATATTTGTGTCAGTAACTGGATTATCAATAGGAGTTTTATTTTTCTTTCCATTTATAATTGCATTAGTATTATTAATGGGATACAACAAATTAGTTGCAGCTAGTGTAACGGCTGGTGCAACAGCAGTTGGTCTAATAGGAACAACTTTTGGTAGCCAAACAGTTAATATGATTAATAACTATTTAAGTACAACAGTTTATACTGAAATAGCTATTAAGGTTTTACTTTTAGTTTTAGGACTATGCTTATTGATATTTAATACTTTAAGATATGCCAAAAATGTTAAAAGTAAAGTTGATCAAGAAGAAAATATTTTTGTTCCAGAAAAAATTAAAGCTACTGAAGCTAAAAAAACAAATTCAGTTTTCTTTGCTGTAATATTTGGATTTATTTCAGTTTTAATGATAGTAGCATTTTTACCTTGGGAATCTGTATTTAAAATTACTTGGTTTGCTGATGCGTTAACTGCTATCAAAGGATTTGAAATAGCTTCATTTCCAGTATTTTCAAAAGTATTAGGAACATCTCTTAATCAATTTGGAAATTGGTCATTAAGTTCTGAAATGCTAGTAGCATTATTTATAATGACTGTGTTATTAGGACTTATATATAAAGTTAAATTTAATGATTTTATAGAATCATTTATTGGAGGAATGAAAAGAGCAGTATATCCAGCAGCATTAATGTTATTGGTATATACATGCTTAATAATAGTAACATTTAATCCATTCCAATTATTTATAACTGATTTCTTATTAAATTTAACAAAAGGATTTAATGTTGTTACAATGACTTTTGTGGCATTTATTTCTAGTTTATTTAACGTAGAATCAGCATATGCTGCACAAAGTACATTACCTTATTTAATTACTGTAGTAACAGACAAAGATTTTTATTCACTTATTGCTTTAATATTCCAAGCAATTTATGGATTAACGATGTTAGTAGTTCCAACAAGTGTTGTTTTAGTTGGTGTCTTAAGTTATTTAGAAATTTCTTATACTCAATGGTTAAAACATATTTGGAAATTATTTTTAGAATTACTTGTGTTACTATTGATTGTATTTATTATATTATTAGTAATATAAAATTAATTAAGAAGTTAACTTCTATGGTTAACTTTTTTTGTTATGTAATATCAGATAATTACATGGATATGATGAAACTAATCAATTTCAAAAAACAAAGCAAGAAAGTTTTAAATAGCTTCCTTGTTTTATTATTCAATAGATGGTAAAATATGTTATTGAAATTGTCTTAAATATTGTATAAAGATTTTATAGGAGGAATTATGAAGGAAAAGTTTGAATTAGTATCAAAATATAATCCTAGTGGGGATCAACCTTTAGCTATTGAAAAATTAGTTGATGGTATTAATAGTGGTAAAAAGGAACAAGTATTATTAGGGGCAACAGGAACAGGCAAGACATTTACTATTGCTAATGTAATAAAGGAAGTTAATAAACCAACTTTAGTTTTAGCACATAATAAGACTTTGGCTGGTCAATTGTATTCAGAGTTGAAAGAACTTTTTCCTAATAACAGGGTTGAATATTTCGTTTCTTATTACGATTATTTTCAACCAGAAGCTTATGTTCCATCTACTGATACATATATAGAAAAAGATTCCTCAATAAATGATGAAATAGATGAATTGAGACATTCAGCTACTAGTGCTCTTTTATCTAGAGATGATGTTATTGTTGTTTCTTCTGTTTCTTGTATTTATGGTATAGGAGAAGTAGAAGATTATAAGGAGAAGATGTTAATATTAACTGTTTCTGATAATATTTCAAGAGAACAGGTTCTTGTTAGACTTGTAGAAATGTTGTATGAGAGAAATGATTATGATTTTAAAAGAGGGACCTTTAGAGTTAGAGGAGATATAGTAGAAATTATTCCTTCTTATTTGAGTAGTAAGGGATTTAGAATAGAATTTTTTGGAGATGAAATAGAAAAAATAAGTGAAATTGACATTATTACTGGAGGAATTATAAATAATGTAAAAACAGTAAGCATATTTCCTGCTAGTCACTTTGTTGTTAATGACAGTAAATTATTAAAAGCAATTCAAACTATAAAAGATGAATTAAAAGAAAGACTCGAAGAGTTAAAAAAAGAAAATAAGTTATTAGAAATACAAAGACTAGAGCAAAGAACTAATTATGACTTGGAGATGCTTTCAGAAACAGGTTTTTGTAGGGGAATAGAAAATTATTCACGTCATATGTCTCTTAGAAAAGAAGGAGAAACGCCTACTACATTGATAGATTTTTTCCCTAAAGATTTTCTGATGGTAATAGATGAGTCTCATGTTACAATTCCTCAAGTTAGAGGGATGTATAACGGTGATAGAGCTAGGAAAATGAACTTGGTTGATTATGGTTTTAGATTACCTAGTGCTTTAGATAATCGACCATTAAAGTTTGATGAATTTGAGAAAAAAGTAAATCAAGTTATTTATGTATCTGCTACTCCTGGTGATTATGAAATGGAAAGAGTTGAAGGTAAATTTGTAGAGCAAATTATAAGACCTACAGGATTACTTGATCCAACAATAGAAGTTAGAAAATCAGAAGGGCAAATAGATGATTTATTACATGAGATAAGAGAAAGAATTCTAAAGAATGAAAGAGTATTAATTACGACACTTACTATTAGGATGTCAGAAGAATTAACAAATTATTTTAAAGAACTTGATATTAAAGTTGCATATTTACATAGTGAAGTTAAAACGTTAGAAAGACTAAATGTAATAAGAGATTTAAGACTTGGTAAATATGATGTTATTATAGGAATTAACTTATTAAGAGAGGGAATTGATATACCAGAAGTAAGTTTGATAGCTATTTTAGATGCGGATAAGGAAGGTTTTTTAAGAAGTGAAAGAAGTTTAATTCAAACTATTGGTAGATGTGCAAGAAATTCTAATGGTCATTGCATAATGTATGCTGATAGGATAACTGATAGTATGGATAAAGCAATTAAAGAAACAGCAAGAAGAAGAAAAATTCAATTAGAATACAATAATAAAAATAATATTATACCTACTACAATTGTTAAAGAAATCAGAGAAACAATTAGTAATAAGGATTTTAATATTGATAATAACAGCAAGAAGTTAACGAAGAAAGAAAAAGAATTTATGTATGAAAAATTGGAACAAGAAATGAAAGAAGCTGCAAAAAATTTAGATTTTGAACGTGCAATGGAATTAAGAGATATAATTTTTGAGATGAAGAGTGAATAGTATGAAAAAATTTAAGAAAGTTTATATAGAAATAACTAATATTTGTAATTTAGATTGTTCATTTTGTTCTAAATCTTGTAGAAAAAAAGAAAGTATGACTACTCTACATTTTGAAGAAATATTAAAAAAAATAGATCAATATACAGATTATATTTACTTACACGTTAAAGGTGAACCTCTTCTACATAAAAATCTAGATGAATTTATTTATTTAGCTAAAAAATATAATAAATATGTAAATATTACAACTAATGGAACGCTAATCGATAAATTTAATATGAGATTAGTAGAAGATGGTTTAATTAGACAAATAAATTTTTCACTTCATTCTGAAAATAATAAAAAAAATTATTTAGATGATATTTTTACTTTTTCAAAAGTAGCTAAATTTAATACTAATATTGTTTATAGATTTTGGACTATTGATGATATCAATATTAATAATATAAATGATAATATTTTAGATAGATTGATTTTAGAATATAATTTATCCCCAGAAGTTGTTGATAATATTTTAAATCAAAGGAATACTAAGATTGATTTTAACACTTATGTTAATAAGGATAGTAAATTTGTATGGCCGGATTCAAATAATAATTTAGATGAGGAAAAAGGTTATTGTTATGGTCTAAAAGATCAGATTGCTATTTTAGTAGATGGAACTGTTGTTCCATGTTGTTTAGATGGCGAAGGAGAAATAGATTTAGGTAATATTTTTATTAATACATTAGAAGAAATATTATCAACAGAAAGAGTGGAAAAAATAGTGAACGGATTTAGAAATAGAGTAGCTATTGAAAATTTATGTAAACATTGTAATTTTAAGAACAAATTTTAAGTATTGATGTTATAATTATGCTAGGTGGTGTTTTGAATGATAATTGTTGATCATAATGATTTACAAAGTTTAATTGTAAATGATAAAAATTCAAAGGTAAAAGGCTCTTTGAAAGAATTTACAGATATTTTTAGAAATGAGAAAAAGGATATTAATACGGTTCAAGAGATTTATCTTGTTTTATATAAATTTCTTGATGCTGAGAATAGATTATATGAATCTGATCCTGTTAAATATGAAAAAACAGAGTATTTTAGAAATAATAGTTCAGAAATATTTGAAAGCAGAGTAGGAAAGAATAGTATTGGCTTTTCTATGGTTAACGCATCAGTACTAAGAAAATTAGGAATTCCAACGGTTCTTGTAGAAGGAATAAAGATGAGTGAATTATTTATAAATGGCGAAATAGAAGAACATATGTTTCTAGAAGTTTATTTGAATAATACATGGATCTTGGTTGATTCTACTAGTGGTTTTGTTTATGGAAAGTATGACAAAGAAAATAGAAATCTTCCAAACGGTTATTACGCTGCTTCAAAAAGCATATCAGGTATTGCTTTAGATAATGAGCATACTCATGAAAAACTTCTAAAAGAATATTTTTCAAACAAGTATGTTGATTACAAGGATCCAAATTATCCAATAATTAAAGATTTTTTAATGAGGGAAAGAGTTAGAGTTTGTAGATTCTCTCCTGATGAATTATTTGAGTCTTTGGCTTTTGAAGATGATATTGATAAAGTTCCTGATTACACAAGACAACTTGTTAAGAAAAAAGAATATAAGAATAAAGATTAGTTAACTAGTCTTTTTTTATGATTATTTTTTCAAAAAATGATATAATAAGAACAGGTGATATTATGGATAAAATTATAATAAAAGGAGCTAGAGAAAACAATTTAAAGAATGTTGATCTTGAGCTTCCTAAAAATAAATTAATAGTTATGACAGGGGTAAGTGGTTCTGGTAAAAGTTCTTTAGCTTTTGATACAATTTACGCTGAAGGACAAAGAAGATATGTTGAATCATTGTCTGCTTATGCAAGACAATTTTTGGGTGGAACAGATAAACCTGATGTTGATTCAATAGAGGGACTTAGTCCTTCTATTAGTATTGATCAAAAGACAACAAGTAAAAACCCTCGTTCTACTGTTGGTACAGTAACTGAAATATATGATTACTTAAGACTTTTATTTGCTAGAATAGGGACTCCATATTGTCCTACTCATAAGGTGCCAATTTCTTCACAAAGTATTGATGAAATGGTTAATAAAGTTTCGGAGTATGAGGAAGGTAGCAAACTTGTCATTTTAGCTCCTTATGCCCATGGCGATAAGGGAACTTTTAAGGATGAGCTTGATGAACTTCGTAAACAAGGGTTTATTAGAGTTAGAATTGATTCAGAAATGGTAGATTTATCGGAAGAAATAGTTTTGGATAAGAATAAAAAACATAATATTGATGTTGTTGTTGATAGGATTATTTTAAAAGATAATTATAGAAGTCGTTTGTATGAGGCTATGGAAAGTGCTACTAAACTTTCTAAAGGAAAAGTGGTAGTTCAAATAATTGGAGATAAGGAAGTTATCTTTTCTGAAAATTTTGCATGTCCATATTGTGATTTTTCTTTACCGGAATTAGAACCTCGTTTATTTAGTTTTAATGCTCCTTTTGGTGCATGTCATGATTGTAAAGGATTAGGTTTTAAGTTAAAAATAGATTTTGATTTAATAGTTCCTGATAAAAATAAATCATTAAATGATGGTGCAATAATTACTTTAAGTGATGATCAAGATGGTATTTACTTTAAAAGATTAGAAGCTGCTTGTAAGCATTATAATATAGATATGAATAAAAAAGTTTCTAAATTAACAGAAAAAGAAAAAGAAATTGTATTCTATGGAAGTGATGAAATAATTAGTTTTAATTATAAAACTAAAAGTGGAACTACTTATAATAATAAAGATTATTATGAGGGGATTATTACAAATTTAGAACGTAGATACTTGGAAACTTCTAGTGAATGGATAAGAGAGTGGCTAGAAAATTATATGATAGAAACTACCTGTGAAACTTGTCATGGTGCTAGACTTCAAGAAGGAGTTTTATCTGTTTTAGTTGGAAATAAAAACATATATGAAGTAACATGTATGAGTATAAAGGAATTATTACATTATTTTGATGAACTTAATTTGTCAAATGAACAAGTTGAAATATCTAAATTATTAATTAAAGAAATAATATCTAGATTGGAATTTTTAAAAAATGTTGGTTTAGAATATTTAACACTTAATAGAATGGCTGGTACTTTATCCGGTGGAGAGTCACAAAGAATAAGATTGGCTACTCAAATAGGATCTAAACTTACAGGAGTTTTATATGTTTTAGATGAACCAAGTATTGGTCTTCATCAAAAAGATAATGAAAAACTTATAAAATCATTATTAGAAATGCGTGATCTAGGTAATACTTTAATTGTTGTTGAACACGATTTAGATACAATGATGGCAGCTGATTACTTAGTGGATGTTGGTCCTGGAGCAGGAGACTTAGGTGGGGAAATTATTGCAGCAGGAACTCCTAATGAAGTAATGAAAAATGACAAAAGTGTGACAGGGAGATATTTAAGTGGTAAAGATACAATTGAAACTCCAAAAACAAGAAGAAAAAATAATGGAAAATTTATTGAAATAAAGGGAGCTAGTGAAAATAATTTAAAAGATATTAATGTTAAATTCCCAATAGGATTATTTAATTGCGTAACAGGAGTTAGTGGTTCAGGTAAGAGTACTTTAGTAAATCAAATATTATGTTTAGCTGCTCAGAATTCTTTATATAAAATAAAAGAAAAACCAGGGAAATTTAAGAGTATTAAAGGTCTTGAAAATATAGATAAAGTAGTTGAAATATCACAAAATCCTATAGGTAGAACTCCAAGAAGTAATCCTGCAACATATACTGGTGTATTTGATGATATTAGAGATTTATATACTTCTACAAAAGAATCTAAAATATATGGGTATGAAAAAAATAGATTCTCGTTTAATGTAAAAGGCGGAAGATGTGAGGCTTGTAGAGGCGATGGAGTTAAAAAAATAGAAATGCATTTTTTACCTGATGTTTATGTTCCTTGTGAAGTTTGTCATGGAACTCGTTATAATAGGGAAACTCTTAATATAAAATATAAAGAAAAAAATATTGCTGAAGTATTAGATATGAGAGTATCTGAAGCTTTGTTATTTTTTGAAAATGTACCTAAAATCAGAACTAAGCTTCAAGTAATAGAGGACGTTGGCTTAGGTTATATTAAGTTAGGTCAAAATGCAACTACTTTATCTGGTGGAGAAGCTGGTAGAGTTAAATTAGCTAAGGAATTACAGAGAAAAGCTACTGGCAAAACGCTATTTATTTTTGATGAACCAACAACAGGATTACATTCTAAGGACATTAAGAGACTACTTGCAATATTTGATAAAATAGTAGATAATAATGATACTATAGTAGTGATTGAACATAATTTAGATGTCATAAAGATGGCAGACTATATTATTGATCTTGGCCCTGATGGTGGAGATCTAGGAGGAACTGTCATAGCAACTGGTACTCCTGAAGAAGTAGCTAAATGTGCTAATTCATATACAGGAGAATACTTAAAGAAAATATTATAGGTGATGAGATGAAAATAATAAAAAATAATTTTAAATTTGATTTAATAAAAGGAATTGAGTGGAGCTTACACATTATTTCATATTGGATAGTACTTTTGTTAGTATCCTTGATGTTTAAATCTTTTTATATTGATTATGGTTGTTTTGGCTTTTATTCTTTGATAAGTGTAATTATTATATATATTCTTAATTTAACTGTTAAACCAATTCTGTTTTTTTTAACCTTACCTATTACAGGATTAACATTAGGATTGTTTTATCCTTTTATAAATGTAATCATTTTAAAAATGACAGATTTTATAATGGGTAATAAATTTGATATTAATGATATGTTTATTGCTTTCTTTATTGCAGTATTTATATCAGTTCTTAATATTTTAATAAGTGAAATATTTTTAAAACCAATAATAAGGAGGATAAAGAAAAATGGATAGAATTGCATATGATTTTGGTTTCTTTCAGGTATATTGGTATTCTATTTTTATTTTCTTAGCTTTATTTTTTGCATTAATTGTTATTATGAATGAAGTGAAAAAACAAAATATAAATCAAGATTTTATGGTTAATTTAGTTTTTTGGGGAATAATTATTGGTTTATTTGGTGCAAGATTTTATTATGTTGCATTTAATCTATCTTTTTATTTAAAATATCCTTTAGAAATTTTTGCTGTATGGAATGGTGGAATGGCCATTCACGGTGGAATAATTTTTGGATTATTATGGGTTTTAATTTATACTAAGAAATATAAAGTTAAAACTTTAAAAGTTTTAGATATTACAGTAGTTGGATTAATTTTAGGACAAGCTATTGGTAGATGGGGTAATTTCTTTAATAAGGAAGCTTATGGTGCACTTGTTAGTAGATTAGATTTAGAAAAATTAGGTTTACCTG
Source organism: Bacilli bacterium (assembly GCA_028693275.1). Taxonomy (GTDB): domain Bacteria; phylum Bacillota_I; class Bacilli_A; order RF39; family UBA660; genus JAQUVS01. The sequence continues at coordinate 110,405 of JAQUVS010000001.1, forward strand.
ATAATATTATAGAAGGAATGTATATAAATGGAGGATATAGACAACCAACATTTTTATATGAATCCATATGGAACTTAATCGGATTTTTCTTATTATTAATTATTAGAAAATATAAATATTTAAAAACTGGACAACTTACTGGTTTTTATTTGATGTGGTATTCTTTTGGGCGTTTCTTTATAGAAGGAATGCGTGGAGATAGTTTAATGTTTAGTACATATAAAGTAGCTCAGATAGTTTCTTGTATATTGTTTGTTATTGGATTATTAATGGTTATTTTTTGTAAAAAAGGTTCTAGATTTGAAGGATTATATTTGGAGGCTGAAAAAGATGGAATTAATTTTTGATACAGTAGTTATAGGTGGAGGCGTGGCAGGAATGTCAGCCTCTATATATTTAAAGAGAGCAAATAAAGATTTTTGTATATTAGAGAAATCTGCTTTAGGTGGACAATTGAATAATATAGATAGTATTCATAATTACCCTGGTTTTAAGGAAATAAGTGGACCTGATTTAGCTATGAATTTATATGAACAAGTAAATTCAATGGATATTAAAGTTTTACCTTATGAAGTACTAAATATAACTGCTTCAGGTGATAATTATGTTATTACAACAAATAAAGAACAAATATTTTGTAATAATATTATTATAGCAATAGGTAGAGTTCCTAAAAGACTTTCTATTAAAGGTGAAGATACTTATGTTAATAAAGGAATTAGTTTTTGTGCTCTATGTGATGGAACTTTTTATAAAAATAAAAACGTTGTTGTGATTGGAAATAATAACCAAGCAGCTAATGAGGCTTTATATTTATCGAATATATGTTTATCTGTTAAGTTGATTAGTAGAACAAAAGATTTATTAACAGAAGAATCTATTAAAGATCAACTTGCAGATAGGGATAATATAGAAGTAATCTATAATTCTGATGTGTTAGAATTCTTGGGAGATGAAAATAGATTAAATGGTTTATTAGTACTAGACAAAGATACAAAAGATTCAAAAAATATTATTGTAGATGGTGCATTTGTTTATATAGGACAAGTTCCTTTAACTTTTGCATTTAAAGATTTACAAATTTTGGACGATACAGGATATGTTATAGTTGATAGTTCTATGCAAACAAAATTAAAAAATATATATGCTGTTGGTGATGTTGTTAAGAAAGATATCTATCAAATAATTACTGCTGCGAGCGATGGTGTTACTGCTGCATATAATATAATAGAGAAGGATAAATAATGAAAAAAATAGTTGTATTAGGCGGAGGTACTGGAATATCGTATCTTCTTAGAGGTTTAAAGGATTTTCCTGTTGATATAACAGCAGTAATTTCAGTTTCAGATAATGGTAAATCTACAGGTAAATTAAGAAATGAATTTTATATTCCTGCAGTTGGAGATATTAGAAAAGTAATTTATAATATGTCGCCTTTACCTGAAGAATTTAAAAATGTAATGGAATATAGATTTAATACTTATAGTGATTTGAATGGACATCCTATGGGTAATTTATTGTTAACAGCAATGTTAACTAGTAGTGGTAGTTTGCTTAAAAGTATTGATTGTATGAGATATTTACTAGATGTAAAACATAAAATACTTCCGCTTTCAGAAGATTTTTTAACATTAATGGGTGAAACAGTTGATGGTGAAATAGTTGAAGGTGAAGATGATTTACCTAAATCAGGGAAAAAATATAAACGAATTTTTTATAAAGAATGTCCCCATGTTCTTCCTGAAGTTCTTTCTGCTATTTCGGAAGCTGATCTAGTAATTTTGAGTATGGGAAGTTTATATACAAGTATTATTCCTCATCTTATTTGCTCTGATATACAAAATAGTTTGAGAGACTCTAAGGCAAAAGTAATGTATTTATGTAACGCAATGACTCAACCTGGTGAAACTTCTGGATTTACTGTTAGTGATCATTTAAAGGTTATTGAATCTTATTTAGGAGCAGATGTTCTTGATACTGTTGTCGTTAGTGACTCAGAAATATCAAAAGAAATGTTAGATAAATATTCTAATCAAGAACAAAAAGATCCAGTTATAATAGATGATAGTGAAATAGAAAAAATGGGAATAGAAATAATAAAAGAAAATTTATTAACAATAGATGATGGAACTTTAAAACACAATAGTTTAAAACTTAGTTCTATTATATTTTCATATTTAATGAGGTGATATTATGTCGTTTACAACTAATATAAAAAATGAAATATCTAAAATAGAAGGGGAAAATAAAAATAATTTATATGAGTTATCCGCTTTTATTAGAAACAATGGTTATTTTGATAATAATATAATAGAATTAAATACTGAAAATGCAACTGTTGCTAAACGTATTTATTCTTTAATAAAAGAAATATTTGATATTAAAATAGAAATATTACAAAGAAAAAATAATAGTTTTTCTAAAAATAGTTTTTATGTTATTAAAATTGAAGACTTAGTATTAGATATATTAAAAAAAGCTTTAGTAGTAGACGATAATAATAAAAAAATAGAAAGACCTTTACTTGTTGTTTCTAGTAATGAAGATGCTATTAGATCTTATCTGTCTGGTGTATTTTTATCTAAAGGAAGTGTAAATGATCCTAAAACTTCTAGATATCATTTAGAATTTTTGATAGAAGAATTAGAAGAAGCTAATTATGTATCTGATTTACTTAATTATTTTGATTTAAATAGTAAAGTATTAAACCGTGATAAAGGATATATGGTTTATGTAAAAGAAGCAGAAAAAATAGGTGATTTTTTAAGAATAATTAACGCTTCCAATGGGGTAATGTATTTTGAAGATATTCGAATTTATAGAGATCACAAGAATATGACTAATAGGTTAAATAATTGTGAGCAAGCTAATATTGAAAGAATAATTGAAACAGCTAATAAACAAATAGAAGATATTAATTATGTAAAAGAAAATTTGGGAATAGATATTTTAGATTCTAAAGTATTAGAAGTAGTTGAATATAGAATTAAATATCCAGATGCTTCTTTACAAGAATTAAGTGATATTATAGCTTTTGAAACAGGTAAAGAAATTAGTAAGTCAGGATTAAATCATAGATTTAGAAAATTAAGGGAGTTAGTTAGAAAAGCTATAGAATTAGAAAATAAGTAATTTACTTATTTTTTTTGTTTAAAAACTGGTTTTATTATTTAACTAAATATGTTAGAATGTAATGTAGAAGAATAAAATATTAAGGTGGTTGTATGAACGAATTATTAAAAGTAAATGTAATGGGTAAAGACAAGGAAATAATTAAAGGTATTACTTTACTTGAATTAAGTAAAGAATATAAAGAAGATTTTAAATTTGAGATTATATTAGCAAAAGTAGATGGAATATATAAAGAATTAAATGAATCTATTACTAAAGAGTCAAAAATAGAATTTTTAGATTTAACTGAAAGAGGAGCTAGTAGAGTTTATTTAAATGGATTGATATATTTAACTATTTATTCATATAAGGAAATATATGGTAGTGATGCTAATATAAAAGTAAATCATTCAATTGATAAAGGTTTATATATTAATACAGATAGAAAAATTACTAAAAGTGATATAGAAAAGTTGTCTCAAAAAATGTTAGAAGTAGTTGAAAAATCTTTAGATATAAATAAATTAACAGTTTCAAGAATAGATGTTTTAAATTATTTTGAGAGCATAAATGATTTACCAAAAGCAGGAATAATAAAATATAATACAAATACACATATTACTTTATATAAACTAGGTAATATGTATAATTATTTTTATTCATTAATGCCTATTAATACGAATTGTTTATCTCATTTTAAACTTCATTTTCTAGAAGAAAATGGTTTTGTTTTATGTTTTCCAACAATTTATATTCATGGAGAAATAAAAGAGTATGAGCATAGACCAAATGTATTTAACTTGTTTAAAGAGTCTAGAAATTGGGCTAAATTGATGAAATTAGAAAATGTAGTTGATCTGAATAAGAGGGTTTCAGAGGGAACAATAGAAGAGTTAATAAGAATAGATGAAATTGTACAAAGTAGTAAATTAATGAAGTTAGCTGAAAATATAGCTATAAAGAAAGATAAAGTAAAAATAGTTTTAATGGCTGGACCTTCTAGTTCTGGGAAAACTACTACATGTAATAAATTATCTTTATATTTGAAAAGTTATGGAGTTAATCCAATTTCCATTTCTATGGATGATTTCTTTGTTGATAAAGGTGAAACTCCATTAGATAGTGAAGGTAATCCTGATTTTGAAAGATTGGAAGCAGTAGACTTAAAATTATTTGATGAAACTATTTCTAAACTTTTGAAAAAAGAGGAAGTAATGACACCAGTATTTGATTTCTTACATGGAAAAAAAGAATATAAAAAGAAAATAAAAATGCAAGAAGGAGATATTTTACTAATAGAAGGTATACATGCTTTGAATCCGAAAGTTTTATCTAATATATCAAAAGAAAATAAAATATTAGTTTATTTATCAGCTTTGACTGAACTTAATATCGATAATCATACTAGAGTTTCAACTACTGATAATAGATTATTAAGAAGAATAGTTAGAGATAATAGAACAAGAGGTTATGGAGTTGATAAGACGTTAGAAGCTTGGGCAAAGGTTAGAGAGGGTGAAGAAAAATATATATTCCCTTATCAAGATGTTGCTGATTACACTTATAATACAGCTTTAATTTATGAGTTAGGAGTTTTAAAGACTTTTGTTGAACCTTTATTGTATTCGGTTCCATTATCTTCTCCATATTATAATGAAGCAAAAAGATTAATAAATTTCTTAAGGGTTTTCTTACCTATATCATCAGAAACAATTCCTGATGATTCAATATTAAGAGAATTTATTGGGGGAAGTTATTTTAAATAAAGAAAGAAGGAAATAAAATGATAAAAGTAGCAATTAATGGTTTTGGTAGAATTGGTCGTTTAGCGTTTAGATTAATGGAAGAAGATCCATCTTATGAAATCGTGGCAATTAATGATTTAACTGATGCAGAACAGTTAGCATATTTATTAAAATATGATACTAATCATCGTAATTATAGAGTTAATGATATAACTAATACAGAAGATAGTATTGTAATTGGGGATAGAAAAATTAGAATTTATTCTGAAAAAGATGCAAACAATTTACCTTGGGGTGAATTAAATGTAGATGTTGTTTTAGAATGTACTGGTGCTTTTACAGATAAAGAAAAAGCAATGGCTCATATAAATGCAGGAGCTAAGAAAGTAATAATTTCGGCTCCAGCTAAAGGAGACTTAAAAACAATTGTTTATAATGTTAATCATCATACACTTGATGGTAGTGAACAAATTATTTCAGCTGCAAGCTGTACTACAAATTGTTTAGCTCCTGTTTTAAACGTATTAGATTATTATTTTAAAATAGAAAAAGGGTATATGACAACTGTTCATGCTTATACTAATGACCAAGCTACACTTGATATACCTCATAAAAAAGGTATTAAAGCTAGAAGAGGTAGAGCAGCAGCAGCAAATATAATTCCAGCTTCTACAGGGGCAGCAAGTGCAATTGGTCTTGTTCTTCCAAACTTAAAAGGAAAATTAGATGGTGGAGCACTTAGAGTTCCAGTTCCAACAGGATCAGTTATTGATTTAACGTTAGAACTTCAAAAATCAACAAGTGTTGAAGAAATAAATGCTTGTTTTAAAGCAAATATGAATGAAACTCTTAATTTTACAATGGATCCAATAGTATCAAGTGATGTAATTGGTTCAAGTTTTGGAGCAGTAGTTGATGGTTTATCTACTTCAGTATTAGAAGTAAATGGAAAACAGTTAGTTAAAGTAATTGCTTGGTATGATAACGAAATGAGTTATACAACACAAATGGTTAGAACTGTTAAATATTTAATGAATAAATAAACTACTTAGGTAGTTTATTTTCTTTTACATAGTTATTTACTGTGTTATAATATAATTTATAAAGTAAAGAGGATGGTTATTATGAAGAAAACTATTAGAAATTTAGAAATAAGCGGTAAGAAAGTAATTATTAGATGTGATTTTAATGTTCCAATAAAAGATGGGAAAATAATAGATGATAATAGGATTAAAATGAGTTTAGAAACTATTAAATACGCTGTTGATAAGGGAGCTAAAGTCATTTTAATGTCTCATTTAGGAAGAGTTAAAGAAGAAAAGGATCTTAAAAAGAATGATTTATCTTTGGTTGGAAAAAGATTAGCAAATTTATTAAATAAAAAAATAACTTTTGTTTCTAAAACAAGAGGAACAGAATTAGAACAAGCAATTAATAAAATGATTAATGGTGATGTTCTACTTGTTCAAAATACTAGATATGAAGATTTATTTATGGAAAAGGAAAGTAGTAATGATCAAGAATTAAGTAGTTATTGGGCAAGTTTAGGAGATCTATTTGTTAATGATGCTTTCGGAACTATTCATAGAGCTCATGCATCTAATGTTGGTATTGCTAGTAAGTTACCTAACTGTATAGGATTTCTTGTTGAAAAAGAGTTTAATTCTTTATCAATATTAAATAATCCAAGTAAGCCATTTATTTTAATATTAGGTGGTTCTAAAGTTAGTGATAAAATAGGAATCATTGATAACATGATAGAAAAAGTTGATAAAATTATAATAGGTGGAGGAATGGCTTTTACATTCTTAAAAGCAAAGGGATTAAATATAGGAACATCAATAGTTGATTTAGATAGTATTGAATATTGTTCTAATTTAATATCTAAATATCCGGATAAAATTATTCTACCTATAGATTTTAATTTTTCAACAGGAATGGATGAAACTTTACCAAACAGAATAGATAAAATAGATAATATATTGGATAATGAAATGGGACTTGATATTGGACCTGAAACAATAAAATTATTTAAAGAAAATTTAGGTAATGCTAAAACAGTTTTATGGAATGGCCCTATGGGAGTTTATGAAATAGAAAAATATTCTATTGGAACAAGAAAAATATTAGAATTATTGGTATTGTTAGATATAACTTGTATATTAGGTGGAGGAGATATTGTAGCAGCCGCTTCAAAATTTAATCTTAAAGACAGTGTTACACATGCTTCTACAGGCGGAGGAGCAACTCTTGAATATTTAGAGGGTAAAAAATTACCTGGATTAGAAATAATAGGGGATTTAAATTGAGTAATAGAAAAGTATTAGCTATTAATATAGGTGATACTAGTACTAAAAAAACAATTATAGAGGAAAATTCGTTAGAAGAAATAGTTAATAAATATTCAACTGTTTATATGAAAAATATGCAAGATACTTATACTGATATAAATAAGTTTTTGTTTTTAAAAGAATATGATAAGATTATCAGTTGCTCTTTTCTTTTTGGTTATAGTGATTCAAAAGATTGTCAAATAGATATATTATGGGAAAAAGATAATGTTAAAAATAACGGCCTTACTCTTTCCTATATAACTGACTATGCTTTTAATGAGATACAGTTAGAACTAGTTAAAATCTGTGTAACTAATGATAATAATGAGTTAAAAAGTCTTGTAATAAACAATAATTATGAGATAATTGATAATAGTGATTCTATGTGTTACTATCTAAAAGAAAATCCAAGGGGTTCAAAATAATATTTCGAGGTGAGACAATGAAAAATACAAAAAGAAATGGAATAATACTATTACTTGTAACTTTTTTGGTAATGTATTTTCTTTTAAAAGATAGTTTTGGTGATGTAGTTAAGTTATTATCAAGTGCTAATATTTTATTTATTTTTTTTGCGGTAGGCTCTTTAATTATGAGTATATTATTTGAAACTCTTTGTTTTAAAAGCATAATTAATGAGTATAAAGATGATTTTTCTTTTAATAAGATACTAAAACTTGTTATTGCAACTAAATTCTTTAATGGAATTACTCCTTTTTCAACAGGTGGTCAACCAATGCAAGTTTATATGTTAAAAAAAGATGGTTTAAGAATGAGTAAATCAACTAATATAATTATTCAAAATTTCATACTATATCAAGCTGCTTTAGTTATTTATGGAATAATTGCTTTTTTGATCAATTTAAAATTTAAGTTAATAGTTAATGCAATTATTTTGCAAAAGTTAATAGTATTAGGTTTTGTAGTTAATACTTTAGTAATGGTTGTATTAATAATGGTTAGCTTTGGTGGAAAATTTAATAAAATAATGATAAATAAATTCATTAAAATTCTTCATAAATTACATTTGATAAAAGATGAAAATAAACATTTAAATCAATGGGAAAAAAGATGTGAAGATTTTTATGAAGGAAGCTCTGTTCTTTTAAGTAAACCAAAAGTTCTTGTACAAGGAGTTATTTTTCAATTTATTTCATTAACTTTTTTATATGCAATTCCTTTTTTAATAATACTTGCTTTTGATATACATACAAATATTTCGATAGTTACTACTATAGTAGCTGTAGCTTATATTTTAATATTAGGTTCATTTGTTCCTATTCCAGGAGCAAGTGGAGGAATAGAATATGGATTTTTAGAAATATTTGCAGGTTTCTTAGGTCATGGAATGTTACAAACTGTTTTAATTATTTGGAGATTTATAACATATTATTTCCCAATGATAGTTGGAGGAATTATATTTAATTTTTATAAGGAGAAAAAATAATGAGAATTGGATTATTTAGTGATACATATCCTCCTTTTATAAATGGAGTTTCTACAAGCGTTTTAATGTTGAAAAAAGCTTTAGAAAAACTTGGTCATACAGTATATGTTGTTACTGTTAACCCTGAAAGTATGAGATATGATTATGATGAAGAAAATAAAGTTTTAAGAATACCGGGTGTTCCTATTGGATTATACGATTATAGACTTACAGGTATATATCCGTTAAGAGCCATAAATATAGTTAAAAAATGGAATTTGGATGTTATTCATTCACACACTGAATTTGGTATAGGGACTTTTTCTAGATTAATTGGTAAACAATTACATATACCCATAGTTCATACTTATCATACAATGTATGAAGATTATATTCATTATATTACTAAGGGCTATTTTGATAAATCAAGTAAGAAAATTGTTGAATATTTAACTTTATTCTATTGTGATAAGACAGCTTCAGAATTGGTTGTTCCTACGAAAAAAACATATGATTTATTTAAAGAAAAATATAAAATAGAAAAAAATATTAATATTATTCCAACTGGTATAGAAATAGATAGATTTTTCAGAGAAAATATTGATATCGAATTATTAAATGAAATGAAAAAGACATTTAAGATTAAGAAAAATGATTTTGTTTCAATATTTGTAGGTAGATTAGCAGAAGAAAAAAATATTGAATTTTTACTTGATGTACAAAATGATTTGATGAAAAAACATAATGATTTTAAATTCATAATAGTTGGGGATGGTCCTGATTTCAATAAATATAAGGACATTATAAAAAAATATGCTTTGGAAGATAGAATAATAATGACTGGTAAAATTGCATGGGAAGAAATTCCATATTATTATCATATGTCTAATGTTTTTTTAACTGCTTCAATGAGTGAAACACAAGGTTTAACTGTCATAGAAGCTATGGCTAGTGAATTGATTCCAATTTGTATAAATGATGAAAGTTTTAAAACAGTAGTAACAGATGGTACTAATGGAAGAATATTTAATAATAAAGAAGAATGTATTAATATTATTATGGATCACTATAATAATATTGATAAGACAAAAATTATGGCAAGACAAGCTAGATTAACTAGTGAAAGATACAGTTCTAAAAACTATGCTGAATCTATATTAGATGTATATAATTATGTTATAAATAAAAAAGATAAAAGTAAATTTATTATTAATAAGATTATTGATAAAATAAAAGATAGGAATGATGATTAATGAAAAGTTTAGTGTTAAATCATAAAATGAATTTTAATTATGATGAAGTAAATGAATATATTAAAAATATTAATGATGTAAAATCTAATAAAATTAATTTAGTTATTTGTCCTTCATTTATCTATTTATCATTTTTTAAATATAATAATTATTATTTAGGTAGTCAAAATGTAGGTATGATGGAAAAAGGAGCTTTAACGGGTGAAATTTCTGCTTTGCAATTAAAAAAAATTGGTGTAAGATATTGTATAGTAGGTCATAGCGAAAGAAGAATGCTTTTAAATGAAACGAATGAAATGATTAATAAAAAAATCAATCATTTATTAGATAATAATATTATTCCTATTTTATGTGTAGGAGAAACATTAGAAGAAAAAAAAGCTAGTTTAACTTTTGATATTATAAAAGAGGAAATAGATAGAGCATTTTCTAATATAAGTAACATAGATAATATAATAATTGCTTATGAACCAATATGGGCAATTGGTACTGGTATGGTTCCAACAAACAATGATATATTTATAACAATAAAAGAAATAAAAGATTATATAAATGGTAAATATTCAACAAAATTAAAAGTGCTATATGGTGGTTCTGTTAATTCTGAAAATATTAATGTTTTAGAAGATATTAATAATGTTGACGGGTATTTGGTTGGAGGAGCAAGTCTTGATTTTAAACAAGTTAAGTCTATGATTACTGCGATGGAGGCTAAATATGATTCTTAATATTATTGATGATGCTTTAGATCAAATTAATAGCATTATAGACACTGTTATAAATTTATTTAATTCTTTAGTTGGTAATTCAGTATCTTCGTTAATGTTATTTATAACAGCAATGTGTTTTCTTGTATTATTACTTAATTTATTGGTAGGAAAGAAGTAGAAATTACTTCTTTTTTTATAGAATAGAAGGAGATAAAATGAAAAAAAGGGTATTGTTAATTGATGATGAGTTTGGCACGATACAAGAATTTACAAGTGTTTTTATTAAACCACTTAATCACGAATATTTGGAAAGAATAGTAGATGATAATCATTTTTTTAATGAGAGGGAAGAAATATATTTAAATAAGCTTCTTCATGAAATAGGTATTCCTTCTCACTTGATTGGTTATACATATATAAAAGCAGGAATTAGTTCTATAAGCAAAAATCATGATGGAAGTATTAAGATAAAGAAACTATATCATAAAATTTCTGAAAAATTTTCTACTAATAATAGTTGTGTAGAACGGGCAATTAGGCATGCAATAGAAACATCATGGAGTAGAGGTAATTTGCAATTGATTGATGAATTGTTTGGTTATAGTATTTCAGCTTCAAAAGATAAACCTACTAATATTGAATTTATGAAAACATTGTCTGATAAGATTAAAGAAAAAGAATACCATTAAAACTGGTATTCTTTTTTATTTTCTATATAAATTTTTGGCTTTATTTCATTTATACTATTAATTAAATTATTAATAGTTTCTTTTTTATCAATACTATTGAAAACAATTGTTTTAGAATTAGTATCACTATTGAATTTATATGATTTATCACTATTTAAAATAGCTTTAGATACAAGGAAACTTTCTTCTTTATTTTTTTGTTTTTTGATAGCAGCAGTTGCATCAATATAGGAATAAGTTCCATCTTCGTTTTTTATTCTATTTATAGAATGTCTATACTTATTGTGATCACAAAATTCTTTTTCTAGATCTATGCCAATTTTTTTGGCTAAATAAACTAACAAATTGGAAATATCATCACATACCCCTTGACCAATTACTAACATTCCATTTATTGAACTATCAACGGGAATATTATTTTTAAAATCAAATTCTAATCCATTTACAGGAGGTATATCTATACTATAAGTTACTAAGTTGTTTGAGTATGTAATATATCTTGTTATAAAATCAAAAATAAATTCTAATTTATTGATGGGTTTTAAATCAGGGTCAATATTTTCTAAAATCATTTTTTCAATTACTGGAGCATAGGTTTCTATAATTGATTTATTATCATCAATCATAGTTTCAAAGCGATATTTTTTTTCTTTTATATAATCATGAAATAGTTCATGATCAATAGGTGGAATATTTAAGTTTTTAGATTTTATTAATTTACTTGCAAATTCATATCGATCTTTGAATGTTTCTTTATTTCCTTCATCAAAATTTTCATATCTTAATATTGAATAAACTAAAACATCATTATATATGTTTTCAATTTCTTCTTCCTTAAAAGCATTTAAAAAATCCATATCTTCACCTCCTATATTATCTAATTATACAAAAGAAAATTAAATTTTACAATTGGTTGACTTATAATTGTTTAAGAATTATAATTATATATAGAATAATTGTAGGGAGGTAACATTTTATGGAGCGAAAAATCACAAGTGAATTATTAAAGTGGAAAAAGGATAGTGCAAGGAAACCTTTGTTATTGTATGGTAATAAGCAAGTGGGAAAAACATATTCTGTTTTAGAATTTGGAGAAAAAGAATATAAGACAGTTGCCTATATTAATTGTGATAATAATTTACCTTTAATGGATATTGTTAAAACAGAAAAGAAAATAGATAAGATAATTTTAAAATTATCAGTACTAACTGGTGAAACAATTTTAAAAGAAGATTCTTTAATAATATTTGATAATGTTAATGATGAATCAATTATTAAAATGATTAAGCTTTTTGGAAAAGAAGAAAATAATTATCATATTATAGCTATTACTACACTTAAGGGGAATCTACTTAAATTTAAGGGAGAAGAACTTCAATTTAAAATTATGTCAGCTATGGATTTTGAAGAGTATTTAAAAGCTTTGGGTAATAGTGAGTTAGTAGACTTTATTAGAAATTCATATAGAAATAATAAAGCAATGCCATTTCACAGTATTGCTCTTGATTATTATGAAACATTTGTATTAACAGGAGGTTTACCTAGAGTTGTTGAATCTTCGATTAATGGAGATTCTATTCTAAAACAAAATATCATTCAACAGCAAGTTCTTGATACTTATAAAAAAGAATTATTAAATACAACAAATCTAATAGATACATCAAGAGCTCTAGAAGTATTAAATGCTATTCCTTATCAATTACTTAAGTCTAATAAAAAGTTCCAATATGGATTAATGAAATCTGGTGGTAGAAGTAAAGACTATGAAGCTGCAATAGATTTTCTTAATATTAATGGATTTGTAGGAAAAGCATATAAAATTAGTGAAATAGCATCACCATTAAGTAAAGTTAGGGATAATGAGTCATTTAAATTGTATTTGAATGATTCTGGATTATTATATATGATGTTTAATACTAGTAAAATTAAATTTCTAACAGATAGTAATATGAAATATATAATATATGAAAATGCTATAAGTAATCTAATTGTAAGTAGTGGATATAATTTATATTATTATCAATCAGATGGTAAAGCAGAAGTTCCATTTATTGTTCAGACAAGAGCTGGTAAAATAATACCTATTGAACTAGTAAATAAGAATATAGCTAAATCAAAATCACTTGCATTATTTATGAGTAAATATAAAATAGATGAAGCGGTAAGAATAACAGAAGATAATTTTAGTAAGAAAAAGAATGTAAGATATATTCCTATCTACGCATTATTCTGTTTGAAGGAAAATTTATAGGAGGCAACATGAGACCAATATTATTAACAATTGTAGATGGATTTGGATTAAGAGAAGAAGTTAAGGGTAATGCAGTATTACAAGCTGATATGCCTAATTATAAGAAAATAGTAGAAGAATATGGTTTTTCTAAATTAGATGCTAGTGGTGAAGCTGTAGGTCTTCCAAAAGGTCAAATGGGTAATAGTGAAGTTGGACACTTAAATATAGGTGCTGGTAGAATTATTTATCAACCTTTAGAGTTTATTTCAAAAAGTATAAGAGATAAATCTTTTTTTGATAATAAAGAATTATTAAGTGTGATGGAGCATGTTAAGAAAAATAATTCTAAATTACATATATTTGGTTTATTAAGTGATGGAGGAATTCATTCACATATAGATCATATAAAGGCATTATTGGAGATGGCTCATTTAAATGGGATTGATAAAGTATATTTACATGCTTTTTTAGATGGTAGAGATACACTTCCCGATATTGCTTGTACTTTCTTAAATGATATTGATAATTATATGAGTAATCTTAAAACAGGAAAGATTGGGGATATTTCTGGAAGATATTATTCTATGGATAGAGAAAGAATGTGGGATTTAACTAAGAAATATTATGATTTATTAGTTAATAAGAAGGCAGATTCTATATTAGACTATAATTCTTTTATTAAAGAAAGTTATCAAAAAGGGATATATGATGAATTTATAGAACCTGTAATAGTTGATAAAGATAGTAATTTAGAAGAAAATGATGGTTTGATTTTTGCTAATTATCGTCCTGATAGAGCAACACAAACATTTACTGCTATTACTAATAAAGATTTTAATGAATTTCCTACTGTTAAGTTTAATAATATTAAACTAGTTACTATGATGCCAGTAGAAAAAACAATTGTTTGTACAAATGCTTTTTCAATGCCTGAAGTTAAAAATACATTAGGAATGTATTTATCTTCTTTAAATAAAAAAGTATTAAGGATAGCTGAAGCTAGTAAATATCCTCATGTAACTTACTTCTTTGATGGAGGTTTAGAATTAGATTTACCTTTAACTGATAAGATAATTATCCCTAGAAAAGATGTTGCAACATATGATATGGCTCCTGAAATGTCAGCAAAAGAAATAACAGATAAATTAATAGAAGTTATGGGTAATTATGATGTTATAATTTTAAATTTTGCTAATTGTGATATGGTTGGACATACTGGTAATTTTGAAGCAGCTTTAAAAGCCGTAGAAACAGTAGATAATTGTCTTGGAAAATTATATGAAAAGATAAAAGAAATAAGTGGTTTAATGTTGATTACTGCAGATCACGGGAATATTGAAATGATGGAAGATGAAAATGGAAACATTATAACAAGTCATACGACTAATTTAGTTCCATTTATAGTATGTGATAAAAACTATATTCCAAGAGATGGAAAACTAGGAGATATTGCCCCAACAATATTAAAATTGATGGATATTGAACTACCTAAAGAAATGACAGGTACAAGTTTAGTTTAATTTAAACTAAACTTTTTTTGTGTTCGATTGTTTAATATTTTAATTAATAATATAATATACTTATGGAGGTGGTTTCATGAAAGATAGAATTATTTTTCATATAGATGTTAATAACGCTTTTTTATCATGGACCGCTGTAGAATTATTAAAAAATGGGTATCCTGTAGATATTAGAACAATTCCTTCTGTAATAGGAGGGGATGAAGAAAAAAGAACAGGGGTTGTAACTGCTAAGTCACCTGTAGCAAAGAAAATGGGTGTTTTATCTGCTGAACCAATTTACATGGCTAAGAAAAAGTGTCCTAATTTAAAAGTTTTTCATGGGGATATGGAATTATATCAAAAAAGGTCTGATGAATTATATCATCTTTTTTTGGAGTATACTCCCGATGTTGAAAGGTTTTCTGTTGATGAATGTTTTTTAGAAATGACGGGTACAAAATTTTTATATAATGATTATTTAAAATTGGCTAATGAAATAAAAGATAGGGTTTTTAATACTTTTGGATATACTGTTAATGTTGGTATAGGTAATAATAAATTATGTGCGAAGATGGCTAGTGATTTTGAAAAGCCAAATAAAGTCCATACTTTATTTATGGATGAAGTAAAAAATAAGATGTGGCCGTTGCCAGTATCGGAATTATTTATGGTTGGTAAAAAAAGTGTTGTTATATTAAATGAAATAGGAATAAAAACAATAGGAGATCTTGCTAATTGTAAAACGGAATTGTTACGTAAGTATTTTAAAGAAAGAACAGAGCATATGATAGAATTTGCTAATGGTATTGATAATAGTCCTGTTATTAATTCTTATGATGATAGTAAATGTATTTCTACTACCCATACTTTTGAAAAGGATGTAGAAGAAATTAATGGATTGAAAAAAACTTTATTATATCAGTCTGATATAGTAGGATTTCAATTAAGAAAACAAAAAAAATATGCTAACACTATAGCGATTATTTATAAGACAAAAGATTTTATTTGTTATTCAAAACAAAAAAAATTAGATAGTCCAATAAATGTAACTGAGGATATATATAGTAATATTATTTCACTACTTAGGAATTCTTGGAGGGGAGAACCTCTTAGACTGATAGGAATAAGATTGGCGGATTTTGTTGATGATAAAATAGACCAAATTAGTTTGTTTGATAATTCAGTAAAAACAAATAAAGATAATGAAAAGATTCAAGAAGTTGTTGATAATATAAAAGATAAGTTTGGAAATTATGCAATATTTCCTGCAAGCTTAAAGGAGAAATAAAATGGATATAAATTATGTGATAAGAAAATATAAACCGTTTGTAGAAAAATTATCTGATCATTATGATTATCCAGATAATATTAGACATGTTCTTTTATTAATAATACCTTTATTTATTTATAAATATAAATTAGAAAACGAAAAAATAATTTTAAGTACATTTTTAGAAACTCCAATTATTATTAATAATAAAGATTTAGGTCCATTAAAAGCAAGTTATGTTTTTGACTTGGATAAAGGTGAAGAAATAAAACTTAAAAAGAAAATAGTTATTAATAACTATAAAAATATAAATATTTTAGAATTAATAGACTGTATAGTTCACGAATACATGCATGCGATAAATTCTAAAATAAATTATTATAAAAAAGAAGATAAAATAATTTCTATAAGAACAGGTTTATCATATGTCTTTTATGATAGTAATTATAATTTAATAGGTAAAAACAAAAAATATATTCTTGAAGAAATAATTAACACTAAAGAAACTGAATTATTTGTTAATATGATTAATGAACTTAATTTTGATGATTCATTGGATGAAGAAATTTATAATCTAGTTGCTACTTTAAAAAGATTAATAATGAATGGTTATAAGACTAAGGCTTATATATTACAAATGCATATTTGTAGAATTATTGTTAATAATAGAAGTTTTTATAATACAATTTTAAATTTTAGATTTAAAGGTGAATTAGAAGAAATAGATAGATGGTTTGATTTTTTTACTGGTATATCTGGTAGTTATAATCAACTTAATGATGAATTAGTTAATATATTTGAATTATCTAAGCTTTATGATAATAAGAAGATGTTTAAGAAAAAAATAGTAAGAAAGATTAGAATAGGAAATGAGAAAATTCAAAAAATAATAGATAAATTTGATAAAGGTAGTTTATATAAGTAGTTTATATATTATAACTGCTTTTTTCTTTTTGACTAAAAATAATAAAAAAAACTTGCAGGAATTAAGGGTTTGTGCTATAATTTTATCTGTGTGGCTGCTTAGATGTGGGAGGTTGCCGATACACCAGGTTAAGTTGGTGGAATAAATCGGGTTATTCACACGGAGCAAGTCTATACTAGATATAGGCGAAGGGAGGATTCAAAAATGTCAAAAGAACAAGTTCGTATCAAATTAAAAGCATATGATCATAGAATTCTAGACAATGCTGCAACAAAAATAGTTGAAACTATCAAAAGATCAGGAGGAGAAATAAGTGGACCAGTACCACTACCAACTGAAATTGAAAAGTATACTATTTTAAGAGCTGTTCATAAGTATAAAGATTCTCGTGAACAATTCGAAATGCGTACGCATAAAAGATTGATTGATATTAAGAACCCAAGTAAAGAAACTATTGAGGCATTAACTCATTTAGATTTACCAAGTGGTGTAGATATTCAAATCAAAGTACAATAATAATAGGAGGAAACAATAATGAAAGGAATCTTAGGTAGAAAAATAGGAATGACACAAGTATTCACTACTGGTGGTAAATTAATTCCTGTTACAGTTATCGAAATCGAACCAAACGTTGTAACACAAGTTAAAACAGTTAATTCAGATGGATATAACGCAGTACAATTAGGATATGAAACTGTAAGACCAAAAGTTAGTAATAAAGCTAAAATTGGACATACAAACAAAGCAAACACAGAACCTAAGCGCTTCTTGAGAGAGATTAGAGGAGTTAACACTGAAGAATATTCTTTAGGACAAGTTATTAAAGCGGATTTATTTACAAAGGGAGAAGTTATTGATGTAACTGGAGTAAGTAAAGGTAAAGGGTTCCAAGGTGTTATCAAACGTCATAATCAAACTCGTGGGCCTATGTCTCATGGTTCTCAATACCATAGAGGAGTAGGATCAATGGGAACATTGTTACCAATGCACGTTATTAAAGGTAAGAAATTACCAGGGCATATGGGTAATGAAACTACAACAATTCAAAATCTTGAAGTTGTTGATGTTGATTTAGAAAACAATGTAATATTAGTAAAAGGTAATGTTCCAGGACCAAAAAAATCTTTAGTAATGATAAGAACTTCAATTAAAAAAGGTGAAAAAGTAAACGAAACTGAAGAATTAATCAGTTATGTAGAAATTCCCGTTGAAGAAGAACAAGTAGAAGAAACAGTAGCAGAAGAAGTTACTGAAAATGAAACTGCTTTAGAATCTACTGAAGTAGAATCATCACAAGAGTAATTAAAATAATGATTAAAAATGAATTTATTTATATGTGATGAAAGGAGGAATTGAAGATGGAAAAAGTAAAACTTTTAAATATAAAAGGTGAAGAACTTAAAGATATTAAATTAAATAAAGAATTATTTGGAATGGAACCAAACAATAAAGTTTTATATGATGCAATTATTTTATCAAGAGCGTCATTAAGACAAGGAACTCATAAAACAAAAAGTCGTTCTGAAGTAAGCGGTGGTGGAAGAAAACCATGGAAGCAAAAAGGAACAGGACGTGCTCGTCAAGGATCTATTAGATCTGTTCAATGGGTAGGTGGAGGAACTTACGGTGGACCAGTACCTAGAGATTATAGTAAAAAACAAAACCGTAAAGAAAGACGTTTAGCATTAAAGAGTGCTTTTGTTAATGTTGTTAACGAAGGAAACTTAGTAGTATTAGATGAATTAAAATTATCTACTCCTAAGACTAAAGATATGTTAAACATTCTTAAAAATCTTAAATTAGAATCTGCTAAAGTATTAGTTATAGTTAATGAATTAGATGAAAATGTAATTTTAGCTACTAGAAACTTAGAAAACGTAGTTTTAATTGAAGTTAATGAAATGAATGTATTAGATTTATCAGTTGCTCATAAAGTATTAATTACTGAAGATGCACTTAAATCGATTGAGGAGGTGCTAATATAGTATGGATACTAAATATTTAGAAATTATTAAAGCGCCAGTTATTACTGAAAAAAGTGGAATTCTTGCACAAGAAGGTAAATATGTATTTAAAGTTGATTCAAGATCAAACAAGACTGAAATTAAATTAGCTATTGAAAAAATATTTAACGTAAAAGTAAAAGAAATTCGTACTTTAAACGTAAAACCTAAGAAGAAAAGAGTTGGACGTTACAGCGGATTAACAAATCGTTCTAAGAAAGCGTTTGTTACACTTGCTGAAGGTCAAACTATTGATCTTGGTTAGAAGGAGGGTTACAACATGGCAGTAAAAAATTATAAACCAAATACTAACGCTCAAAGAAAAATGAGTACTTTAGTTAATGTTGACATTACTAAAAAGACTCCAGAAAAGAGTTTAGTTGTTAGTTTAAGTAAAAACGGTGGTCGTAACAATCAAGGTAGAATTACTGTAAGACACCAAGGTGGTGGAGCTAAGAGAAAATACAGAATTATTGATTTTAAGAGAAATAAATTTGATATTCCTGGTAAAGTAGCAAGTATTGAATACGATCCAAACAGAACTGCTAACATAGCTTTAATTAACTATGTTGATGGTGAAAAAAGATATATTATAGCTCCTAAGAAATTAGAAGTTGGAACTATGATAGCAAGTGGTGAAAATGTTGATATTAAAATTGGTAATGCATTACCTTTAATGAATATTCCAGTTGGGACAACAGTTCACAATATAGAACTTAGACCTGGTAAAGGTGGAGAATTAGCAAGATCTGCTGGTGCTTCTGCTCAAATACTTGGTCGTGAAGGTACTTACGTAATGGTAAGACTAGCAAGTGGAGAACAAAGAAAAATTCTTGGAACTTGTTATGCAACAATTGGTGAAGTTGGAAATGAAGATCACGAATTAGTTAAGATCGGTAAAGCTGGTCGTAAAAGACATATGGGTATTAGACCTACAGTTCGTGGTTCAGTTATGAACCCTAACGATCACCCACACGGTGGTGGTGAAGGACGTGCGCCAATTGGTCGTAAAGGTCCAGTTACTCCTTGGGGTAAACCTGCACTTGGTCTTAAAACTCGTAAGAAAAAAACGTCTGACAAATTTATAGTACGTCGTCGTAATAGTAAGTAAGAAAGGATGAAGTAAAATGGCAAGAAGTCTAAAAAAAGGACCTTATGTATTCGAAAGATTATTAACTAAGGTTGAAAAATTAAATGAATCTGGAAAAAAAGAAGTCATTAAAACTTGGTCACGCCGTTCAACAATTTATCCTGCATTTATTGGACACACATTTGCAGTTCATAATGGTAAAGAATTTATACCTGTTTATGTTACTGAAGATATGGTTGGTCATAAATTAGGTGAGTTCTCTCAAACACGTAAGTTTGGTGGACACGGCGATGATAAAAAGAAAAAATAGTGACTAGGAGGGAATGAAAATATGGAAACAAGAGCAATAGCTAAAACTCTTAGAGTATCACCTATTAAAGCTAGATTAGTAATCGATTTAATTCGTGGTAAAAGTGTTAACGAAGCATTAGTAATTTTAAATAATACTAATAAAAAATCTTCTCTTCTTATCAAAAAAGTATTGAATTCTGCAATAGCTAACGCAGTTAATAATAATGGAGCAGACGCTAATACTTTATTCGTTAAGGAAGCAAGAGTAGATGCAGGTCCAGTTATGAAAAGACATATGTTTGATTCACGTAGTCATATTGGACACAAAGATAAAAGAACAAGTCACATTGTAGTAGTTGTGGCAACAAGATAATCTAATAAGGAGGGTTATATTATGGGACAAAAGGTTAATCCTAATGGACTAAGACTTG
The DNA here is from genome assembly GCA_028693275.1 of Bacilli bacterium. Taxonomy (GTDB): domain Bacteria; phylum Bacillota_I; class Bacilli_A; order RF39; family UBA660; genus JAQUVS01. The sequence goes on from JAQUVS010000001.1 coordinate 131,417, forward strand.
GAATCAATAAAGATTGGGATTCTAAATGGTATGCATCTAAAAAAGATTATTCAAAATTTTTAATTAACGATGTTAAGATTCGTGAATTTTTTGAAAAAAATAGTAAAGATGCAGGTATCGCTAAGATCCAAATCGAAAGAAATTCTAAGAGAACAGAAGTAATTATTCATACATCTAAACCTGGAGTTATTATAGGTCACGGTGGAGAAGAAATAGAAAAAATGAAAAAAGCAATCGCTAAAGAAGTAAATGAAGAAATCAATATTTCTATAGTAGATATCAAAAAACCTGATATGAATGCTCAAATCGTTGCAAATTCAATAGCAAGTCAAATTGAAAATCGTGTATCATTTAGAATGGCACAAAAGAGAGCAATTAGAAATGCTATGAAATCTGGAGCAAAGGGTATTAAGACAATGGTATCAGGACGCCTTGGTGGAGCAGATATGGCTCGTAGCGAAGGTTATTCAGAAGGTACTACTCCTTTACATACATTAAGAGCAGATATCGATTATGCAACAGCAGAAGCTGATACAACATTCGGTAAAATTGGTGTTAAAGTATGGATATATAAAGGGGAAATACTTCCAACAAAAAAGGCTAAAGGAGGTAATTAATTATGTTAATACCATCAAGAACTAAATTCCGTCGTGTTCATAGATTACCTTACGAAGGTCGTGCTAAAGGTAATAGAGAACTGGATAAAGGGGACTATGGACTAATGGCAAAAGAAGGTGCATGGATTACTGCTAATCAAATAGAAGCAGCCCGTGTAGCTATGACACGTTATATGAAACGTGGTGGAAAAGTATGGGTAAACATATTTCCACATATGCCTTTAACAAAAAAACCTATCGGTACTCGTCAAGGTAAAGGTAAGGGTAATGTTGAGGCTTGGGTAGCAGTAGTTAAGGAAGGTAAGATTATGTTTGAAATAGCTGGTGTTGATGAAACAGTTGCTAGAGAAGCATTAAGACTTGCAGCTCATAAACTACCTATCAAAACAAAATTTGTAATAAGAGAAGATGGTGGTGAAAAAAATGAAGGTTAAAGAAATAAGAGAACTAACCACTGAAGAAATAGTAGCTAAAATTAAGGAAAGTAAGCAAGAGTTATTCAATTTACGTTTCCAACAAGCAACTGGTAATTTAGAAAAGCCTTCAAGAATAAGGGATTTAAGACACACTGTAGCACGTTTAAAAACTGTTCTACGTGAACGTGAATTAAATAAATAAGGAGGATTATTTATATGAATGAATCAGTAAAAAAAGAACTAGTTGGAACTGTTGTTAGTTCATGCAACAACAAGACAATTACTGTTAGAGTTGAAACTTATAAAAAACATCCATTATATGGAAAGAGAGTTAGATATTCTAAGAAATATGCAGCGCATGATGAATCAAACAAAGCTAAAGTAGGAGATACAGTTAGAATAGTTGAGTGTAAACCAATTTCAAAAACTAAAAAATTCTATTTAGCAGAAATAGTAAAAGAAGCAGTTATTCTATAACTCTTAGGTGAAGGAGGAAATGATTTATGTTACAACAAGAAAGCCGTTTAAAGGTTGCTGACAATTCAGGTGCTAGAGAACTACTAGTTATTCGTGTACTTGGTGGAAGTAAAGTAAAAACAGGAAATATCGGTGACATAGTTGTTGGTACAGTAAAAAATGCCACACCTAATGGAACTGTTGGAAAAAGCAAAGTAGTTAAAGCAGTTATCGTTAGAACTAGACAAGGCGTTCGTCGTGAAGATGGAAGTTATATCAAATTCGATGATAATGCGTGCGTAATTATTAAGGATGATAAGAGTCCTGTTGGAACTCGTATCTTTGGACCAGTAGCACGTGAACTTCGTGATAAAGATTTTATGAAGATAGTTTCTTTAGCTAAAGAAGTGCTATAGAGGAGGATATTATGAAGTTAAAATTAAATGATAAAGTTGTAGTAATATCAGGTTCTAGTAAAGGTAAAGAAGGAAAAGTTATTAAGACTTTAAGAGATGAAAATAAAGTAATCGTTGAAGGTGTTAATATAATTAAAAAACATAAAAAAGGTAATGGACAAGAAACAGGAGGAATTCTAGAAGTAGAAGCTCCAATCCATGCTTCAAATGTTATGATAATTGATCCAAAAACTAAAAAAGGTACTAGAATTGGATATACAGTAGACAAAAATAATAAGAAAATAAGAATTTCAAAAAAATCAAATGAGAAAATTGATTAGTTGAAAGGAGGGTATAATATGAACCGCCTAAAAGAAAAATACTTAAATGAAGTAGTTCCAAACTTAATGAAAAAAAATGGTTATAATTCAAAAATGGAAGTTCCAAAGATTGAAAAGATAGTTATAAACATGGGTGTAGGTGATGCAACTAGTAATTCTAAATTAATAGATGCAGCAGTTAAAGATCTTGAAATAATCACAGGTCAAAAACCAGTTGTTACAAAAGCTAAGAAATCTATAGCAGGTTTCAAAGTTAGAGAAGGTCAATCAATCGGATGTAAAGTTACTTTAAGAGGAGAAAATATGTATAATTTTATGGATAAATTAGTATCTATAGCATTACCTCGTGTACGTGACTTTAGAGGAGTTTCTTCAAAAGCTTTCGATGGAAGAGGAAATTATACTTTAGGAATTAAAGAACAATTAATATTCTCTGAAATTGAATATGATAATATTGTTAAAGTTCGTGGTATGGATATAGTATTCGTAACAACAGCATTAACAAATGAAGAATCATTAGATTTATTAAGTGGACTTGGAATTCCTTTTAGAAAGTAATTGGAGGAAAATAATGGCAAAGAAAAGTATGATTATAAAAGCTAATAAAGAGCAAAAATTCAAGGTACGTGAATATACACGTTGTGAAAAGTGCGGAAGACCACATGCTGTTATGAGCAAGTTTGGGGTTTGCCGTATATGTTTTAGAGAATTAGCACATAAAGGACAAATACCAGGGGTTAGAAAATCTAGCTGGTAATTTGGGAAGGAGGAGTTATTATGGCTGTAGTAACAGATACAATCGCAGATATGCTTACAAGAATTCGTAATGCGAATCAAATGCGATACACTGAAGTTAAAGTCCCTGCTTCTAAATTGAAAATTGAACTTGCAAGAATTTTAAAAGAAGAAGGATTTATTAAGGACTATAAAGTGTTAACAGATACTGTTCAAGGAACAATAGTATTAACATTAAAATATGGACACAATAAAGAAAGAGTAATTACAGGATTAAAACGTATTTCAAAACCTGGACTACGTGTTTATGCTAAAAATGATGAAGTACCTAAAGTATTAAATGGTTTAGGGATAGCAATCGTATCAACATCTAAAGGAGTTATGACTGATAAAGAAGCTCGTAAAGAAAATTTAGGTGGAGAAGTTTTAGCATTTATTTGGTAATACAACATTAAATAAGGAGGTGTCAATATGAGCCGTATAGGTTTAAGAAAAATAGTGATACCTGCAGGTGTTACTGTAACAAACGAAAATAGTGTTGTTACTGTTAAAGGACCTAAGGGAGAATTATCATTACAATTAGTAAAAAACATAAACATTGAAATTAATGAAAATGAAATTTCAGTTACACGTGCTAATGAAGAATTAAAGACTAAGGCAATGCATGGTACAACTAATGCAAACTTATCTAATTTAATCGTTGGAGTTACTGAAGGTTACAGCAAAGGATTAGAAATAATCGGTGTTGGGTACCGTTTCACATTAAAAGGTGATGTTTTAGTTATAGCTGCTGGATATTCACATCCAGTAGAATTAGAAATACCAACTGGTTTAACAGTAGAATCAATTTCAAATACTGAAATAATCGTTAAAGGTATTGATAAAGTTTTAGTTGGTGAATTTGCAGCAAACATCAGAAAAGTAAGAAAACCAGAACCATATAAAGGTAAGGGAATTCGTTACAAAAATGAAGTTGTTCGCCGTAAAGAAGGAAAAAAAGCTGCTTAATATAAGTAGAAGGGAGAAGTTTACTTATGATAAATAAAGTATCTCGTAATAAAATGCGTGTTGTTAGACATGAAAGAATTAGAAGTAAAGTTCATGGAACTACAGCAGTACCAAGACTTTCAATATTCAGATCAAACACTAACATTAGTGCGCAAATTATTGATGATGAAAATGCAGTAACATTAGTTAGCGCATCATCATTAAAAATGAAGAGTGGAAACAATATCGAAACTGCTACTAAGGTAGGAGAAGCAATAGCTGAAGCTGCTTTAAAAGCTGGTATTAAGCAAGTTGTATTCGATAGAGGTGGATATCTTTATCATGGACGTGTAAAAGCTTTAGCTGAAGCTGCACGTGAAAAAGGATTAGAATTCTAATAGGAGGGTATTTATGCAAAATAGAAATATGGATCCTAAACAAAAACAATTTGAAGAATTAGTAATTGAAGTTAAGTCAGTTGTTAAAGTTAACAAAGGTGGACGTCAAAGAAGATTCTCTGCTACAGTTGTTGTTGGGGATAGAAAAGGTCAAGTTGGATTAGGTATTGGTAAAGCAAATGAAGTACCTGATGCAATAAAGAAAGCATTACAAGCTGCTCAAAAGAATATAGTTAGAATTCCTCTAATTGATGAAAGAACTATTCAACATGATGCTGTAGGTATAGCAGGAGCTGCTAAGGTTATTATTAAACCTGCATCTGCTGGTACTGGTGTTATCGCTGGTGGTGCTGTTCGTGCTGTGTTAGAACTTGCAGGAGTTCGTGACATTTTATCTAAATCACTTGGTTCAAGAACTAAATTAAATATGGCTAACGCTACTATCAATGCTCTTAAAAGCGTTAAATCTGTTGAGTCAGTTGCAAAATTAAGAGGAAAAACAGTAGAGGAGATAATAGGATAATGAAGTTACATGAATTAGTAAAAAATGAAGGTGCTAAACAAGCTCGTAGAAGAGTTGGTCGTGGACCTGGAAGTGGTTTAGGAAAAACAAGTGGTAAAGGACATAAAGGACAAAACGCTCGTAGTGGTGGTGGAGTAAATCCAGTTTTTGAAGGTGGACAAATTCCATTGTACAGACGTTTACCTAAAAGAGGTTTTAGCAATGCAATGTTTAAAATCGAATACGCAGTAGTCAATTTAAGTGATTTAAATATATTTGAAGAAGGAACAGTTGTTACTCCTGCTTTATTAAAAGAAACAGGATTAGTAAAAAAACAATTATCAGGAATAAAAGTATTAGGGGAAGGAAGTCTTGAAAAGAAATTAACTATTCAAGCTAACAAGTTCTCTACTAGCGCCTTAGAAAAAATCGAAAAGTCAGGAAGTAAAGCTGAGGTGATCTAATATGTTTCAAACTATGAAACAAATATTTGCTCCAACAAATAAGGATCTTAGAAAAAGAATCTTATTTACATTGGCCGCATTATTGATCTTTGTAGTTGGAACATCAATTAGGGTTCCAGGTACTCCGGATATTACAGGAAGCCTAGGTTTCTTGGAATTGATGAATGCTATGGGAGGAGGAGCCTTAAAGCAATTTTCTATATTTGCTTTAGGGGTTATGCCTTACATTACAGCATCTATCATAATGCAGTTATTGCAAATGGATATTATTCCTTATTTTAGTGAATTAAATAAACAAGGACCTGTCGGTAGACAAAAAATAAATCAAATAACTAGATATGCAGGTATAATTTTTGCCTTTATAGAAGGTTATGCATTCTCTTATGCATTTTTAGGAAATGGTGCTAGTGTAACATCGTTTGATCACATTTATGTGGCAACAATATTAACAGCTGGTACAGCATTCTTATTATGGTTAGGAGATCAAGTTACAAAAAAAGGTATAGGAAATGGTGTTTCACTATTAATCATGGCTGGTATTATTTCTACATTACCTACAATGTTTGTACAAGCATTTAATGGACTTGTATTTAATTCAGCAATAAACCAAGTACTTGGAATAGTATTATTTGTACTATTTGTAATTGTATATTTTACAATTATCATAGGTGTAATTTGGGTTCAAGAAGCGGATAGAAAAATTCCAATTCAATATGCAAATAAAACAACATCTGCATATGGAGCTCAACAATCATTTATGCCAATAAAAATAAATTCAGCAAATGTAGTTCCAGTTATTTTTGCATCAAGCTTATTAGCTATACCTGCAACAATAGCTCAATTCATTAAAAATGATGGATTCACTACTTTTGTTAATACTTATTTAACATATACAACACCAGTAGGATTTTTAATATATGTAGGATTGATATTCTTATTTGGATATTTTTATACATTTATTCAAATTAAACCTGAAGAATTATCAAAGAACTTACAACAAAATGGAGGTTATGTTCCAGGAATAAGACCAGGTAAAGATACAGAAAACTATGTTAGTAAAGTTTTATCTAGATTAACAATAGTTGGATCATCTTTCTTAGTTATTATTGCGGTTCTTCCAATATTATTTAGTGCTTTAGTTAATATGATTGATAAAGTTGAATTATCATCAAATGTAACTATAGGTGGTACTGGATTATTAATAGTTGTTGGGGTAGCTCTTGAAACTTATAAACAACTTGAAGGTAGTTTACTAACAAGAAGTTATAAGAAAGGTTACAGTAGAAGAAGATGAATCTAATCTTGATTGCACCTCCTGCTGCTGGTAAAGGAACTCAATCTAAAATATTAGAAAAAGTATATGGTCTTGCTCACATATCTACAGGGGATTTGCTTAGAGAAGCATCCTCTTTAGATGATGATCTAAGTATAAAACTTAGAGAAATACTTGCAAGTGGGCAATTAGTAAATGATGAAATAGTATTAGAATTATTAAAAAGAAGAATATTACAAGAAGATTGTAATAATGGATACATTTTGGATGGTTTTCCAAGAAATGTAGAACAAGCAATGAAATATGAAGAAATTCTTGCTGAAGTAAATAGAAAAAATGATTTTATAATTGTTTTAGATGTTGAAAAAGAGATTTTATTGCAAAGAATTACAGGCAGAAGAATTTGTAAAAATTGCGGTTCAATCTACAATGTTAATATTGAATCTTCAAAGCCTAAATCAGATATGATTTGTGATAATTGCGGTGGAACATTATATCAAAGAGAAGATGACAATGAACAATCTTTTATAAAAAGATATGATGAATATTTAGTTAAAACTAAACCACTAGTAGATTATTATTCTAAAGAAGGTAATTTGTATCATATTGATGCAAATCAATCTAGGGATGATATCACTTCACAAATTAAGTTAATTTTAGAAACGAGATGATTTAATGGTAACAATAAAAAGTGATAGCGAAATTCAATTATTGAAAATAGCTGGGAATATTGTATATCGTACACATCAATATCTTAAACCATTTTTAAAAGAAGGAATTACAACAAAAGAGTTAGACAAACTAGCTGAGGACTTCATATTGGAGAATGATGCAACTCCTTCTTTTAAAGGATATGGTGGATTTCCTGGATCTATTTGTGCTAGTATCAATAATGAAGTAGTACACGGGATTCCTGGAGATAGAAAATTAAAAACCGGTGATATTGTTTCAATAGATATTGGGGCTTGTTACAAAGGTTATCATGGAGATTCAGCTTGGACTTATGCTGTTGGTGAGGTTAGTGAAGAAAAGAAATATCTTATGAAACATACTGAGGCAGCATTATTTGAAGGGTTAAATGAAGTGAAGGCTGGTAATAGAATTGGGGATATAGGTTTTGCAATTGAAAGTTATGCTAAGAAGCATAATCTTGCAGTAGTTAAAGAACTTGTTGGTCATGGAGTTGGAAGCAATTTACATGAATCTCCAGATGTTCCAAATTATGGAAATAAAGGAAAAGGTTTAGTCCTAAAAGAAGGAATGGTAATAGCAGTTGAACCAATGTTAAATCTTGGTACAGCAAATATTTTTATTCTTGATGATGATTGGACAATTATAACAGCAGATGAAAAACCATCAGCTCATTATGAGCATACAGTTGCTGTTACAAAAGATGGATACCAAATTTTGACGGGAGAGTGAAAAGATGGCAAAAGATGATACAATTGAGATAGACGGTAAAGTACTTGAAATAATCCCTGGTGGAAAATTTAAAGTACAACTTGAAAATGGACACATTGTAGAGGCTCACGTTTCTGGTAAAATACGAATGAATTACATTCGTATCTTACCGGGGGATACCGTAACAATAGAATTATCGCCTTATGATTTAACACGTGGGCGTATAACCTATAGAAAATAATAGGAGGGATATTATGAAACGTAAACCATCAGTAAAGAAAATTTGTTCTAAATGTAGAATAATTAGAAGAAAAGGAAACGTAATGGTTATTTGTGAAAATCCAAAACACAAACAAAAACAAGGTTAATTGATAGGAGGGTATTAAATGGCACGTATTAAAGGTGTAGACTTACCAAATGATAAGCAAGTTGAAATCGCTTTAACTTCAATCTATGGTATTGGTAGACAATTATCAAAACAAATTTTAAAAGCAGCAGATGTTGAAGCAAACAAAAAAGCTAGGGATTTAGATAATGATGAACAAGCTAGAATTCGTGATGAAATTTCTAAACATTTAGTTGAAGGAGATCTTCGTCGTGAAATCAGTATGAATATTAAGACTAAAATGGAAATAAATTCATATGAAGGTTCTCGTCATAAAAAAGGATTACCAGTTAGAGGACAAAGAACAAGCAGAAATGCTCGTACTCGTAAAGGTAAAGGAAAAACTGTTGCTAATAAAAAGAAATAGTTTAAGTTAAAATAAATTAAATTAAGGAGGTTAGACTATGGCTTATAAAACTAGAAAAAGAAAAGTTAAGAAAAATGTTCCAGAAGGAGTAGCACATATTCATTCAACATTTAATAATACAATTACAACAATTACTGATAAAGAAGGAAATGCAATAAGCTGGGCAAGTTCTGGTGCAATCGGATTTAAAGGTAGTAAAAAATCAACACCATTTGCAGCTGGTATGGCTGCTGAAGCAGCTGGTAAAGCAGCTTATGATATTGGTATGAGAAAAGTAGATGTATTCGTTAAGGGTATGGGACCTGGACGTGAAACAGCAATTCGTTCATTACAAACTGCTGGTCTTGAAGTAGCTTCAATTACAGATGTTACTCCAATTCCACACAACGGATGTCGTCCACCAAAACGCCCTCGTGGGTAATTAATAAAAGGAGGAAAGTTTCATGTTACAATTTGAAAAACCAATTTATAAAATAACTGATTATATAGAAAATAATTTCTATGGAAAATTTGAATTAGAACCATTAGAAAGAGGATTTGGTACAACTATTGGTAATGCTCTTAGAAGAGTAATGTTATCATCTTTACCTGGTTCTGCTATAAGTAGTATTAAGATTGATGGAGTTTCTCATGAATTCCAAACAATTGAAGGTGTAGTAGAAGATGTTTCTTTAATTATCTTAAATTTAAAAGGTGTAGTTGTTAAAAATCACACTAATGAAAAAAAGGTAATTAGATTAAATGTATCTAAAGAAGGTCCAGTTACTGCTGGAGATATTGAAAGAGATGCAGATATTGAAATATTAAATCCAGACAAGGTTATAGCTAATATTGCCAAGGGTGGAAAATTAGTAATGGAAATGACAGTTTCAAATGGTAGAGGATATGTTAGAAGTGAAGAAAATAAAAAATTGTTAGGTGACAAAAAAGTTGGAACTATAGCAATAGATTCACTTTACTCTCCAATTGAAAGAGTTTCTTGTGATGTAGAACCTGCACGTGTAGGACAAGATGAAAGTTATGATAGATTAATTCTAAATGTATGGACAAATGGAGCTATTAAGCCTGAAGAAGCAGTTGCTTTAGCATCAAGAATATTAATAGAACATTTTAACGTAGTTACAGACTTAAATAGTATTGCTGATATGACTGGATTAATGATTGAAAAAACAGAAGATCCAAAAGTAAAAGCACTAGAAACAACTATTGAAGATTTAGATTTCTCAGTTAGAGCTTATAATTGTTTAAAGAGAGCTGGAGTACATACATTACAAGATTTAGTTAATAAATCTGAAGATGATATGATGAAGATTCGTAATTTAGGTAAAAAGTCTTTAAAAGAAGTTTTAGATAAAGTTAGGGACTTAGGATTATTATTAAGAGATGAAGATTAAAAGTAAGGAGGACTAAATATGGCATATAGAAAATTAGGTCGTGATTGTAAACATAGAAGAAGCATGCTTGCTAATTTAACTAAAGATGTTATCATGCACGAAAGAATTGAAACAACAGAAACAAGAGCTAAGGAAGTTCGTAAATTTGTTGATAAAATGATTACTTATGGTAAAAATGGTAGCTTAGTGTCAAGAAGACAAGCACTAGCTTTCCTTCAAAATGATAATGAAGCTGTACAAAAAGTTTTCAATGATCTTGCTAAACGTTATGAAAATAGAAACGGTGGATATACAAGAATAATGAAGACTGCTGAAAGAAGAGGAGATAATTCCCTAATGGCAATTATCGAATTAGTAAAATAAAGATACAATGTATCTTTTTTTTTTTGATTTACTTTGATATAATAAAGAAGAAATGGGTGGTTATATGAAGGCATTAGTTACAGGTGCTTCTTCTGGAATAGGGTTGGAGATATCAAAATATTTAGATTCATTGGGATATGAAATGATTCTAGTTTCTAGAAGTAAGAATGATTTAGAAATGTTACAATTAAAATTAAAGAATAAGTCTAAGATAGTAGTCATGGATTTAAGTGACGAAGCTAATATTAAATCTTTATATGTTTTATGTAAAAATGAAGATATAGATGTTTTAGTAAATAATGCTGGTTTTGGAACTTGCGGATATTTTTCTGATACAGATCTAAATAAAGACATGGAAATGATTAATTTAAATGTAAAAGCAGTTCATTTGCTTACTAAATTATTTTTAAAAGATATGATAAAAAGAGATAAAGGTTATATTTTGAATGTGGCTTCAACTGCTGCTTTTCAATCAGGACCTTTAATGGCAGTTTATTATAGTACTAAAGCCTATGTATATAGATTAACAGAGTCTATATCTTATGAACTAAAGAAACAAAAATCTAATGTTAAAGTGTCTGCTTTATGTCCTGGACCAGTCGACACAAACTTTAATAAAGTAGCAGGTGTTAATTTTAGTATTAAACCTTTAACAAGCAAGTATGTAGCAAAATACGCTATAGATAAAATGTTAAAAAATAAGATGCTTATTATACCAGGATTTAAGATAAAATGTGCCAAGTTCTTTGGAAGATTTTTATCAGATAAGATGTTAATGAGAATAACCTATAGAGTGCAAAAAAAGAAATTGAAATAAGCAGCTTAAAAGTTGCTTTTTTATTTGAATAATTTTATATAATTTAGTATAATAATAACCTATGACGAGGTGGTATTAGTGGATAGTATTATACAAGTTAGAGATTTAACATTTAAGTATGGTAAGAAGGTTTTATTTAATAAACTTTCTTTAGATATAAACGAAGGAATGTTTGTTTCTATTATTGGTAGCAATAATTGTGGTAAAACTACACTAATAAAGTTGTTAGGTGGTATTTTACCTAATAATAAGACAATTGTAGCAGGTTATTCTTATGTAAACAGTAATAGAATACAGGCTTCTGCCTCTTTTTATGGTATAGTAATTCATGATTTTAGTAATAAATTCTTATTTGAAAAGGTATATGACGAATTGGTGTTTCCACTTGAAAATTTATGTTATGAAAAAAAGATGATTGAAGATAGAGTTATTGAAGTAGCAAAGATCTTTAAAATAACAAAGTTATTAGATAGAAATATTAAAGACATCACTAGTTCAGAAAAACAAAAACTTTTACTTGCTTTATCTTATGTTCATAAACCAAAAGTTTTATTGCTTGATAATCCTTTTATTATGATGACTAAATCTGATAAAAAAGATATGCTTAATTCTCTTAGAGAAATTAATAAACAAAATAAAGTAACTATAGTTCTTGCTTCTAATGACTTAGAAGAAATAATTGATTTAGATTATACTTATGTTTTTGATGAAGGTAAGTTAATTATGGAAGGAAAACCTTTATCTGTTTTAAGAGAAGAAATGATATTAAACAAAATTGGTCTAAAATTACCGTTTATGGCAGATCTTTCATTTAAACTGGAATTCTATGAACTTATAAAGAGTCCAGTATTAGAATTAGAAAGGATGGTTGATACTTTATGGAAATAATTTTACATGGTGTTAGTTACAGAAATAAAAGTAAGACTATTCTTGATAAGATAAGTTTATGTATAAAAGATAATAAAATAACAGGTGTTATAGGTGATAATAAAACTTTGTTTTTAGAATTATTAGATGCTATAGCAATACCTTCATCTGGAGATATTTATATTGATAGGAGAAAAGTAGAAAGAGATAATTTAGATTATATAAGACAAATTATTTCTCTAGTAAGACAAAATTCTCTTGATAATTTTTTTACAACTACTGTTAAAGAAGAAATGAATTTTGTTACAAAAATGTTACACTATAATACAGAAAAAATAAATAAGAAAATGATTGATTCACTTAAACTAGTTGGTTTAGATGAAAGTTATATAAAAAGAAGTTTATTTACTTTATCAGCAAGTGAAAGAAAATTAGTACAAATAGCAATATCTTTAATTACTAATCCTAAAATAATTATGTTTGATGAACCTTTTGAGGAATTAGATAATAGAAATAGAAAAATAATATTAAAACTTATAAGAAAATTAAAAGTTAAATATAATAAAACTATAATAATAGCTACAAATGATACAAATATATTATATGAAAACTGTGATGATTTAATAATTATTAAAGGTATGAAAGTAATAGCAGCAGATAATAGTGATTTGATATTTAAAGATATAGAGTTTTTAAAGAAAAATAATATTGATGTACCAAATTTAGTATTATTTACTCATTTAGCTAAAAATAAAAAAGTTAGATTAATGTATCACAAGGATATTAAAGATTTAATAAAGGATGTGTATAAACATGTTTAGTAAAGATTCAATATTACATGAAGTAAATGTGATAATTAAAATAATTTCTTATATAATATTTTTGGTTACTATTTTATTTTTTAATAATAGTATTTATTTTTTAACACTAAGTGTCTTTATATATTTATATACTAAAGATTTTAAAATTATAGGTAAGATAAGTTTTATTAATTTTATAATTGGAATATATATCTTTTTATATCCACAATATCTGTTGATTAATAAATTATTGTTATTAATATTATACACAGTACTTGTGAAAAAAATTACTAAAGTAAAAGAATTTAGATATATATTAGAAATCACTTTATATAGATTTAAGAGTACAAAGGTCACTTATATCTTTTTATATAATTTGTATTTTTTAAAGTACTTAAAAAATAATTTTGTAAATGTAATTAAATTAAAAAAAGAATATGGATTTAAGGGAAGTATACATTCATATAGATATATGATAAGTATGTCTTATAGAAAAACAAAGCAAGAAATAAAAGAATTAATAATAGTTAATAATTTAAGGTTTTATAATATTTCAGATAGAAGAACTTACTTAGAAGATAATAAGTTAGAAATTTGGGATATGTGTTATTTATTTATTCATTTTGTTGTGTTTATTATCCTTATTTTTGTAGGGAGGTAATATGAGATATTTTATTAAGTTTTCTTATGATGGGAGTTGTTTTCATGGATATCAAATTCAACCTAATCTTAGAACTGTGCAAGGTGAATTAGAAAAGGCTTTATCTTATATAAATGGTAAAAACAGAGTAATTGTTCATGCTTCTGGTAGAACTGATTTAGGGGTTCATGCACGTATGCAAACTGCTACTTTTGATTTGGATAGGAATATACCTTTATATAAGCTTAAAATGGCTATAAACTCTAATATAGGTGATGATATTCATGTTTATAGTGTTGAAATTGTTAGTAGTGAATTTCATGCGAGATTTAGTTCTGTTTCTAAGGAATATAATTACTATATAAATATTGGAGAATATGATCCAATAAATAGAAATTATGTTTATCAGTATAATAGACCTTTAGATATAGAACAATTAAAAAGAAATATAAAATATTATATAGGTAAACATGATTTTAGATCTTTTGTATCTGCTGAAGATATTAGAGAAAATGCTATTAGAGAAATGTTTGATGCTCATATAGAAGTAGATAAAAATATAATTAAATTTGTATTTGTAGCAGATGGTTTTTTAAAGTATCAAGTAAGAAATATGGTAGGAACTTTATTATCTATTTGTGAAGGTAAAATAGAAGATTTATCTATTCCTAAAATATTAGAATTAAAGGATAGAACAACTGCAGGAAGAACTGCTCCTGGAGAAGGTTTATATTTAGAAAGAGTAAATTATTAATTATCTTATGTTATATAAGAAAAATGTTGACAACAAGGTTATATTTTAGTATAATTTTAATCGGTACATTTATAGATCCAATGCAACTTTTTTCCGGGAGTTGTGGGGGAATAATAAAGGAGAAAAAATATGAAAAGTTTTGTACAAACAAAAGAAACTGTAGACCGTAAATGGTATGTTATAGATGCTGAAGGTAAATCTTTAGGTAGAGTTGCTTCTAAAGCTGCACATATCTTACGTGGTAAACACAAAGTAACTTATACTCCAAATATTGATTGTGGAGATTTCGTTATTATAATTAATTCAAAAGAAGTTAATTTAACTGGTAATAAGTTAAATGACAAGATGTATTATAACCATTCAATGTATGCTGGTGGTTTAAGAGAAAGAAATGCAAAAGTTATGATAGAAAAATATCCTAACGAGATGATGGAAAGAGCTGTTAAGGGGATGCTTCCTCATAATAGACTAGGACGTCAAATGTATAGAAAATTATTTGTTTATGAAGGACAAGAACATCCACATATGGCTCAAAAGCCAGTTGTGCTTGAACTTGATAAGTAGGAGGGTATAATGGCAAAGGAAAAGAAAACTGTATATACTGGAACAGGTAAAAGAAAATCTAGTATAGCTAAAGTAAGATTAGTTTCTGGAACAGGTAAAGTTACTATTAACGGTAAAGATGCTAGTGAATATTTACCATTCCCAACCCTAGTTATGGATTTAAGACAACCACTTGAATTAACTAACACAGCAGAAATGTTTGATGTTGAAGCTAAAGTATATGGTGGAGGATTCTCTGGACAAACTGGAGCAGTTCGTTTAGGTATAACTAGAGCATTATTGGAATATGATAAAACTACAGAAGCATCAAGTGAAAATAGTTTTAGAAGACCATTAAAGGCAGCTGGATTTATTACAAGAGATTCAAGAATTAAAGAACGTAAAAAACCAGGGCTTAAAAAAGCTCGTAGAGCACCACAATTCTCAAAGAGATAATAATATTAAAGAACATATATTTATGTTCTTTTTTTGTATATAAAAAAGTATTTTGATTAAAATTCAAAATACTTTACTTTTTCATCTAAGTCAATATTTCTTCCTGTAAAATAAGAAAGATTGTTAAATAACTTATCTAATTTAATTTTTTTATTATCATAAATATATTCATTTATTGAATTTATTATTACTAAAGTTTTTTCTAAACTTAAACAATATAGATCAATTATAGATTCATTATGTTTTAATTTATCATTACAAGGATATAACCATCTGTTATTATCTAGATTAAGCCAATTCTCTTTGTTTTTGGGATTAATATGATAAGAAATAGGTTCAAGTCTAAGAATATTGTTTGGTGTTACTATATCTATTAATTTATAAAGATTCTTTTTAATACCATAAGGATCATATCTAAAAATTCTATAGAATTTTTTCATTTGTTTGATTGAACTTATATAAACAGAATCAATTTTATTAATATTAAAAACTTCTTTATAGGTAAAATTAATTACTTCTTTTAAACTATCAGATAATTCATAAGTATTTAAACCAAAGTTATAGCATTTAAATTTCCAAGGAATAATATTTTCCCTATAAGCAACCATATAATTATCAAAAAATGATTCTAATTCACCATGTAATTGATTATATTTATAAGTTTTTTTATTTGTTTTATCAAAGTCACCTGTTTTATAAACGACATAAGGATGAATAGTACTATCTAAGACAAAATGACAGATTAATCCATATAGATAAGCCATTATTTCTCCATTATTTGAGTAGTTATTATATTTAATATAATTAATTAAAGTAATAAAAAATTCATTAGTTTTATGAGTATGAAAATAATTACCAAACTTTCTAACTTTTTTACCATTTTTAATGTTTGCTATATTATAAAAAAATAAAGGATCCAAACTTTGAGAAGCAGTTTTAAGTAATTCTTTATGATCTAATAATAGTTCTTTTAATGGAATACTTAATGAATCATAAACGTCCATAGCAAAGTAAGTATGAGTCATTGTACTAGGCATAGTAATCACCACCATATGATAAATTATAACATATTTTTTCATTAAATTTTCATATATTTTACACAATACTTGTGCTATAATTTATACTAGGTGAGATGAATGTATAATAGAAGTGGAAAAGAATTTAAAAATTTAGAAGAGCAAATAGAAATTCTAGAGTTCAAGGGATTAATTATATCAAATTATGAATTTGCTAAAGAAGTTCTTTTAAGAGAAAATTATTTCTTTTTAAATGGATATAGACATTTATTCATGAAATCAGAAAATAATAAGAGATTTATTGATGGTACTACATTTGAAGAATTATATAGTTTATTTTTATTTGATAGACAATTTAGAAATGTAATATTTAAGAATTTATTAATAATTGAAAATAATGTAAAATCAGTTATATCTTATCAATTATCATTAAAGTATGGGTATAAAGAAAATGATTATCTTAAAGAAAAGAATTTTACTAGAGATCCAGAAAAAAGTAGACAAGTAAATGATTTACTTAAGAAAATGAAAAGACAAGTTAGATCTAATGCTAATCAGCATGCAGCTACAATGCATTATGTAAGTAATTATGGTTATATACCATTATGGGTATTAGTAAAGGTTTTATCTTTTGGTATTGTAGGAGAATTATTCTCTATTTTAAAAAGAGAAGATCAAGAAATAATAGCTAATATGTATAATATGGATCCAGATGAATTAATTAATAATTTACCTATATTATCTAATTATAGAAATCTTTGTGCACATGAAGATATAGTTTTTGAAAATAAGACACAAAGAGTTATAGAAGATACTATATATCATCAATTATTAAAGATAAATAAGATGGATGGAGAATATATATATGGTAAGAATGATCTATTTGCTTTAATAATTTTAATTAAACAGATGCTTAAAGATGTTGAATTTAAAGATATGGTTATAGAAATAGATAGATTATTGGATAATTTAGCTTATAATTTAAAAACAATACCTTTAAGTAAGGTATTAGATAGAATGGGATTTCCAGAAAATTGGGAGGATATTCAAAATATTAAAAAGAGGGTGGAATAATGAGAGGAAAAATATTAAATGCTTTAACTATTGTAGGATCATTTATTGTTGGAGCATCATTTACTTATTTTGTAATTGTAAATCCTTTTTGGGATAATAAAAGTAGTAATAATACATCAAGTGGTAATACTGATAATGCTGGTGTAGTAAAGTATGATAAAGATATTACTATTGATGAAACAGGTATTTCTTCATCTGTTGGGAAGATTTATGATGCAGCAGTAACTGTTGAAAATATACAAAGAGGACAAGTTTCTAGTACAGGTAGTGGATTTGTTTATAAAACAGATGATAATTATGGGTATATACTAACAAACCAACACGTAGTAGAAGATTCATCAAGTATTACTATTGTTATGTCTGATAAAACTGAAGTAGAAGGTAAACTTTTAGGAAGTGATGAGTATTTAGACTTAGCAGTTGTAAGAATAGAAAAAAAATATGTTAAATTAGTTGCTACTTTAGGTAATAGTAGTGATAGTGAACTTGGAGATACAGTTTTTACTATTGGTAGTCCAGTTGGAGTTGAATATAGTGGAACAGTTACTAGAGGAACATTATCAGGTAAAAATAGAATGGTTTCAGTATCTATTTCTAATTCAGAAAATTGGATTATGAAAGTATTACAAATAGATGCAGCAATTAATCCAGGTAATAGTGGTGGTGCATTATTAAATGTAAATGGAGAAGTAATAGGAATTAATTCTCTTAAGTTAGCAGAAACTTCTATTGAAGGAATGGGATTTGCTATTCCAATTGAATATGCAATGAATTATGTATCTATTCTTGAAGATGGTAAAGAAATAGAAAGACCATTTATAGGAATATCAATGGTTGATGTAGATAATACTAATATGTTATATCAAGCAGGATTAATGATTGATAAAGATATAACTTATGGAGCAGTTATCCTAAGTATTTCTCTTAATAGTGGTGCTTCTAAAGCAGGTTTAGAAAAAGGTGATATCATTATTAAATTAGGAGATAAAAAGATAGAAGATACTTCTTATTTAAAATATGAATTATATCAATATAAAGTAGGAGATACTGTTAAAGTTACTTATATAAGAAATGGCGAAGAAAAAACAACAAATATAACTTTAGGTAAAGCAGAATAAAATATTAGTAATAGTAGAAATACTATTACTTTTTTTGTGCTATAATTATTATAGGAGTGATAGTATGTTAAAAATAAATAACTTAACTAAATATTATGGAAAAAATAAAGGTGTAGAAGATATTAATTTAGATATATCTAAGGGAGAAATATTTGGTTTTATAGGACCTAATGGTAGTGGTAAATCTACAACAATAAAATGTATTATGAATTTAATAAATAAAAATAATGGAGAAATATTTATTAATAAAGAAGAAATTAAGAAGAAGAATTTTAATATAAAAGAAAAAATAGGATATTTACCTAGTGAAGTAAATTTATATGATGATTTAACAGTTAAGCAAATGATAGAATATTCAAACTCTTTTTATAAAAAAGACTGTATGAAAAAAGCAAATGAACTTGTTAAAAGATTAGAATTAGATCTTAATAAAAAAATAGAACAGTTATCGTTAGGAAACTTAAAAAAAGTAGGAATAGTTTTAACTTTTATGCATAGTCCTAAGATTGCTATTTTAGATGAAGCAACTAGTGGATTAGACCCTTTAATGCAAGAAGAATTTTATAAGATTCTTTTAGAAGAAAAAGAAAAAGGTATGACAATATTCTTTTCTTCACATATATTAAGTGAAATAAAAAAAGTTTGTGATAGAGTAGCTATAATTAAAAATGGACAAATAATAAAAATAGAAAATATAAATACTATTCGTAATAATGAATTTATAACTATAACAATAGAAGCAAATAATATTAAAGAATTTAAGAAAATATTAAATGATAGTATCATAGAAGAAAATCATAAAATGATTAAATTTATTTATACAGGAGATATAAATAAATTAATAAAAGAATTAAATAAATATGATGTAGATAAATTATTAATAGAAGAACCTTCTATAGAAGAAATATTTATGCATTATTATAAGGAGGATTAAAATGTTAAAAAGAGAATTTAAAGTTAATTTAAAAAGTCTAATTCTTTGGACTGTTATTTTAATAAGTATGTTTTTATTGGTTTTTTTAGTTTATCCTAGTATTACAAATAGTGATAGTATAAAAGAAATAGATAAACTTATGGAAATGTTTCCTAAAGAAATGCTTAAAGCTTTTAATATGGATATTGCTAGTATAAGTAGCGTATTTGGTTGGTTCCAAACAGAAGGACAAGTATTCTTAGTCTTATTCGGGGGAATATATGCTTCTATATTAGGTAGTACAATACTAGTTAAAGAAGAAAGTGATAAGACAATAGAGTTTTTATATTCTAAACCCATTAGTAGATATAATATTATTAATTCAAAAGCAATTTGTGGGGTTATTAATATAACATTATTAATGTTTATAGTTACATTATTTAATTTAATAGGAATGGCTATTAGTAATGATTTAGTTTTAGATAAATTTTTATATTTAAGTTTATCTCCACTAATAATATTCTATTGTTTATTCTTTGTCTCATTAGCTATTTCTACTTTCTTTTCAAAATCAAAACAAACAATGGGAATAGGGATAGGAATAGCTTTTATAAGTTACTTATTACAAACTATATCTAATATGAGTAGCAGTGTTAATTTCTTAAGATATTTTTCATTATTTGAATTAGCACCATCTAGATATATTATCGAAAACAATGGATTAAATATAATATCTGTTTTTGTAGGTATGGGAATAATGGTAGTTAGTTTATTATTTACTTATTATAATTATAATAAAAAAGAGTTCTTTTTATAAGATGCAACCAATATTTTACTAATTAGTTGCAAAAGAAACTTTAAGTTGGTAGAGGCAACTAGTGTTATATGTTAATATTTATGTGAGGTGAGGAAATGAAGTTTTCAAATAATTTACAAATATTAAGAAAGGAAGCAAATCTATCTCAAGAGCAATTAGCTGATAAATTAAATGTTAGTAGACAAGCTGTTTCTAAATGGGAATCTAATAGTAGTTATCCTGAGGTAGATAAGTTAATTGCTATTTGTGAGATATTTAAATGTACTTTAGATGATTTAGTTAATGGTAATGTAGAAAAGAAAGAAATAAATATAAAAGATAAGTATGATAAGTTTAATAATAAGATGAGCTTAATAATGGCTTTTGCAGTAGGGTTTATAATACTAGGTTTATCTTTTATGTTATTTATAGAAGCTTTTGTATCTAATGATACTATTTCAAATATAAGTTCTTTTTCAGCAGTTATCTTCTTTAGTTTTGTAACTGTATCAGTATTTTGTTTTATTTATTTTGGTATGCAAATGGAAGACTTTAATAGAAAGTATAAGAATATACCAAAGATATATAGTGATCAGGAAATGGAAGATTTTAATAAGAAATTTTCTTTAGCTATAGCAAGTGGAGTTACACTTATATTATTTGGAATAATTTTTATTTTAATATCAGAAGCAGGACAATGGTATAGTGAAGATTTTGCAGCAGCAGTATTTATGTTTTTAATATCTATATCAGTTAGTATATTTGTTTACTTTGGTATGCAAAGAGAAAAATTTCAAATAGATAAATATAATGATAAGATTATTTATAATGAAAAATATGAATCTAAAAGTGATAAGTTATCTGGTATTATAATGATGATAGCTACTATAGTATTTTTAATATTAGGTTTTGTTTTTAATATGTGGCATCCAGGTTGGATAGTATTTCCAATAGGTGGAATGATATGTGGTATTATTTCAATAATTTATGAAAAATAATAAAGAAAAAAATTCTTTATTTTTTTTTTATATTATGCTATAATTTATTTACACGTAGGGGCGTGGTATAATGGTAGCATAGGAGTCTCCAAAACTTTTGATGGGAGTTCGATTCTCTCCGCCCCTGCCATATGAGAATAAAGCGAACTTTTACTATTTTATAGGAGGGTTCGCAGTTATATATAATCTTGAAGAAACACTTAAAAATTGAGTGTTTTTTTATGTGTTGTTATCTCATTATTGCTTGTTAAGGGGGGGGACTAAATAATAATTGAATTTGCATATGTAAAATATTGGTGTTAGCTCCTCGATAAAATCCCTTGCAGGTATAGATTGACTGATAAAGTATATAATTTTGTATTAAAATATTGATGTCTCTTGCTACGAAGCTCGTTTATATATATTATATGTGATATAATTGAAGTAGCAGTAAAATTAACTAATTAAGGAGATTATATATGGAAAAAGAAAAAGAGAAAAAAAGGTTGTTAAAAATAATATATTTTGATGAAGATAGTGCAATTGATTACATCAACATTGCTGATGGCGGATTGGTTTTAAAATCAGACGAAATAAAAGATGGAGATAAAGCACAAATGGGTATTGATGCAGAAGTTGGGATTGAGAGTAAATTTTCATTATTTAATTTTTTCAAAGCTAATGCAAAAGTAGAAGCTAATGCAGAATTATTACGGTATGGAGAAAACATAGTAAAATCGACATTAACTAATACAATTCTTACTGATTATATTGTAAAAGCGAATATGGA
Organism: Bacilli bacterium; assembly: GCA_028693275.1. GTDB lineage: Bacteria > Bacillota_I > Bacilli_A > RF39 > UBA660 > JAQUVS01. The sequence goes on from JAQUVS010000001.1 coordinate 153,472, forward strand.
CAAGTATACAATGAAATTTGAAGATTATAAAATATCTCCAATTACAAACTCATTAGCATTTTGGAAAATGTACACACCATATACTGTGATATTTAAAGATGAATATTCTGATAAAATTAGTCCTGAAGTTGACATAACGAAATTAGATTATGTTATTGATAGTGTAAAAGGATATTATGAATTAGTAGCAGAAAAAGAGAAATCAAAAATGATTTTAAGATTTAATAGCAAGGGCTTTAGAAACAATTACAAATTATCAAATTTAATGAATATGAATTTAGTATATTATGGAGTTCTTGTTGGGTATAGTAGTCTTGAACAATATTCTGTTGAAAAAGAGTTTGATGTAAATGAAAAGGAAATAAATATAGATGAGATAAAAGGAACTGACAATTCTTCAGAAAAAGAAAAATTGCCTATATATGATATTGTTTTAGCAGGTGTAACAAATGAGACAAACAGATAAACCAAAAGTATTTATTTACTATGGACCTAGAAAAGAATTTGATAAATTAATTAAGAGCAAAAACGATAAAGAAGATTTTATGCCTGTTGTACAGGAATATGACAGGGAAAATAAACGAATACCAATTTATGTAGAAGGACAAACACCAAAAGTTGTTGATGTTAAAGAAAAAAGAAATATAAAAACATTAGTTGTTAATTCCGATGAATATTCAACCATTACAGAAGGTGCTGTTCAAAATCTTATTGCTATTCTTGATGGATTTGATATAGAAGAAATTTATCTACAAAATCCTCCAAAAGTAGTTGTGGAAAGTTTAAAGAAAGTATATCAAAATATATCAGAAGATTATTATGATTATGGGAAAATAGATTTAGAGACAATTAAAGTTATAAATAGAAATTATCAAAAAAAAGTAATTGGTCAGGATAAAGCAATAAAACATTTATTGAGAACATTATTATCTTTTGTAAAATTTCCTAAAACTTCAAAACCATTAGTTATTATGTTTTATGGTCCTAGTGGAGTTGGAAAAACAGAGACTGCAAAGTATTTGAGTAAAAAAATGGGTGGAGAAATGTTTTATAAACAATTTTCTATGTTTCAAAATAATGATTTCTCCACTTACTTATTTGGTGGATTGAACTCACAAAATAGTTTTGCTAAAGAATTGATGGATAGAAATTCAAATGTAATTCTATTAGATGAATTCGATAAGGCACATAATCATTTTTATTCAGCATTTTATCAGTTATTTGATGAAGGAATTTACACAGATAAAAATTACAATGTAAAACTTGACAACGCAATAATTATTTGTACATCAAACTACAAAACTACGGAGGAGATAAGAGAAAAGTTAGGAGACCCTATTTATTATAGATTTAACGCATTCATTGAATTTAATGAATTGGATTATAAAGCTATTGAACAAATTGTTGATATTAAATATGATGAATATTATTCACAACTATCAAATGAAGATAAGCTTTTAATTGATACACATAAATATCAAAACCTATCAATAAAAGAAAATATCAAAAATTATAACAAGAGGCTTAAAAATGCAAGAAAAATAGATATAATAGTAAAAGAGTTTATACTAGACATTTTATTAGAAAAAGCATTACAAGAAGAAGAAAATAAAGATATATAAAAATATAATAAATTAATTTATGAATGTATGAAAATAATTAAAAATTTTTATATAGAGGTCAATGTCAAGACTTGTATTAAATGTTTTGCAGTTCAAAACGATTTAAAAAAGCTAATAAAAAAGCACTATCAAAAGTGCTTTTTCTTTGTAATATATAGCTTTGCCCGTTGCGAACTCCGTCTGCAATTTTTACATATAAATTGTAGTTTGTTAGTAAGAAATTATTCACTCAACTAATATGCATTTATCAAAATGTTTTCTCTCATAAGTTCCAACACATACAATATCTCTTTGGTTATTATTAATATCTATTTCGTCAATAAATTTTAGTTCAAAGCCATCAACATTAAAATTTTTATTATCTATATCTGTGTAGTATTTTTCACTGACAAAATTTTCAATTTTTATATACTCGTTAATAATATACATTCTATTCTGACTGATGATTTCTTCCAAGTTATCAGCATCATATTTTAATAACGGATTTTCAATAGTAGATTCGACATAAGATATGAGCATTGCACTTTCATCATCGTTTGCCACTTTATTATAAACATTTCCATTATGAATAAGTGTGTTTTCATCAACATATTCATATTCCCAATTTTGATTTCCAAAGTACATATTAGATAGTGAATATATTTTTACTTCCTTATATTGATAGTCAGTATAGCCAGTATATAAAACTGAATTATCTTTAAATATTAAATAAGTATTTAATTCTTCATTGATAGTACTATCATATGTAATTTTATCCCTACTAATCCAATTCCCCTGTAACATTTCCATTATATTATTTTTCGTTATCTTTCCACAACCTAATAGAGTAAAACACATAACTGTTGTCAACAAACCAAATAATAATTTCTTTTTCATAAATACCTCCCGCTTTTGTACAAATTACTGTTTATTTAATTATAACATACAAAAAATAAATTAATTATTTGTCTTATAAATTTCTTTTCCATAACGTAATTTATTTCTCATATTTTTTATTTGCTAGTTGGTTGTTAGTTAGTTTTAATTGTCTAATAATTTCCCCGAAACCATACATAAATAGACCGCTTATAAGTGAAGTTGAAAAGCCTATTATTAGAATGCCAAAATTAAGTGTTTGTTCACATATTGAGTAATCTCCGCAAGTTTCTTCAATTGAGATAATAAAACTACCTACAATTCCAAAGATAGTTAATACAATTGCCACTATTTGATATATATTTTTTTTGTCCGAATTATCTTTTCCCGTAGATTTGTTATCTAGCTTATTAAAAAAATCATCATTATTCATTCTCTATTCTCCTTTTAATTATATTTTTCATATATAAATTTAAATAAATATTAAAAATTATCATATATAAAAATCTTGATATATTTATTAATAAATTTAATATTTCATATTTTAAATTTATTGACTTAAAGTTCTGTAATATAAAAATACCTATATGTGAAGTTGCAAATACAAACGCTATTATAAATAATGTGTTAGTCAATTTAAATGGTAATAAAATTTTTTTACTCCTTTTATTTATACTATACATTAAATTAATACACATAATCGTATTTAATAATGAATATGTGATATTAATTATATCAAAGCTATTTACAGATATTTTATTTGAAATAGCAATAATCCAACTTATAGAAAGAATAATCATTTGAATTATTAGACAAATATTTAATAGTTTCATATGTTTTATGTGCTTTTTAAATAATATAATTAAAAAATATATTATGGGAATTAACATTCCAGTATAATTAAACATATCTCTAATTGTAACTCTAACAAAGTATAATTTATCATAAGTATTAAAAGCCCAACTATAATTATAAATTAATAATAGTACAAAGGTTATAAAACATATATATAAGCAAGCCATACATAATTTTTTGGGATTATTTAATTTTTCTATTTTCATTTTTCCTCCGTTCATTTCTCATATTATCTAAATTTTCCTAATTATAGATAATTATATTTGTTTCCAACCATTAAAATTAACTTCCGTAATAAGTTTATCACATTTCAGATGAAACAGCAACTACTCACAGCTGTCGTTAATGCTATTTATTATGAAATAATTATTATATAGCAATTAACGGTGGTGGTTAGTAATGAAAATAAAAAAAGATGATTTGAATTATATATATTTTTGGGTAGGGAAAAACATCAAGAAGTATAGAAAAGAATTGAATATTACTCAACGAGAGTTAGCAGAGCGATGTAATTTTAGCGAAACATTTATTCGTAATTTAGAAAATGATAGTTGGCAAACTTGTTCATTAAATTCACTTTACTTAATTTCTAAAGTTTTGGGAGTTCATATTAGACAGTTATTTGATGATATAAAAGAATAAAAAAGTACACTTAGAAGTGTATTTTTTTGTTTCCTGTTTTTCAGATAATGAATTATACTACCTTAACTTAATATATTACAATAAGCCACTCTATATGCGTAGTTTTTAAGTTAAAAATATAGATTTGCTACTCTTTTATTTACTTTGTAATATTTACAACCGTATCCCCTTTTTGTTTTAATGAAACCAATCTCTTCAAGTTTATCTATATACTTTTTAAGCGTTTTTTCTTCAACATATATAGTATCTGCAAGTTCATTATTTCGAATTAAAGTATAACCATCTAACTTTTCTCCTACATTACATCTATAGTAAATTTTAGAAGCTAGAACAGCAATGCTTACATCCTTAACTTTATCCAGCAGTTTTATAGAACATTTGTAAAAGTCTTTTTCATTTGAATTCATTTTTTTACACCTCTTTAATTCGGAAATTTTTTCGTAATTAAAAAAGACTATCTTTTTATAGAAAAATATTGTTTTTACCTTATAACTAAATAGATTAAACAAATTTAGTTAATTTTCATTCGGGAAAATTTACCATATATATATAATATACAAGTATATTATATATTAATAGATAGAAGGTAAATTATATATAGAACTCTATCTATTTATTTCATAAATAGATAGATACAAATTAACTATTTAATCTTCTTTTGTTTTTCTTCTATTATGCATTCCTATAAGCGTAGATATTGATATAATCTTTTTTAAGTTATCATCATTAAAACCTAACTTATATTCAAACGAACAAATACAACCATTATAATAATCTATGCTAGTAGGTCGTCCTAGGTATTTCGATAAAGTTTTATAAATATGTTCTTTTGTGGAATATAATTTAATTACTTTATCAAAGTAATCTATATTAATAATAGTTTCTTGCTCATCTTTTGGAATTGAATGAAATGTACTCATTATTATTTCTTCCTTTCTATTTTAAAAGTTTGTTTCGAAACAATAAAAGATTATCAAATAAAAAAAAGGAATTCAATAACTTTAAAGCAATTAGAATATATAAGTTTCTTATTCTTTTTAAAATATTTTACGCACACAAATGTTATGAATAATATTTTTATAAAACACACTAAAATCGTTGACAATTGTTTTTGTGTGTGGTACAATTTTATCATAAACACAGAAAGGAGGCGTAATATGAAACAGGAAGAAAGAGAAAATCAAAAACAAAAATTAACTGAAGATACAAAAAAAGTATTTGCAAGTAGGCTTAGATTACTTCGTGAAGAGAGAGGCTACACGCAAGCTCAATTAGCAAAAAAAATCTGTCTAACAACATCTTCTATTCAAAAATTTGAATTGCAAGAGAGATTTCCAAGTGGGATTGATTTGATTATGATATCAAAAGAGTTTGATGTTTCGATAGATTTTCTAATTGGGAAAACAGAAAATAGAAAAGTTGAATATTCCTCTTTTGATGAATTGGGATTGCAAACAGAAGCGATTGATACTTTAAAGCAACTTAATGATTTAGTTTATAGAGAAAAAAGGCTTAATGAAAAAGCACTTTTAACTCTTGATACATTAAATTTATTGCTAACAAAGAAAAACAGCAATATTTTATATAGTATAGGAAATATTTTACTGATAAAAAAAGTATTTGATAACTATTTTGCAAAAAGTTTAAAAGTGAAGAATAACTTTACAAAATATCCAGCATATGAATTATATAGTTTTAAACTATTAAAAAATATAGATACATTTTGTGAAGAAAACTCAAGCAAATGCTTAACTAATGCATTAATCAAAAATGTTGATAATGTTAAGGATTTGGAAAATCTTACTTCTCAACTTGATATGATAGAACAACAAATAGTTAATAGTCCAAAAGATTATTTTTATACACCAACAGAACAAAAAATATTATTTCAAGAAGAGAATAAATAAAAAAAGACCTATTACTGTTCGAGCAGTAATAAGTCGAGACACATAAAAATACTTTCAGCGAGATTTCTTTTTATGTGTCTATATTATATAACAAAAATTAAAATAAAGAAATATAGAGGAGAAAAAATATGACAAAAACAATTATTGATTTAATTACTAGTGAATTAAATTTTAAAGAAATTAGGGATTATGTAAGTGATAATATGGTTGATTATATTAATTACATAAAAGAAGAAATGTTTATAAAAGTTTATAAGAAGATTGGGAATAAAATTATAATTTCCGATTTACAAAGAGAGTTTGAAAATAGACAAGATTTAATAAAGGAGGCTTTGAATTAATATGAAAGTAGTAATATATGCTAGATATAGTTCTCATAATCAAAGCGAATGTTCAATTGAGGGGCAATTGGAAATATGTAGAGCTTATGCACAACAAAATAATTTTGATATCATTGGAGAGTATATCGATAGAGCAACAACAGGCACTACAGATAATAGACCCCAATTCAGAAAAATGATAGAAGACAGTGAAAAACAATTATTTAATGGTGTTCTTGTTTATGCTCTGGACAGATTTGCTAGAAATAGATATGATAGTGCCGTTTATAAAGCAAAACTTAAAAAGAGTAATATAAAAGTTTATTCTGCACGAGAAAACATTAGTGATGACCCAGCTGGAGTTTTAATGGAAAGTGTATTAGAGGGAATGGCAGAATATTTTTCTTTGGAACTAGGACAAAAAGTCAAAAGAGGAATGAATTTAAATGCCGAGTGTTGCTTTTATAATGGTGGCAGTGTTCCATTAGGATATAAATTAGAAAATGTATATGATGAAAGATTTAATAACAATCTTAAAAAAGCAGTTAAAAAGCAATATGTTATTGATGAGGAAAAAGCATATATTGTTAAAAAGATATTTGAGATGTATGCTAATGATACAAGAATGGTAGATATAATTAATTATTTAAATGGATTAAAATTAACAACATCAAAGAATAATCCATTCAATAAAAGCAGTATAGGAAGAATATTAACTAATAAAAAATACATTGGGATTTATAGTTATAATGGTATTGAAAAAGAAGATGGAATACCTAGAATAATTGAAGATGATTTATTTGAAAAAGTTCAAAGAGAACTTGTTAGAAACGGTTTGGCACCAGCTCGTAGTAAGGCAAAAACAGCCTATTTATTAACAGGAAAATTATATTGTGGAAAATGTAAAGATAAAATGACTGGAACATCAGGAACTTCAAAAACGGGCAAATTACATACATATTATATGTGTAAGACAGCTAAACATAGTAAAGACCTATGTAATATGGGTAAAGTTAAAAGAAAAAACATAGAAGATATTGTTGTTGAATTGGCACAAAGTCTGTTAACATCAGAAAACATTAATCAGGTAGCTAATAAAGTTGTGGAAATTGCTCATAATTCCCAAGATGATACACAATTAAAAAGATTACAAAAATCGTTAAGAGATGAAGAAAAAAGAAAAGAAAACACATTAAAAGCTGTAACAGTCTGTGAAGATGATAGTACAAGAAAGTCTTTATTTGATGAAATTAGTAATATAAATGAAAATATCAAGAATATTGAAAAGCTATTAATACAAGAAGAAAGCAATCATATATTAATAAGTACAAGTGAAATAAAGTTTTTTCTAAAACAACTTATGAAAGGCAATATACAAGACTTTAAGTATCGTAAAATGCTTATTAATACACTTATAAATAGAGTTTATCTATATAAAAGTAAGATTGTTATAGTATATAATATTAACAACAGAGAACAAGAGATAGAAATATCTCTTATCAAAAACATTGAATGTTCAACTGTTGATAGTACTGCTCTGCCATAATTGGAATATTAAACTTGGTATTAATTATCAAGTTTTTTTGATATAATTTAAATAGAGGTGACTTATGTATTTAAAAGATTTTGGAAATAAAGTTAATAAGATGGTTGTATATGATTACTATTACACACTAATTGAGAACTTTGAAGATTATGACGATGTTACAAAAGCAAGAATGATAAATGAATTACATAATTTTTTTAGTGAAGATATATATAGATTGATTAATTTATTAGACTTAGAATTAGTCGAAATAATAAGAGAAAATTTAAATGTAAATGATTTATCATTTAGCAGTAAAGGTAATTTTTATTACTTACCTATTTTATTTGAAATGAAAGAAAATAAATATTATATTTTTGAAGAGTGTAGAGGCCTGGTAGAAAAAATTAAGAATATTGAAATTGATTTAGGTAAACAAGAGGAAATTAATAAGTGTGTTTTAATAATAGAAGCATTATTAAAAGGTTATTTTTATATAGAAGAATCAAATTTAGTTGATATAACTAAAAAATATTGCAAGTTTAGCAAGCATGAGATATTGGAAATATTACAAAATAACTCTTCATTTAAAGTGAAAAATGGAAGTCAAATTTTAAACCATAATAATACTTCTAAAAGATATTATTATAATATAGAGGATATGAATAGAGCTATTGATAATAATGAAGAAGATATGATAATTCAAAATATTTTATCATTTCAAGGAAAATATAAAATATTTAGTAAAGAAGAACTTGAAAAAACTATTAGTAGAGGAAAAAAGAATAATATAATTTTTGACATATCTTCATCTATTAGTAGAGAAATATTATATGCGGTTAAAAAGGGGTTGCATCCTGACACAATATTAAAGTATATTGCTGATGGAGTAATGAGAGTATATACATGTAATAGACCATCATATACTGAAATATATAATTATATATGTACTTTACCAATATGGACTTGTAAAGGGAATAGCTTTTTTGATATTACCAAAACTAGAGAAGTTAAAGAAATATATCCTTTTAAAAAATGTGATATAGTAATGGATTATTTTAAGGATATTGGAGTAGTATGTAATGCTAAAGATGATATCTATATTGTAAAATTTTATGATGAAATTAAAAAGATATCAGTTTATAACGATAAATTGACAGATATTAGGCTAACAGAAAAAGAGATATTTAAAAATAATATTGGCAAGTTACCAGATAAAGATGCTAAATGTTTTTACAATGTATATTATGATTTGTTTATGTATATTAATAAAAAGAAAAAACTAGTGAATGATAACGAATTTAAAACTAAATTTTATGATGCTACTGATCCAAACATTATATATCCTTTTTTTGAGTACATGGAGAAAAATCCTAACATTATAAATGAATATCTTTTAGATAAAGAAAATTACTTTACAAAAGAAGAATTACTTATTTTAAATGCTATACAAAGAAGGAAAAATGGAATTTTTGAATATAAGGGTTTTGTTGGAGAAAAAATATTATTAGAGCATTTGGAATCTGGTGACTTAATTGAATTTTGTGGTATAAACAATACTTCAAAATATATATGTAGAAATATTAAAGAAGGAACAAAAGTTTTTTTGAATTATGTTCCTTATAAAAATGTATATGTAATAGAATTTTTAATAGCTTCTTTTTAAAAAGTTCGGTTATTAAATTAAAAAAGTCCAGGTTAAGCCGGACTTTTTTTTATACTTTAAAATATTTTTGATTTTTACTTGTTGGTTTATCTGGGATAGTAGGTTTAACTAAACCTGCTTCTATAGCTGGATTTAAATAATTATCTCTAAATGTATCTTTAGATTTTAATTCTAATTTTTCCATAAGTTCAGAAGAACTCATAGGCAAATCATATTCCATTACATTTAATAATTTTGTTATATAACTATTTATATGATTTATTTGACTGCTAGTGTCACTTATTAATTCTTCTAAAACTTTATTAATCATTTTTAACATAAATTCTATAAAATCATTTGAATTACCATTTTTATGGCAATTAGATATAGCTGTATAATACTCATTTTGATATTCTTTTATTCTAGTTTCAATAGGCAAGTATTTAAATATACCTTTCCATTTAGATAAAATAATATTTTGCCATAATCTGGCTATTCTTCCATTACCATCACTAAAGGGATGTATAAATACAAATTCATAGTGAAAGATAGAAGATAATAATAGAGGGTGTATTTCTTCATTAGATTCTTTCATCCAATCAAATAAATTATTCATTAGATCGTTAACTAATTTAGGAGGAGGTGCCATAAATATACATTTATCCCCATCAAATACGCCTTCATTCCCTTTTCTAAAGTCTCCTGATTCATCTAATATTAAATAAGTCATAATACCATGTATTTCTTTTAAATCAGTTATTGAATAAGGATTAGTATCTTTTATTTTTTCATAAGCATTAAATGCATTTTTAACTTCTTGAATTTCTTTTTGTGGACCAATTACTGTTTTACCATTAATAACATCCCTCATTTGATTTAGTGATAATGAATTAGCTTCTATAGCAAGTGAAGAATGTATAGAATTGATTCTGTTATTTTTTCTTAATATAGGCATTTTATTTAAATTGTTATAATTATCTAATTTACCGATTTTTTCCATTATACTTGATATATAATCAAGCATAGTATTTGTAATAGTAAATGGTGGGATATATTTTTCCATAGTTATCACCTCATAGTTATATTATACCACATTAGTAAAAAATATACTACACATCTTACATGTTATCTTACATGTTATCTTGCATAGCGAAAATCTATAATTTGACAACCAAGTATTTAATATGTTAAATTAATTTTAGTAATTACTGGTATTTTTTACGTGATTATTTGAAATAATAATAACGTATGTGCCATATTGAAATACAAAACTTGATATTTATTATCAAGTTTTTTTGTTAGGAACTCAAAATATTAATTTAGCAACATAGTTGTTTGGAATATTAGTAATATCTTAAATTATTATATTTATATAATTGAAACAAAAAAATCAAATAAATAGATTTAAAATAAAAAGTATCTAAAATAGTTATATTGTTTTTTTAATATTTAGTATATAATAATTTTAGGGGGCAATTATGAAAATTAATGGAAAAGATATAAGAATAAATAGGGAAACAGCAAGAATTTCAGAAATGGATAGAGTATATTGTAGTTTAGTAGAAGAAATACTGACTGAAGGTGTTGAAACTAAAAATAGAACAGGAATTAATACTATAAGTATTGCCGGCTGGAACTATAAATTTAATGTCGGAAAAGAATTCCCTGTAGCAGAAACTAAAGATGTTAAAGTTATGAATTGTACATCAGAAATTCAGTGGATTCATCAAGTTCAAAGTAATGAAGTTAAATGGTTACAAGACCGTGGAAATAATACTTGGGATTTATGGGTCGTTGACGAAGATGGTATTTATCGTACTTATGAACAAGGAGCTAACTCATTAGATGAGCCTGACAAAATAGTACAAGTTAGAGATGTTAAAGGGAATTTAATGACCGATAAATATAATAAACCATTAATGGCTAAATCATCTATGATAATTAAAGATGAAAATAATAATGAAAAATATGCTACTATAAAAACGGCAACTTTCTTTGGTAAGGAATATGCTGGCACAATAGGTGAAGCATATGGTTATATTACAAAACTTTACCAAAGACCACAATATGTGGAAAATACTATAAAAAACAATTCAACAGATCGCCGCATGAATATAGTTCTATGGCAAGATGCTCATTTAGAAAAAGCTGTATTGCCATCATGTGTTTGGTCTAGTGAATATAAAGTTACACCAGATGGAAAATTACATTCATATATTCATCAAAGGAGTGCAGATGTTCCATTAGGATTACCATTTAATATTACACAGTACGCTATTGAATTGTCAAAATATGCTAAAGCATCAGGACTAGAAGTTGGCACAATGAGTTGGAGTATTATGGATGCTCACATTTATGTTAATCAACTAGATGGTATTAAAAAACAATTAAAAAGATATAAATACATGTCTGAGTATGTAGATATAATTCAAAATAGTAGTGATGAAGAAGTAGAAATACTTTATAATAAACAAGTTGATTTTTTTGATAAATTACATAAGAGAGCAACTGTTTTGCTACTAGAAGATATAAATCAATTACCAATGTCTAAACGTGTAAAAATATTACAAAATATTGATTATGAACTTGCTAAATCTTATGAAGAAGCATTTGAAATGAAAGTTTCATTTGAACATATTTTAACAAGAGAAGAACCGGTTCTTGAACTTGCAAGTCATAATTCAGTTTTTGAATATTCAACAGATTATGTATCAAAGACTGATCCATATACTAAAGAAAATCCAATAGGTAATAGGGAAATAGTTTTGAAGAAATATACTCCTACACCATTTATAAGAATGCCGATTGCGCAATAAGAAAGTTTAATTAAAGGTTTAGTTTTTATAATTGTTGTAATAAAAATTATTTAGATAAATATATAATATAAATTTGGGATTTTTCATATTTCCCTTTTATATTTAAATATAAAACTTTATATTTATTATCAAACTTTTTTGTTATAATACAAATAGAGGTGTTTGTAGTGGATAAAGAGGTAACTTTGAAAGATAAGAAATATGTTCGTGTAATGTTTGGAATAACATCAAGTGCTAATGGATTTGAATTTAAAGAAAATGAAGTTAATGTTTCTGATAATTGGAATCCAAAGGAAACTGAACCTGATTTAATGGGTGGCTTTAATTTTTCTGTCGAGGACAAGATATTAAGGTATTTAGTTAGAGGGGACACTATATGTGATGTATCTATTCCAGAAGATTCTGAAATAATAGATTGTCCTAGTGAAAGTTGTCCACAAGGGATATTTAGAGCAAACAAAATTATTATTTCAAATATAAGACCTATGACAGATGAAATAGCAATGGATTTTTATATTAAGTCTCATTTACCAGAAAAATCATATTACAAATCATTTGCAGGATGTGCAGTACGTGGATTCAAAAATACTACTATGGCAATAATAAAGGATAAAGTTAATAAAGCTAATATCGATATAGTAATAAGTGAATTTGAAGATTTTGTTAAGCCAGGATATTATTGGGATAAAAGAGGAAATAGTGATTTCGTTAACGAAGTTCGTGAGTATCTTTATAATATTAAAACTAGAAATATTTGAATATAAAACTTGATATTTATTATCAAGTTTTTTTGTTATAATAAGTATAGAGGTGGAATTATGAAATTATATCATATTGATAGATCAGGTCATATAAAAGAAGGACAAGTAGTTGAACTTACAAAAAATTTTTATACTAGTACAACAAATAATGAATACTTTAAGGATGGATTATCAAGTCATGGACTTACATTTTTTTTAGCAGATCAACTAAATAAAAATTTTGCGATTGATGCAATATTTGAATATGAAAGAATGCTAAATTATTCAAATAAATTATCAAGATATCAAGCACTTTTTGCTTTTGATGAAAAAGGTCTAGTAAATTTTATTAAGGAAAAACAATTGGAAGATAATTATTATAAAATATATGAAATAGATGTTGATGATTATGAAGCACATGATTTTAACTTGGTTAAAGGTTGGTCTCATTGTACTATGTCTAATTTTGCTAAATTATATTGGGAAAGTAATAATTTATCAGATAATAATAATGAAGTAATATATGAGTATTTAGTTAGATTACCAATTACTATCGGTAAGGAAGTAACTTTAGAAGAAATTAAAAAAGAAAATAATGAATAGAATTATAGAATCGAGGATAGATGAATAAAATTTTTGTTAAGATAGATGGAATGACATGTGATAATTGTAGATTAAAAATAAAAGAAAGATTATATAAAATAAAAAATATTAAAGAACTTAATTTTGATGGATTAATATTAGAAATAGAATATACAGGTAAATTAAGTAAAGATAAGATAATTGATAATATTATTAATTTAGGATATTTTACTAACGAAGAAATGATTTCTAATAAGAAAAGTAAGTTAAAAAGAAATATAGATATTAAAGATTTAGTAATCATAAGTTTAGTTTTTATAATACTTATATTTATATTGAATAAGATTTTTAATTTTAATATCTTTAATGTTATTCCTGTAATAGATGAAAAAACTACATTGTTAATGCTCTTTGTAACTGGATTACTAACTAGTATTCATTGTATTTCTATGTGTGGAGCAATTAATTTATTAGCAAGTACTTCTAGTAATAGAAGTTTAAAGAAACCTTTATTATATAATTTAGGTAGATTAACATCTTATACTATTTTAGGTGGTATTGTTGGATTAATAGGAAGTGCATTTAAAATAAATGTATATGTACAAGGAATTATTATAATTATAGCTTCTATATTTATGTTTTTGATGAGTCTTAGTATGATGGGAATAATAAATTTTAGTCTTAATATTAAATTACCTAAATTCATAAATAAAGTTAAAAGAAATAATTCTTTTGTAATAGGATTATTCAATGGTTTTATGCCTTGTGGACCTTTACAAGCAATGCAATTATATGCTCTATCAACAGGTTCATTTATATATGGAGCTTTATCAATGTTTATTTTTTGTTTAGGAACAATTCCTCTTATGTTATTTATTGGTGTTATATCTAATTATTTAAATAATAATAATAGGAAACTAATGAGTAAGATATCTACTGTTCTAATATTGATATTATCTATAGTAATGTTTAATAGAGGATTAGTAGTTATAGGTGTAGATGTTACTAATATTTTTAAACCTAATTATGATAATTATTTGAGAAGTGAAATTATTGATAATTATCAAGAAGTAGAGGTGGATATATCATATAAAGGATATGAAGATTTTATAGTACAAAAAGGAATACCAGTAAAACTAATAGTTAATGTTTTTACTAATTCATTAACTGGTTGTAATAATGAGATTGTTATAAAAGGTTTTGATATTTCTAAAAAATTAGAAGTAGGTAAAAATATAATTAGATTTACTCCAAATAAAAAAGGAGTATATACTTATGGTTGTTGGATGGGAATGTTAAAAAATAAAATAATAGTTGTAGATGATATAAGTCTATTTGAAAGGGAATAAGATATTATTCCTTTTTATGATGTTATAATATATAATTAAAGAAATAGAGGTGGATTATGGACAAGTATTTAAATATAACTTTAGATAATATAGATATGGAACATATATGTTGTGCTATATCAGATAAGAAACATCAAGATGGAGTAGATTTAAAGAAAGAATGGTTAAGAGATAGAATAAAAGAAGGACATGTATTTAGAAAATTAAATGAAAGAGGTAAAGTGTTCATAGAGTATTCTTTATTAGAGAAAGCTTGGGTTCCTATTGTAGGGGATAATTATATTTATATATATTGTTTATGGGTATCAGGAAGTTTTAAAGGTAATGGGCATGCTAAAAGTTTAATAGAATATTGTATAAATGATGCTAAAGAAAAAGGTAAATCTGGAATATGTGTATTAAGTTCTAAAAAAAAGAAACCATTTCTTAGTGAAAAAGAATTTTTCCTTAAATATGGTTTTAAAGTAGTAGAAAGTATTGGAGAATATGAGTTACTTGCTTTATCTTTTGATACTAAATTACCTATGTTTAATGAAAGTGTAAAAAAAGAAGAAATAGATTCAAAGGATTTAACTATATTTTATACTAATCAATGTCCTTATATACCTAACTGTATAGAACAAATTAGAAGTTATTGTATTAATGAAAAAATCCCTTTAAATTTAATTAAGATAGATAGTTTAGAAAAAGCTAAAAATATTCCTTGTATATTTAATAATTGGGCGGTTTTTAATAAGGGTAAGTTTGAGACTGTTCATTTACTAAATGAGGGACTATTAAAGAAAATTTTATAATAAGTGGAGGACATATGGGAAAAGAGATAATTAGTGTATGCTATGAAGTTAATAAAGAATGTAATTTAAAATGTGATTATTGTATTACAAGTGATAATGAAAATAATAAAATAGATTATAAAATGATAATAAAATATATTGTATCTTTAAATCCTAAGAGAATAGTTATATCAGGAGGAGAGCCTCTATTAGATCCTGATTTAATAAAGAAGTTAGCAGTATTAAGAGAATTATGCCCAGATAGTTATATTTCTCTTAGTACTAATGGAACGGTAAAATATGATTATAATTTAATTAATAAATATGTAGATTGTATAGATGTTAGTTTACCTAGTTTATCGTCTGATGTTTATGAGTTGATGAGAGGTAGAAATTTATTATCTAATGTAAAAGAAAATCTTGAAGATTTAAAAGAATTAGATATTGATTTAAGATTAAGTTTTATGTTAACTAGAGTTAATAAAGATGAAATATTTGACTTCTTAGCGTATGCAGAAAGTTTAAATGTAAAAGAAGTTAGAATAGGTAGATATTTTCCTTTTAGAGGTGGAAATAAGTATTCTTTTAAATATGAACTAAGTCAAGATGAAATAGATTTAGTAGTTAGTAAAATAAATAAAGAAGACTATCCTTTTAAAATAGTTTTACCTATTGGTAATTTACAATTGATGAGTGATAGTTATCTTACTATTAATCATATGGGACAGGTTTCTACTCCTACATATGATGGTAAAAATATTTTATTAGAAATAAATGAAGATACAAATAATGATGTTGATTTGAATATAGGAAATCAAAATGATATTTTTGAGAAAGTTCTTCTTAAAAATAATTGTAAAAGAACAAATAATAAATAAGGAGAACAAATGAAAAAAGTATTTTTATATTTATATCCAATAGAAGAGTATCAAAGAGTTTTAACTTTCTCTGATAAATACTATATAGAACATAACTTAGAAAGACCTGAAATAGTTTTAAATGAATGTATAAAGAAAAGATATATTGATAATGGATATGAAGTGGTAATTGCTAATTATCCAGATAAAGAAGTGTTTGGTATTAATTTAGAAAATATTAGTAGAATTATTAATACTGATGTAACTTTTAAGGAAGCTTCCGGTTATAGGGAAGATGGAAGTGAAAAACCTATAGAAGAAGTAAAATATCCAAGTGAAGAATTTCTATTAGAACAAGTAGGTAATGTGGATGAAATTGTAGTTGGTGGTTTTCATGTATATGATTGTGTAAAAAGAGTGGCAGAACATTTTTATGAAAAGGGAATAGATACTATGGTTGATTTAGAACTTACTGATCTTTTATATACTGTGTATAGACAGTCTTATTTTAATAAAGAAATA
The DNA here is from genome assembly GCA_028693275.1 of Bacilli bacterium. GTDB lineage: Bacteria > Bacillota_I > Bacilli_A > RF39 > UBA660 > JAQUVS01. Next base: position 170,482 of record JAQUVS010000001.1, read on the forward strand.
TATAATCCAGCTAATTACAAACAATATATGATAGCTTTAGGTTTAAGATGTGGTGAAAGATTAGAAGAAATTCATGATAATCTTAATAAAAGATTTGGTTCTCCAATCTATAGATTTAATGATTATGAACCAACTATTTCAGTGGAAGAAGTATTTAAGGATGAAAAAAGAGGGTTAAGAAGGTAGAAAGTATTTATTAAATCCTGTTTTCCCGACCATTTGAAATTTAGGCCTTATTTTTCTTGAATTTTAAATTAAATGGGTAAAAAAGAATTGTATTATACCGTTTGCGGTATGATATTTTTTCTAATAGATATTTCTGAATCTGTTAATTATTAAAATGATTTTTTTATATGTATAAATGAAAATAACTGCTATAATTATAATAGGTGATTAGTGTGAACGATTTAAATGAATACTTTGATGATATGTTTAAAGAAGTTGATCCAAATATACTTTTAGATGAACAGCAAAGAGAAGCTATTACTATTGATTCTGATAATCTTTTAGTTGTGGCGGGAGCAGGTAGTGGAAAGTCTACTACTATGGTAGCTAAAGTAAAATATTTAATTGATAAGTGTGGATATAAAGAATCGGAAATTGTAGTTGTCTCTTTTACAAAAAAGGTAAAAGAAGAATTATCAGAAATCATACATGATAAATTTGGACTAAAAAATGTAGCTGTAACAACTTTTCATAGCTTAGGTTTAGAAATAATTAATAAGAGCGGTGAAGATGTCGCTGATGTAGTTGATGAAAAAGGTCAATACAAAATATTTTCCAATTATATTAAAAATGTTTTATTTAAGGATAAAGAAAAATTTAGTTTATTGAATGATGCTTTTTCTAAATATTTAAATTTTGGTGATCAATGGATGTCTTTTGATGATTTTGATACATATCATACTAAAAGTTTTGTTGATAAATTTAATAAATCAGAAGAAAGTATTAAAGTGTATATTGAAAATCAGATTCTAAGAAGAAGACAATATAAAAAGACAATTAATGGAGAATATACAGCATCCAAAGAAGAAGTAGATATAGCAAATCTTCTTTATATAAATGGAATAGATTATAATTATGAGCTGAAGTTAAATAATGGATATAAAAAGGGAAGGGGATATCATCCTGATTTTTATATTCATCAATTAGAAAAAGAAAATTATATAGAACATTTTGGGGTTGACCAAGATGGAAGTAATTCTATGTATAGTGAAAGCGAATTAAAAAATTATTTGTCTATTTTAAAAATTAAGGATAAGTATATTAATAGTTATGAAAACAGAAATAAATTTATTGTTACCTATTCTAGGTATGATAATGGAAAAACATATTTAACAGATTTAATTGATCAACTTAAGCATAATGGTTATGTTCCACACAAAAGATCAGATGAAGAAATATTTGCTAAATTAATGGATACAGGTACAGATTATTATTTTTCAGTTTTCGTTGATAAAATTTTGGTACCTGTAATATCAATGTATAAGCAAAGTGGATATTCATATAGAGATTATGATTCATTAATAGAGTCAAATGATGGTAATTTGAAAAATCAATTAATAGTTTTAAAAATGTTTCACGAATATTATGAGAAAGAACTTAGTAATAAACATTTAATAGATTTTGAAGACATGATTTTAAAGGCATATACTTTAATGCCGATTATTAAAGAAAAGGATTTGGGTGTAGATTATAAGTACTTGATAATAGATGAATATCAAGATATTTCGAATCAAAGATTAAACTTAGTTAAGAGGCTAGTTGATTTATTTGATGCTAAAGTAATGGCTGTTGGTGATGATTGGCAAACAATATTTGGATATGCAGGTTCTAGAATAGATTTATTTAAAAATTTTTCAAAAGAACTTCCGAATTCAGATCAAGTAGCTATAGAACATACTTATAGAAATAGCCAAGAATTAATAGATATAGCTGGAGAGTTTGTACTTAAGAATCCTTATCAAATTAAGAAACATTTGATATCTGATAAACATACTATCAATCCTGTTGAAATTATTTTTTATGATGATGAAGAAAAAGAAAAGGTAAATGGTAATAGAGCTAAATATGTAGACGCAATTCTTGGTAATTTAAGTAAAATAAATCCAAATTGTTCTGTATTACTATTAGGTAGGTATCAAAAAGATATATACAAAATAGATGATAAAAAGTACTTTAATATAATGGGTTCAAAAATAAAATCTGTTAATTATGAAAATATTGATTTGGAATTTTTAACTATTCATAAGGCAAAGGGATTGGGAAGAGACTATGCGATTTTATTAGATCTTAATGATGATAAATATGGTTTTCCAAGTAAGATAGATGATTTACCTATAATAAAGTTAATAAGACCTAAAATAGAAGAAAGTATAGATTTTCCTGAAGAGAGAAGGCTTTTCTATGTTGCTTTAACTAGAACAAAGAATAAAATTTATATCTTAGTTCCTAAATGTAAAGAATCAGAGTTTTCTATAGAAATAAAAAAATTCCATAATGTGCGTATATTAAAATAGTGGTATAATTAATATAATTTGGAGGTTATTTATGAAAAATGTTGAAGTTGTAGCAGCAGTAATACAGGACGGTAATAAAATTTTAGCTACTAGAAGAGGCTATGGTGATTTTATCGGTATGTGGGAATTTCCTGGTGGAAAAATTGAAGAAAATGAGACTCGCGAAGTAGCCTTAATAAGGGAAATTAAGGAAGAATTAGATGCGGATATTGAAGTAGGAAAATTTTTAACAACCGTAGAATATGATTATCCAAAATTTCATTTAATGATGCATTGTTATTTATGTCATTTAAAGGAAAGTAAGATAACTCTCGTAGAACACAGTGATGCTAAGTGGCTAGAAAGTGATGAGTTATCATCGATTGATTGGTTGCCAGCGGATATAGAAGTAGTAGATAAAATCAAAAAATTAGTAAGGTAGGTATATTATGGAAATGAATACAGCAGTAACAAAATCGCTATTTGATAAAGAAGTTGATTCTTTAGTTTATAATCCTAATATAGTTATAAATGAAAATAGTAAAAATATTAAAGAAAAAATTCAAGAGCTATTACAATCATCAAGTAGAGTTGATATTGCTGTTAGTTATGTTGTATGGTCAGGGCTCTCTTTAATATATGATGATTTAAAGAAGTTTGATTCTAATAGTAGGTTATTATTAACTACAGAAGGTATGGTTACGGATCCTAGATCACTACAAAAATTAAGTGAGTTAAATATGCAGGTAAAAGTTTACGTACCTTTTAATGGTGCAAAAGGATTCCATTTAAAGACATATCTATTTGAAAATGAATCCAAAAGAACTTTATTAATTGGAAGTTCTAATATATCATCTAGGGCATTCGGTTTAGTTCATGAAATGGCTGTAGAAATTGATGCTGACAGTAAAGGTTATATAGTAGAAAAATACAATGAAGTATTTGAACAATTATGGGAAGATGAGTATTCTGAATTCTTGTCAGAACAATATATTGAAGGATATAAAATTCTTTATAAAGAATATAAAAAAATGAAAAAAGATATTGAAAACATAGTTGAAGATAGCGGTTTAATTAAACCTAATTATATGCAGGAAAAAGCATTGAAGTCACTGGAAGATTGTAGAGAGACAACTGATAGAGGATTAGTTATTGCAGCTACTGGAACAGGTAAAACGTATTTATCAGCATTTGATGTAAAAAATAGTAAATATAGAAAGGTTCTCTTCTTGGTTCACAATAGGCTCATTCTCACATCAGCAATTAAAACATTTAAAAAAGTATTTAATGATAAAAGTATGCTAGAATTAACATCTAATAATGTTGAAGAAGTTTATACTTCAGATTTTATATTTACTACTGACAAAACAGCATATAATTGTTTATTTAATAAAATTCCAAAAGATTATTTTGAATATATAATATATGATGAAGCTCATAAAATTGGTTTAGAAACAAAATATAGTGAGTTGCTAGAATATTTTACTCCTAAGTTTACTTTAGGAATAACTGCAACTCCAGAAAGAACAGATAATCCAGATTATTTATTTAAAACATTTAAGTACAGTATTCCTTATGAAATTAGATTACTTGAAGCAATGAAATATGAACTGGTTTGTCCGTTTACTTATTATGGATTAACGCTTAAAGAAAATTTATTAAAAGCAAACGAAGAATATGATTATGCTGAATTAGCAAAATATTTGAAAAAAGTAATTGCTGAAAAAGGTCATTACGGAGAAAAATTAAAGTGTCTAATTTTTTGCTCATCAATTAATGAAGCAAAATCAACATCTGAAGAACTTAGTAAAATAGGATTTAAATCAGTTGCTTCGGTAAGCTCAGAATCAGGAAATGATAGAGATTCAACTGAGCAGTATATTAATGATTTAAAATCTGATATTGATGGTACTTTAGAAATTATTTGTACAGTAAATAAATTTAATGAAGGAATTGATATTCCTGATATAAATACAATTATTATGCTTAGAAATACAGTATCATCAATAATTTACTTGCAGCAATTAGGGCGCGGTCTAAGAAAAACAAATGATCAGCATAAGTATGTGACAATATTTGATATAATTGGCAATTCAAAAAATAATTATTCAATTGCTCAAGTATTAACAGGTAATACTACAGTTGATAAAAGAAATCTATATAGATATGCAAACGAAGAGTTTCAAACTGTTTCTCCTTTTATAAATGTACAGATAGAAAAAGAAGCAATGGAAAATATAATTAAATCAATTTCCAATAATTTTACTGTTAAAACAAAAATTAAAGAAAAGTTTAGAGATGAATTATTTAGATTTAAAGAAATACCTACTTTACTTGAACTTTATATAAATCCTAATTTTAAAGAGTTAGATTTGTTACAATTGTTATTTAGAAATTTCTATGACCCATTTGAAGAATATTATTATACAAAATATTTTATAGAAAAGTCTAACAAGTTTATTAATGATTTTTTTACTCTTATTTCTCAATTTGTATTTAGGGGATATGATAATAAAACATTAAAAGATTATGTGAAAATTTTGAAGGGTGAAAAAGTAAAAAATGAAATTTTAGAAAAAGTACTACTTTCAACTGAAATTACAAATGGAATATCAACTTTTATCTTTAGTGATTATTATAAAGCGACAAAAAATAATCCAAAAGTTTTTGTTATCAGTGATAATTATTTAACTCTTAATGATGAAATATATAAAGAATTAGAAAAAAATAATGCAATGAAGTTATTTGAAGAACATATCGAACTTTTCGAATATTTAAGTAATCAAATTGAATATCAGATGAAACCATTTGATTTAGTTGACAAAGGTGAATTTTTATTTAATTCTGGAAGTAAAGATTGCTATATGAATGTTGTTGGTGAAAGAATTGATAAAGATAGAAAAACAGTGTACTGTACTATTAACATAACAAGAAAAGATTCATTCTATGATAATTACATTATTGATGATCATAAATTTGTTTATTATACGCAAGGTTCATCGACTGAAGTAAAAGCAAAAGAGAAAATTGATATGTTTATAAAAGATAATTACAAATTTAATGTGTGTGCAAAATTTCCACATTTGGGTTATACGAATACCGTATATTTTAATTTAGGCGAAGTGGATATATCAAAAATATCTGATGTTATCGAAACTGAAAAAGGCAAGTTTAATCATGAAATTGAATTTGAATTAAAAGATAAATTTCCAATCGAATTATTACAATATTGAATTTAAACATATTATAAATCTATTAATCACTAGAAATAGTGATTTTTATTTTATAATGATATAATTGATATAGAGGTGTTTATATGTCTAAGATAAGTAATATTTTAAATATGATTCAGTTACTAAGTAGTGGAAGAAAATATAGTATTAAAGAGTTATCGGATAAGTTAGAAGTAACTCCTAGACAAATTAGAACTTATAAAGAAGAATTAGAACTTGCAGGTATATATATTGATTCAATTAAAGGACCATATGGAGGATATATTTTAAATCAAAATATAAATGTTCCTAAAAGGTTTATTACTCCTAGAGATATTAAAGGGTTAGATCAATATAATTATAAAGAAATTAATAGGGCTATAAAAGAAAAAAAGAAATGTTATATTGAGTATTATGCTAGGGATAAATCTATTTCAAATAGGATAATAGAACCTTATGATTTAATTTTATTTGGAGATCTGTGGGGTGTTGCTGCTTATTGTGAATTGAAACAAGAAATAAGAAATTTTTATTTAAATAGAATTAAAAGTATTAAAATTTTAGATAATAAATAAAGTGACATCAATAGTTCCTATATAGAAGATATAATTATTTATAGGAGTGGTGTTATGAATAAAGTTTTTTATGTTACAGGTAATTATGGAAAATATGTTTCTGTAAGGGATTCTTTTGATGGGGAAGATATTGAAATAGATTTTTTAAATCTTGATTTTAATGAACCTGATGTTAATGATATAGAATATGTATCTAAATCTAAAGTAATGGAAGCTTATGAAAAATTAGGTGAGCCTTGCTTTGTTATTGATAGTGGTTTTTATATTAATAGTTATCCCAATAATCCAGGTTATCCTGGAGCTTTTGTTAAAAGAAGTGGTATAAGTTCAGATGTTAATAATTTACTTTCTGTTATGAGGAATATTAACGATAGAAGTTGTTATTTTTTAGATTGTTTAACTTTTTATGATGGAGAAAATTTATATACTTTTTTTGGTAAGTGTAGTGGTAATCTTTCTTATGATGTTAGAGGTAGTTATTTAGAAAAAGCTTGGTCAAATTTATGGAGAGTATTTATTCCTAATAACTGTGATAAGTCTTTATCTGAAATGAATGATTTAGAAAGAAAAAATAGAGACGATGGTAGAACTTCTGCTATTGGTAATTTTATAGAGTGGTATAAAAATGATTATCATAATATAAATGTTCTTAAAAAGACTTTATAAAAATCATATATAGTGGTATAATACACATTAATTTAGGGGGATATATATGAAAATATTATTAGGAAGTAATAATGAAAGTAAGAAAAAATCATTAGAAAGAGCTTTATACGAACTTGAAATAAAAGATTATGAAATAATTAATTTTGATGTAGACAGTGAAACTAATAGTAAGCCTATTGGATTTGAAATTCTTAGGGGAGCAGAAAATAGAAATAAGAATTTAAAGGCTATAGCAATATTCAAAGAAATTGAATATGATTACTTATGTTCTATCGAAGGGGGATTTGAAGTAGATCAAAATGGATTACCAAGTGTTGTTACTTATTGTATTATTGAAGATAAGGACGGTAATATGTTTACAGGTAAATCTTTTAATATAAGGATTACTAAAGCAATGTTTGAATTTACTAAAAAGGGTGGTTCTTTAAATAGTGTTATTAAAGATATTGTTAAGGATCATACTAAAACTAAAGGTGGAATAATCGGTTATCTATCTGATGGCTTATATAATAGGGATGATATGGATAGTGGTTCAGTTGTTTCTGCTTTTATACCAATTGTTTATAAAGAACAAAGAAGTTTATTAGATGAAAAAGTAAAGTCTTTATTAAATAAGAAAAACTAATATGAGGTGATTTTATGATTTGGAATCCTTGGAGAGGTTGTCATAAATATAGTGATGGTTGTAAGTATTGCTATATTCATAAAGGAGATAAAAAAAGAGGAATAGATACTTCTTTAATTGTTTTGACTAAGGATTTTGATAAGCCAATTGCTAAACTAAAAGATGGTACTTATAAAATCAAAAGTGGTTTAGTTTATACTTGTTTTTCATCTGATTTTTTAATAGAAGAAATGGATCAATATAGATTAGAATGCTATGATATGATGAGGCAAAGAAGCGATCTTAATTTTTTATTTTTAACTAAAAGAATAGAAAGATTTATGGAAGTTTTACCAAGTGATTGGGATAATGGTTATGATAATGTAATTGTATGCTGTACTATTGAAAATCAAAAAACAGCTAACTATCGTTTAAATATTTTTAAAGATTTACCAATTAAGCATAAATGTATTACTATTCAACCAATGCTTGAAAAAATTAATATTATTGACTACTTAAATGATATAGAATTAGTTGTAGTTGGTGGTGAATCGGATATAAATGCAAGATTTTTAGATTATGATTGGGTTTTAGATATTAGAGAACAATGTATAAAGACTAATACTAATTTTGAGTTTAGACAATGTGGAACTCATTTTATTAAGGATGATAAATTATTTAATATACCAACTAAAAATTTATGTAAACAAGCGATACTAGCTAATATTAATTACTACAGGGAGAAAAAATAATGAAAGAATATTTAGAATTATGTAAAGATAAATTATTATATGAGATATGTGAATTACTGGGAATTGAAAAATTGACAGAAGATAATGATAATGATTATATTTGGTCTATCGTAACTTCTACTTTATTACATAATGAAAAATTATGTGGAGAAGAAAAAATAGAACAGTATTTAGATTCTTTACCTATAGCTAAATCTATTGAAAGTCATATATTAAGATATGCCTTAGATACTAGTTGTGTTTTAGATACTGATAGGTTTAAAAATTATTTTTTAGATAACGATAATAAATTTAGTGATTATAATTCTTTTGATAAATATACTTTTTTAACAGAACAATATATATTGGAAGATAAAGATAATTATTTGTCTGATTTGGATATTAGTTATGGAAGTAATTCGGCTATTATTACTGATGAACTTTTAGATTATAAGAAATTGATAAAAAGAGTTAGAAATAGTTTAGCTCATTCTAATTATGAGATTGTTAATGATGATCAAATTAGACTTTATCATTATGATGATAATAATGTTTTAGATTTTAATGTTTTATTATGTAAACCTTTAGTTATAACTATTATTGATGAGATAAATGAAAAATCTTATAATTTATATAGTAATCTACTTGATGAATTAGGAAATTATAATACTAATAATAAAGAATCTAGAGAAATAAATGATAAAGATATTCAAAGTTATTTAGATGAATATAAGTTTTTAACAGAAAAAGATAAGTTGAAAATAATTAGACATACTTATAATTGGATAAAAGAAAATCAAATTACTAATAAGTATCTAGTATATGATAGATTAGATAAAGCAGCTTTTGTAAAGATTAAAAATACTTATAATAGTGCTTTAGTATTAGATTCATTAATAGTTACTAATTATAATAGTGATCCGTTATACTCTGATTATTTGTATCACCGATATGGAGTTTATGAATATTCTTCTTTTGATATTAGGACATTTGCTATTTATAAGGAAGAAAAATTAAGATTACTATTGATATCTTTACTTAATGTTATTTTCTTATATGGCTCTAATACTAGTAGTAAAGTATTTGATTTATCGTTGGTAGAAACTGATTCTAAGTTTGTTTTGAAAAAAGAGAAAGCATTTATTAAAGAAAAAGAAGAAAAACAAAGAGAAATAGATAATATTAAAACATCTATAAATACAAAAAAAGAGATATTAAAAGATAAATATATTGATAATGAATATTTTAATAAAATCTTACCAGAAGTTATTTCTTCTTTAGAAATAAAAATAATTGAAAAGGAATCTAGTTTTCCTAATTTTAAAGAAATAAATGTACTTGCTCATATTAGAAATAGTTTAGCTCATGGGAATACTATATATAATCATAATAAGCAAGAACTTATATTTAAAGATTATGATCCTTTTACTCATAAACTTACTTATCTTGGTAAAATAAGTATAGAAAATTTATTTATTTTACTTAAAGATAATGGTATCATTAGTGGTAGAAAAGCAGTTAAGAAACTAGCAGGAGGTTTTTTATGCATAAATATGTAGTTTTAGAATTAATTCCTACTCATACTGATCCTAAACTTGGAGAAGTAATTCAATTATCAGCTTTAAAAATAGATAATTTAAAATTAGTAGATAGATTTGATTATAGATTAAATGAAGAAAAAATACTTATAAATGAGTTAATAAAATTAATTAGTTATGATAAGGATTCTTTTACATATCTTGATAGTACTAATGATATTTTAGAAGAATTTCAAAACTTTGTTGATGATTATAAAATTGTATATATTGATAATACTTATACATATAATTATATAAGTTATTTAAAAGGAGATAAGGTTTCTATTAATTCTCTTTTAAATATTAGTAAAAAAGATGATGTAGTTGAAGAAATTATGAAAAGATATAATATAGAACCTAGTAATTACATAGTGGATATATTATATGAAGGGCTTATTTATAAAAGTAATGAGGTGGCTTAATGAAATTATTATTTATATCTGATATTCATGGAATAGTTGATAATTTAAATTATATTGAAAATCTTTTAACAGAAGAAAAATTTGATAAATTAATTGTTCTAGGTGATTTATATTATATGGGATTTAATTCTATTGATAATCATTCTTTTAATAATACTTTAGTTAAAGATTTTTTATATAAAAATAGAAATAAATTAATTTGTATGAGGGGTAATTGTGATTCAGATGTTGATATAGTTACTTCTGACTTTCCAATTGCAAGTGGATTATCTTTAATAAATGTAGATGGAATAGATATTTATATAACACATGGTCATGAGTATAATATTGAAAGCAAGAGACATAAGTTTAATAATTGTTTCTTGGTATATGGTCATAAGCATTTTCCTTTTATAGAAAAAGTAGAAGACGTTACATATATTAATACTGGTTCTATATCATTACCTAGAAATAATAGTAATCCTACGTATTTAGTTTATGAGGATAGAAAGTTTACTATCTATGATATATATGGTAATAAAGTAGATGAAATATATTGTTAGATAATATATATTGTGATATAATTTCAAATTAGAGGTGAAAGAAATGAGAATAGTTAAAGCAAATTTACCTGATGGTGTAAGAAAAAAATTCGTTATAAGAATAGGTAAAAAAGTTAAATTAATTAACAAAAAATATTACGGAAAGAAAAGTAAATAAAGAGGAAACTCTTTTTTATTTTATGGGTTAATTTATGGAACTAGTTGTAGAAAAATTAAGTAAGAACTTTGAAGATAAAATTGTTCTTAAGGATATTAATTTTAAATTTGAAAAAGGTAAGATTTATGGTTTATTAGGTAGAAATGGTGCTGGTAAGACAACTTTCTTTAATTGCTTAAATGATGATATTGAATCTGATGGATATTACTATTTAATAGATGGTTCTGAAAAAAGAGAATTAGAGTCTAAAGATATTGGTTATGTTTTATCTACTCCAGTAGTTCCTGACTTTTTAACAGGAAGAGAATTTTTGAAATTCTTTATTGATATAAATAAAGAAAATATTAAGAGTGATAAAAAGATAGATGAATATTTTGATTTTATGAAAATAGATGTAGAAGATAGAGATAAACTTATGAAAGATTATTCTCATGGGATGAAAAATAAATTACAAATGTTAGTAAATATTATTGCTAATCCTACTATCCTTTTATTAGATGAACCATTAACTTCTTTTGACGTAGTGGTTTCAGAAGAAATGAAAGATATGCTTAGAGAAATAAAGAATGATCATATAATTATCTTTTCTACACATATTATGGAATTAGCTTTAGATTTATGTGATGAAATAGTTATATTAAATAATGCAACTCTTCAAGAAATAACTAAAGATAATTTAAATAATAATGCTTTTAAAGATAAGATAATTTCTACTTTGAAGGGTGATAATAATGCTTAGGGCTTTTTTAACTTCTTTTAAATTAGAAAATACATATAAGGTTAATTCTTTTATATATTCATTAAAGCAACTTCCATTAATAAGAAGAATAATACCAAATAGATTTTATGGTAATCTTGACTTTAAAATTATAGGAATTATTATAAGTTTTATTAGACAAATAATATCCACATTTTTGTGGAAAATACTTTATGTATATATAATGATTTTTATTCCTGCTATGGAATTTGGTAATTCTAATAGTTTTATTCATATATTTATTTTCTTAACAATAATAGGAAGTTTTATAAATACTAATATGTTTAATCCAACTAAAGATAAATATTATGCTTTAGTTCTTATGAAAATGGATCCTACTAAGTATGCTGTTAGTAATTATATATTTTATTTATTGAAAGTATTGATAGGATTTATTCCTATTGTTGTTATACTTGGATTAATGACGGGTGTTAAGATATATTTATTGATATTATTACCTGTTGTTATTACTTTTATTAAGGCTATTGGTTGTTCTATACAATTATTTATTTCTAAAAAGAAAAAGACTACTTTTAATGAGAATTTTCCTGCTCCTATAGTATGGATTATGGTAGTTTTATTACTAGTTTTAGCTTATGTTTTACCATATATTGGAATAGTTATTAATGAATATATTTATATAGCTTTATTTATAATATCTATTATAGGTGGAATAGTTTCTATTAGATATATAATTAAATATGATAATTATTTTAGAATATATAAAGAATTATTAAAGCCAAATGCAATTATTTTTGATCTTAAGAATGTTAATGTTAAAACTAATTATGAAATGTATAGTAAGAAAATAGATAAAACAGTCACAGCTGATGATAATAAAATAGGATATGATTACTTTAATGATATTTTTGTTAAGAGACATAGATCTATTTTGACTAAGTCATCAAAGAGAGTATTTTTAATATTACTAGGAATATTAATATTAATTATTGGTTCTGTTTTATTGATAAAAGGATTTGATAAAGAAGTAAATAAATTACCTTTATTATTCTTACCATATTTTTTATTTATTATGTATATATTAAATAGAGGAACTGTAGTTTCACAAGCAATGTTTATGAATTGTGATCATAGCATGTTAGCTTATCGTTTTTATAGACAAAGTGAAACAGTATTAGAGTTATTTAAAAGAAGATTAAAAGTACTTATTAAAATCAATTTATTTCCATCGTTAGTAATAGCAATTGGATTACCATTATTATTACTTATTACTGGTGGTACTAATAATATTTTAAATTATTTCTTATTATTTATATCTATAATATCAATGTCTATTTTCTTTTCTGTTCATCATATGGTTTTATATTATTTATTACAACCATATAATGTAGATATGGAAATGAAAAATAGTACTTATACAGTTGCTAATTCAGTTACTTATTTCTTATGTTATATGATGATGCAAATGAGAATACCAACAATTATATTTGGAAGTATAATTACTTTATTTGCTATTGTCTATGTTGTAATATCATTAATACTTGTATATAAATTAGCTCCAAAGACATTTAAGTTAAAGTAAGACTTAGATGTCTTATTTTTTGTATTATAAAAATGTATGATAAATGCATTAATTATAACTTAATATAAAAAAGTAGACAAAAGATAATAATTTTATTGCCAAATTACTTTGATATGCTATTATTATTAATATAGGGTAGAGGAGGTTTGACATGGTGGATTGTAGTATTATAGAAGCCTATAAAAATTTTAAGATAACGAATGTTGTTAAATATGCAAATATTATTTAAAAATGTATATATGGTAAGAATTACAATCCAAGTAAAGCAACGTCTAGGCAGTTAGAAGAATGTGTTTATAAACATCTAAAAGATTTCTTTTATGATGATAGATTCTTAGAATTATCTAGGCCAGATATTAATCAATTTTTTAAAGATAATAATATTGATAATAAGAATTTACAAAAAGTATTATTTACTATGTTTAATAAGATTATTAATATTAATTCAGTTGTTAATAATGAGATTAATAAGAAGACATGTTTGATGCTTGCTAACTCTATATTAATATCAATTGAATTAGATAAATTAACTAATTCATTATTCACTGATAATTTATCTTATAAATTAGCTATTAGTGATATTAAGAATAGATATGAAGGAGTATTTGTAGAAGACATATCAAAAAATATGAAATATATTAATAATCTATTAAATGATGAAGTAAATAAAAGTATTAAGATTAATAAACTTTTATTAAATCATTATAGTAATGATGATTTTACTTTAATGTATTCTTCAGTAAAAGATATTATTAATAATGAAGATATGTTCTATGTTTACTTGGATGTAACTATTCCTAAATTAATTGATAAAACTAAAACAAAAAAAGATAAAATAATTAGTGATAACAAATTATCATCACCATTAATCAATGTTTCTTTAGATAAACTTAATTATAGTATATTAAAGTTATTTATAGAAAAGAGAAGGATTCCTACTTTTATAGTTGATATGACAGATGAATATTTTAAAACTAAGAAGAATACTAATAATATAATTGGTTACTTTGATAATAGTATTGTTAAAGATAATGTAATTATTACAGTTGGTAGTAAAGATCTTTTAAAGAATTATGATAATTTAAGTACTTTAGTAGATAAAGGTATTAATCTTGCTATTAGAGAATTTGATTTTTGTAATACTAGTAAGAAGGAATTATCTTATTTTAAATATATGATTGTTGATTACAATGAAAAAGATAGGGATAATAAAATATTATTAGCAAATAATTTAGAAATTAATGTAATTGTTAATAATGTTAATGATGATGAGTCTAGAAATTCATGTATTAGTAAGGGTGTTAAATTTATTAGAAATAATAAGGACAAGAAAATGAAAACTTTTATGGAAATAATGGGTGAAGCAGATGAATAATCGCTTAACTGTTACTATTAATGCTAAGAAAATATATCGTAGAAAAGTTTTAATGAGGTTTTTTACGGTAGGGCTTTTGGGATTATTACTTATATTGTCTGTAATATATGCTTTAGTATTTGTTACAAATCAAACAGGTAATTTTACTATTTCATTAGATCCAAATTTAAAAGCAGAAAAAGGTATAGTTATTTCTCCTAGTAGTGATTTTAAAAAGACACCTTTAACATTAAAAGCAGAAGCACTAGATTACATGGATAATATTTCTGGTGAATGGATTCCTGATACTGTGACTGAAGTTGAAGGCTCTCATAGTACAAATAATTACTTAGCTTATACATTCTTTGTTAAAAACAATAGTAATGATAAAACAGATTATCAAGCTGAAATAGTTGTGAAGTCTGTTATAAGTGGAGTAGATGAGGCAGTTCGGGTAGCTGTTTATTATAACGGCGAAAAAACTGTTTATGCCAAAAGAAACAAAGTTACTGGCTTACCAGAGGCCGACACCATTCCATTTGTATCTAACCGTTTGGTAATGACAACTAAAAGAGTTGGAATTAAACCAGATGAGGTTGATAAATATACAGTAGTCATATGGCTTGAGGGAAATGACCCTGAGTGCATTGATGATATATTGGGAGGTGAAATGAAAATGTTAATGCAATTGGTAGAAGTAGATTAGCATTAACAAAGTTTTTTGAATTTAGGGCGCGCTAAATTTAATTCTTAAACGAGAGAAAGAGGGAAAATATGAAAAACAAGAGGATAATGTTAGCATTCTTAATGCTACTAGTAACAGCTGTTGCTTTAACTACTGCATCATATGCGTGGTTTACAGCTAATACTAGAGTTCAATTAGGAAATATCGATGTTAACGTTCAAGCTAGCAACGGTATTCAAGTTTCTACAGATGCTACAAATTGGAAAGCATCATTAACTACTACTGAACTTAAAGGAGCTGCATTTGTAGGTAATACAAATCAATTTCCAAATACATTAAGTCCAGTTTCTACAATTGGTTCTCAAACAACTGGAAAATTTGACATGTTTGTTGGGGAACTTAATGAAGATGCAACACTAGATGCAACAGCTGCTCCAGCAGAAGTTTCTGGAACAAATGGTCAATACATTGCATTTGACTTATTCTTTAAAGCTGCTACAGCACAAGATATTTATTTAAATGATGGTTCTGGAATTGATGCAGCACTTGTTGTAGGTACTGTATTAAAAGATACAGGATTAAAATATTCTGCTCGTGTAGGTTTCTTAGTACAAGGTACTGATGCAACTAATACACCAGCAACAGCACAAGCATTAGCTACTGGTACAAGTACAAACCAATATATTTGGGAACCAAATGCTGATGAACATACTGCTACAGCTACAGGGTTGGGAGCAAGTGGAATAGTTTCTTATAGTGGATTAAAAGCTATTGGAACTAATCTTAATTTAACTACATTGCCACCAACTAACTTTGCGACTGTTTTATCAAATACTTCAACTGTAGGTACAGTTCCAAGTACAAAATTATTTACAGTAGGTCCAGGTATTACTAAAGTAAGAACATATATTTGGATTGAAGGTCAAGATATCGACTGTGAAAACTCTGCTTCTTTAGGTAGTGGTATTCGTACAGTTCTTGACTTTATAGTTAAGTAATTAATAAATGGCTAAGAAAAATAAAAAAAGCAAAGTTTTAAATGTAGTTTTAGATATAATTTTAGTAATAGTTATATTTTTAGCTGCCTCTGTAACTATTGTTTCACTTAGCACTAGAGAAAATGGAGTAGCGAATATTATGGGATTCATTCCTTTTAGTATTCAATCTCCATCAATGTCTGGGACTGTTGAAACAGGGGATTTAATAATAACAAAAAAATATAATGATCAAGAATTAAAAGTTAATGATATAATTTCATTTTTTGCAATAGAAGAAGATCAAACAATTATTAAAACCCATAGAATAGTAGAAATAGTGAATAATAATGGAATTATTACTTATACTACTAAAGGGGATGCTAATAATGAAGTTGATAGTGTTGGTGTTTCAAAACTTGATATAGTATCTGTTTACGAAGCTGATGGTTATAAAGGTACTCATGTTTCAGGTTTAGGTAAAGTATTAGATTTCTTTAAATCTAAATATGGATTCTTATTATGTATAATATTGCCATTATTTGTATTTTTTGTTTATCAATTATATAAATTTATTGCAATTATTATTGATGAAAAGAAAAAACAAGCTATCAGAGAAATTGAATCAGCAAAAAATAAAGCATAGCAATATGCTTTTTAAAAAGTAGTAATGTGGAGGTGAAGGCATGGATGTATTTGTAAGATTTTTATATGACTTCCTTACTCAGTTCTTTGGAGGAATAATGATGATTCTTAGAGGATTGGTTGAGGGTTTTATACAAATGATTAATATTGGTAAATATTTTGATATTATCAAGAGTTATTCTAAAGATTTTACAACAGTACAATGGGTAATGGCTTTATTAGCTGCCTTGGTTGTATTTTTAATCATTGCTTTTATAATCTTTATAATAGTATTACTTTTTAAAAAGTATATTAGGGTTAGAAAAACTTTAGTTGAACAAGAAACTCTACTTGAAGAAGTAGCTAAATTAAATCATGATGTTCTTAGAATTACTCAAGAAAAAGATAGAATTTTGGCTATGAAAGTTTCTCAACTAGGTCTAAATACTGGTGAAAGTAGTACAATAGAACCAATAATAACTGATTCTATAGTTACAAGTAGTTCTGGTGATAATCTTGATTCTAGTATTATGGTAAGTGAAGATGAAAGTTTACTTGATAGTGATAGTAACGAAGTAATAGAAGAAAGTACTTCTCCTAAAGCAGATACTATTAATAGTAGATTTTATCGTTTATCTATGGTTGATAAACTTATGGAAACTTATAAGCCAGAAGTTACTGATAATGAAATTAGTTTGACAGGTATAGTTGAAATGTTTAGAAATTTTGCTTGTTCAAATATGAGGCTTTATTATAAAGAAGATGTAATTAGATTATTTCTTGCTTCATTTGGAGCTACTCGTTTAATTATTTTACAAGGGATATCTGGTACAGGTAAAACATCACTACCTTATGCTTGGGGAAAATTTGTAAATAATGATGCTATTATAGCTTCAGTTCAACCATCTTGGCGTGATAGAACTGAGTTATTTGGATACTTTAATGAGTTTACAAAGAAGTTTAATGAAACTGAAGTTCTTGCTAAGATGTATGAAGCTAGATATATAGATAAAGTTTATTTAACTATTCTAGATGAAATGAATATAGCTCGTGTTGAATATTATTTTGCGGAAATGTTATCTATTTTGGAAATGCCTTCTAGGGATGAGTGGATAATAGAATTGACACCAGATGTTTGGGATACTGATCCAAAAGGATTAGATGGTGGTAAACTTAAACTTCCTGATAATATGTGGTATATAGGAACAATCAATAATGATGACTCTACCTTCATGGTAACTGATAAAGTATACGACCGTGCTATACCGATAGATATTAATGATAAAGGTGCAGTTTTTGATGCTCCTATAACTGGTCATTTAAGCTTAAGTAGTAAATACTTGGAATCTTTATTTGATAAAGCTAAAAAGGATCATCCTGTTAGTGAAGAAGCTATGAAAAAACTTGAAGAAATGGATAATTATGTTATTGAACATTTCCGTATTGCTTTTGGTAACCGTATTGTTAAACAAATGAGAGACTTTGTTCCTGTATTTGTTGGATGTGGTGGTACTGAAATAGATGGAATAGATTATATTGTTTCACATAAAATATTAAGAAAGTTTGAACAATTAAACTTATCTTATATTCGTGATGAAATACCTGATTTTATTAAGTTTTTAGATAAAACTTATGGTAAAGAAAACATGAATGAATGTAAGGATTATTTAAATAGATTAAGAAAATTAATGTAGGTGATTAAATGAAAAAGAATAAACTAAATACTATAATTAAGCATACTGATGATAATACTTTTGAGCAGTTTATGGAGAATAATTCTTCATTAACTAAGATAACAACTAATTTTGAAAAAATAGAATTTGATTATTCTTGGTTAGAAAAGATAGAACTTACATTACCTTATATTGATGAAATAGTTAGAAAACCTAAAAAATTTATTGTTCAAGAAGAAGAAATAGTAGGAGTAGAAAGATGTAAGAAGGTTACTTTGGAAACTATAAGACATTTAGCTCAACATACTAATTTTATTCAAGAAATAAAAGATGATGGAACTATTACTCCAAGTAAGGTTTTAAATGTTCATAAAGAAGAGAGTTTTGATATGTACGAGAATAGATTTATTTATTCTCTTTTGTGCAATTTAGAAGACTTTTTTCAAAGACGTAAGAAAGTTACTGCTGGTGGGGCGTTCTCTAAAGTAGAGAAGGTAATGGAGTATACTGGGGAAACTAATATTGGCTTAGAAAAAATAAAAATAAATGTTAATTTAGAAGCAAAATCATTTGAAGATTTATCTTTAAAGAGTGATAGTGGTTTATCAGTAGATGAAAGAGCAGACAAGATTCAATTAATTATAAATGATTTCTTAAAGAGTCCTTTAATTTTAGAATTACAAATGGCTGGAGGATTAATGGTTAAATCTCCTATTAGAAAGACAAATGTAATTCTAAAAAATCCTAATTTTCAAAAGGCTTTAGAACTATGGGAATTTATTGAACATTATGATGTTAATAATAAGACTGAATCAAGAGAATCAAGTGATTTTGAAGACGAAGGAAAAATAAGAGAAGAAATGGATTTCTCATTTTTAGTAGATTATGCAGTGTTAAGTAATGCTTCTATTAAAAAAGATGTTAAACCTACAAAAATAAGAAAATATTATATAAACAAGTTAATAACAGATTTTGTGGATAAAAATGAGGATATGAATGAAGCTTCATTTAGAAAAATAATATTTGATGAGTTTAAAGAAGTTAGAAATGAGAGAGATAAAGAAAATAAAATGATATTTAATACAATAGATAAATCTTATAATAACTATATGGCTGATAGAAATAATTTGTTTAGTCAAATTAAATAGAGGTGTTTATGAATAAGCGTAAGGAGAAAATTGTTAATTTATTTAAAGCATTAATAATTATGGCTACAATAGTTATAGCTTCTTATGCATGGTTTAGTAATAAACAAGAAGCTAATATAAATGATTTAAAGATGACTACTAAAGGGGTTTGTGAAATAGAATTTTCTCTAGATGGGGGAAAAACTTGGACCGAGAGTGGTGGACTTAATTTAAGAGAAGATTTTAAATTTAATAATGAAATTACTAGTAACGGAATTGATTTTTTTGTTCCATCTTATAAAACAGATGATGGGATACCATTAGCTTTTAAGAAAGCTGTTGCTAATTATGATTATTTAGAGTTTACTGTTTTATTTAGAAGTACTGTAGGAACAGGAATATTTCTAGAAAACAAATCATTTGTTCATCCTTCAGCAGGAACTACTTTAGCTGAACTAATTGGACCTGAGGTTGTTAGAAAGAGTAACTTAGGAGATTTTAGTAGAGATTTAATTGCTGGTTCTGTGAGGGTAGCTTTTATAGAAAATGATTATGTAGATTCTAAATATGTTCCTAAAAATGAGACTACTTTAGTTTGGGCTCCAAATAAAAATTATTATATGTCTTATAATAATGGAATATATAATGCTTCAATAGATACTTATGTTAAGCAAAATTACTTATATGTTAATAATAATGTTACTCCTTTTTATACACAACAAAGAGTAGCTAATATAAGAGATGATGTAGTTGCTTCTTATGAAGAAATGGATGCTCATGGTAGTCCATTGCTAACTTATATATCTAATTCTAATGAACCTAAATCAATTACTGTTAGAATTTGGATAGAAGGAAATGATAGAGAAACAGTTACTGCTTTAAAAGGTGGAATATTTAATATGTATATTAGTTTTATGGGAATAAGTAAAGATTTAAATGTTAATACTGTTAATGTTACAAAAAACGGTATGGGTTTAAGTGGCTTCATTAGTGGAATGGAATACTCTAAGGACTATGGTGTTAATTGGATTAGTTATAATCAAGATAATAATCCTATTTTTACAGCTGGTGAAGATATATATGTAAGATATAGTGAAAGTAGTAATTATTTTGCTAGTGAATATGTAGAATTAAATTATTAGGAGGTTTTATGAAGAAATTTAAACTATCAAAAATTAAATTAGTTACAATATTGGAAATTTCTGTTTTAGTAATTATTTCTTCTTATGCTTGGTTTTCTAATAAAAGTAATCCTAGTATTTCACAAAATGATATTAAAGTTACTTCTGCTGAGGGTTTAATTATTAGGATAACGCCTGACAGTGATGCAAGAACAGAAGTTGATTTAAATCAGATTCTTGGGGATTTAAGTAATTTTGAACTTAAACAAGTATCAAGTATGGATACAAAAAACTTTTATACTATTGATTTTGGTGAAGGTTTAAGTAAAACAGATCCTCAATTTATAAAAGTTAGACCTGATGGAGATGGATATATAGATTTTAAAAAGTGGGGATATTTTGATTTTGACTTTTATCTACAAACAGAAGATTTTGCTAAACATATTTATATTAATAAAGATTCATTTGTAAGTGGACTTGCTGAAAAAGCTATTAGAATTGCTTTAACATATCAGATTGATGGGGAAGAAGAAGTTGTTATTTTTGGAGAAACAAAAGAAGATGGGACAACGACTTTTCCTTATACTACAAAAGCTGTTATAAAAGAGGGATTCTTTGAATATAATAATATTGCTAGTGAGTTTATAAGTAACCAGAATGTTTATACTTTTAGTGATTATAATGGAGGAAGAGGAGAAGATGATTCTAAGGAAATAGATTTAAGTAAGATTCTTTTGACTATTCCTGCTGGTAATTCACTTAAGATTAATATGAAGGTATGGTTAGAAGGTGGAGATGTAGAATGTACTAATGTTTTATCTAGTACAATATCAAATATGTTAGTTAAATTTGGTAGTGCCAATGTATTACTAGATGCACCTAATGTAACTCCTAATAATACAACAGTAACAATTAATAATTTAACTACAGCAATGGAATATGCATATTCTAATGATCAATCAACTATATGGACAAAAGTTACTAATGCTAATATGACGTTTGCCAGAGGAACAACTGTATATGTAAGAATTGCCGAAGTAACAGGTGTAACACCAGCTTCATATGTAACTAAAGTAGTATTTAACTAAAAGGAGTGTAGATGTATGAATAAAATAAACAAAAAAACTAATCATTTTATTAATATAGTTTTATTAGTTTTAATTATTACTGCATCTACATATGCTTGGATGTTAACAAATCCATCTACCGGAGAATTAGTTGATTACGAGAGAACATTAATTATTAATTCTAGTTCTGTTAGTGTTGAATTTTATACTTTTAAAGATGATGAATATATTAAAACTACAAGTGATCCAATTACAACAGAATTACTTGGTCCTGGAATGATACAAAAATATTTATTTAAAATAACAAATAATAATTCAACGCCAGCTAGTGTTAATATAATTCTTTCTGATATTACAGGAAATATAGATCTTTTAAAAGAAGTATTTTTAATTGGGGAAAGTAACCCTTTAATAAATGAATATAAATTATCATCTAAACTAACTCAAAATCCATCTACACTAAAATATTCTTATATGTTTCATGATAATTTAAGAGTAGAAGCTAATTCTTCTTTAAATTTATATTGGTATATAGGGATAGATAAATTTGCGTCAAATGAAATTAAAGATACTAACATATCTATTAATAAGATTATGTTTGTAAAACCATAGGAGGTAAAATGAAAAAGAAAATATTATCAATACTAGAGTTTCTAGTAATAATCGTAATAGTATTATTTTGCCTTATGTCAGTAGTTCAAAGGGTTCTTCCTAGAAATATGAGTTTATTTGGTTTTAGAACTTTTTCAATTATTACAGCATCTATGAAACCTGAGTTAGAAATTGGCGATATTATATTGGTAAAAGAAAAAAAATATGATAAAATTAAAATTGGAGATACTATAACATACCAGGGAATGACTGGGGAATTTGCTAATAAAATAGTAACTCATAAAGTTAAGAATATTATTACAGAGAATGATAAATATATATATTTTACTAAAGGATTAAATTCAATGTCTACTGATCCATCTGTTTATCAAGAACAAGTATATGGAGTTGTAGTTCACAAATTTATTATTCTTAGTTTAATAAATAAAATAATTCAAAATACTATAGGATTTATAATAATAGTAATTATTCCATTAATATATTTATTAGTAAGTGAAATTATAAATATAATAAAAGATGGAAAAGATAAAAATAAAAAGATTGAAGAAGATATAATTTAATTTGCTAGATTAACATATTTAATAGCAGAATGAGGTGATTTAATGAAGAAGTTTAGGCTTAAGAAAAAATATAAAAATATTTTTTCTACTATTAAATCGTCTTTTTTTTGTTTTACTGATAAAGTAAAAAATATTGATAAACTTAAAGATAAAAAATTTGTTAAATCTATTTCTATAATTATAATCACTTTATTTTTATTAACTCAATCTTTTTCTTGGATGTATGACGAATACGTTGGCAGTGGGGCTGTTGTTGGTATTGGTAGTATACAACATCAAATAGCCCAATATGATCAAGATGGGAATCTAATAGAAGAAGATAGTCAAACTCATACATTACTATATGAAACTAATATGAGTAATATGACTAAGAATACTAAATTTATTGAAATAAAAAACACTGGTTCTTTAGATATGGAATATAGTTTAACTTTTGATGTAGAAGGAGATATTGGTGAAACAGGAGTTTTATATTATAGATTATATGAAGTAACAGAAGATGTTTATAATTCATCTTTAACTGGAGAATTAGATACTAAGATTAAATCTTATGCTCATAATAATCCTATTGCTAGTAATATAGAAACTGATACCGCTAGACCTATTGTTAATTTTTCTCTTTTGAAAAATGTAGTTCAAATTGGACAAGTTCATTTAGAAGGTAATGAAGCAACTTCAGTTTATTATAGACTTGATTATGGTATGTATTCTAATGTTAATACATCTTTATATTCAGGTAAGTCATTATCAGTCCATTTTAATGTATATTCTTCTCAACTTGGAACTATTACAAATGAAAATAATGTTGGACAAGTGATTAATGTTGAAAATGAAGAACAATTAAGAGCGGCTATGTCTCAAGGTTATCCAGGAGATACAATTAAATTACTTGGAGATATTGAAATAAATGGAACTTTAAATTTTTCTAAACGTATTAATCTAGATTTAAATGGTTATTTATTAAAAGTTACAGGAGATTTAGTTTATGATTTTGTAAGTTTAGGTGAGTTAAAGATAGATACTAGTGGTGAAGGTAGATTAGAAGTTTTAAATGATTTATATATAAATGCCCCAAAAGCTAGTGTTGTACTAGTTGGTGAAAATAAAGCATATGATATTGTAGTAGGAAATATTTTTAAAGTTAATGGATTACAGGATGGAGAAGAAGATGGAGTTTTATTAGATAATGTTAGAATAGTTAAAAGTTCTACTAATTTTATTCCAGCTGATATAGTAGTTTTATCTAATACTAGACTTACAATAGGTCCAGAAGTTGAACTTGGTTTTGTTACTGCAAATCCTGGATCAACTAATATAGAAGTTGTTAATAATGGGACTGTTTCTCAAATGCAATTTCAAGATATGACTTTACTTACTACTTTTACAAAGCCTCAAATATATGTTTATAACTTAGGAACAATATCAGGGGTTGTTGGAAGTACAGGAATTTTATTACCTTCTACTTCAGTTCCTTATTTAGGAACTAATCAAGGTAATACATTAATTGTTAGAGGTATTACTTCTTCTGATATTACTGTTAGTGGTTCTGATGAATTTGATTCAGGAGATATCGAAGAAAATGAAGAAGGATCTGCTGTTATTCCTATTGAAGGAGAAGAAGATTCATATTATGTTTATATAAAAGATTCTACTTCAATATTAGAAAATTTACTTAGAGATTATTTTAATTTAAAAGATTATGATCCAGTTGTAAAAACATCTGCTATTAAGAAATTAATTATTTATACTATAAATGGTCAATATTTAGAAAATGAAGATTTTGATTTTTTAAATAGTAATAAAATACCTAATATAAGTTATTTATCTTTAGCTAATACTAAAGTAAAAGATGATACTATTTTAAATAGAATTAAGACATCTGCATTAGATGGAAAAACTTCTTTAAAGAATGTTATTTTACCTAAGACAGTTGAACAAATAGGAGCTAATGCTTTTAGAGGGATTGCTTTAGGATATATACCAGCTTCAATGGCTGAAGAATTTAATTTCTTAGTTATTCCTTCTAGTGTTACTAAAATAGAAGCTTTAGCTTTTGATGCAACTAAATATGTTAAGTTTGCTTCTTCGCTACCACCTGTTGATATTGCACTAAATTCATTTAATTTAGCAGATGATGGTGGAAAATTCTTTGTGCCATCTGGAGCAATAGAAACTTATAAACAAGATACAGTTTTAAATGATGCAAATATATTTAGAACAGGTGACTTGTCTGATAATAGAAAATATATTGTTTATGAAGTTGGAAGTAATATTGGTATATCATATTTAATTAATACTAATTTAACTTCTAATACACTTGGTATACCTAATACTTTAGTTTATAAAGGTGTTACTTCTACTATTATTTCTATTTCTGAAAATGCTTTTAGACATTTACAAATACAAGAAGTAGCTGGAGTACCTGTTACTCTTCCTACGACAGTTTTAGATATTGGGGATTATGCATTTTATGAAAGAAATATTACAAGTATTGATTTAAGTAATGTAAAAACAATTGGTAATTATGCTTTTTATAATACTAAATTAGATAGAGTAGTAGCTAATGTTGCTACTGATATTGGTAATTATGCTTTTTATAATACTACTGCATCTACTATATCTTTTAATGCTATAGAGAATATAGGAAATTACGCTTTTGCAAATGCAGCTAATCTATATGAGATACATTTTGCTAATGTTAAAAGTATAGGAGCTTATGCTTTTTATGATTGTAAAAGAGTAGTAAGAGCTTATTTTGGTACTACAGCATCATTACTTGTAAATAATAAAGAAGAAATAAATATTAGTGTTGGAGAGAATGCTATTTTCTCTAATTGGGGATATTATATTGATGGAA
Organism: Bacilli bacterium; assembly: GCA_028693275.1. Lineage (GTDB taxonomy): Bacteria > Bacillota_I > Bacilli_A > RF39 > UBA660 > JAQUVS01. Next base: position 196,420 of record JAQUVS010000001.1, read on the forward strand.
GATTAAGGGTTTATGTTCCTGATGGAGATAATTTAAATGGAACAAAATATATTGATTTATATAAAGATAAATTTAGTCAAAATTCTAGATATATATATGTAACTGGTATTGATATAGGTTCATATACTTATATGGGTGTTACATCTCCTTTATCTATGTATACAGTTAAACAAAAAACAATTACTACAACCGATGGAACTGTTAGTAGTGGTGTTGAAATAATTTCTTATCAAGGACCAGACATAATAGATGGATATCTTCTTCCAGAATCTTTTGATATTGAATCAATAGCTATACCAACAATATCTATTGGAGACTATGCTTATTATAATAGTAAGGTAACTAAAGGTAATAGTTTTAACATATCAAATAATAATTTATTATATGTAGGTAGAAGTTCTTTTGAAGGATTAAATATTTCAAGTATTATTGGTGATAATATAAGAGAAGTATCGGATAATGCTTTTAAAGATAGTACTCTTCATAAAGGTTTATTTAAGAAATTAGAAAAATTAGGAAGTTATGCTTTCTATAATAATCAAGAATTATATTCTTTAAATTTAGGATTAGTTAAATCTATAGGTAGTAGTGCTGTTTCACAAGTTCCTAACTTAGAACAATTATTTTTAGGATATACTGGTACTAATATAAATTATTCTGCTAATTCATTTAGTGGTATAGGTGGTAATATAGGTGAACATTTAAGAATATATGTTCCTGATAATGCTACATCATTAGCTTATTATAAAGGTTTGATAAGTGCTTATGTTGATTATATATATCCAACAGGGAGAATTGTTGGTCATTATAAACACGGAGCTATTGATTATGATATTGGTGAATATTCTATTAGAGAAACTACTTTTACAAAGGATGATAATTCTATAGTTTCGGGATGGGAAATAATTGAATATCATGGATCTGATTTAGATAGTAGTTATACTTTTCCAGAAACTATGAATCCTACAGTTGATGATGTTAATGTTAGTCAAACTACAACAAGTTGTTATGGAAGTTATATTTGTGATATGGTTTTTACAATAGAAAATAATTCATCAGATGATATAACTGATTGGCGTTTAGATATGGCAACACCAAATGGAATGGAAATAGTTCAATATTCTGGTGGAAGTTGGGATGTAAAAAGTGGATATGTAACAATTCATCCTACATCTAGTACTAAAGAAATTCTGATGGGTAGAACTGTTAGTGTTTCTCTAAGAGTATCTTCGTTAATACCATTTACTAATGTTACGTTTAATGATTTTAGAGCAGATATGCCAAATAGTGTTGGTTTAGATATTATTTCTATTGGTGATAATGCTTTTGCTCATACAAATACAGTTACAAATTCTTCTTTTGATATAACTTCAAATAAACTACTTAAAGTAGGAGAAAACGCTTTTAGTGGAATAGATGCTATTAAAACAGTTACTTTACCTAGCGTAGAATATATAGGAGATAATGCTTTTAGAGCAACAACAATTGCCAAAGGAACTTTTGACTCTTTAAAAACTTTAGGTAATAGTGCTTTTCAAAATACTCCAACTCTATATTATTTAAATTTAGGGGGAGTTAAGTCTATAGAAGAAAATGCAATTTCTAATTGTCCAGAATTATTACAAGTATTATTTAGAGTGGATACGGTAAATGTTAATTTTCATAATAATTCTATTAATAATATAGGGACAAGTTCAAATGATAGATTACGTTTATATGTAACTAATGGGAAAAATCAAGATGGAATAGAATATGTAGATTTATATAAATCATATTTTAATAGTAATTTATCTTCTTATTTCTTTGCTTATGATTATATTATTGGAACTTATACTCCTGATGGTGTTAATTCTGATATTGATATTGGAGAATATGCTATTAGAGAAGTTACTGTTAAAAATTCAACTAATCAAGATGTAAGTGGTTACGAGTACGTTGAATATCATGGGGCTGCAATGACAAGTTTCTTTGAATTCCCAACAGAGTTTGAATTTAGTGATGATTCTTTAGCAGCAGAACAAGTAGGGACGTTGTCTCCTTGGGGTAGCTCAGGTAATTGGACAAGTAATATTTCTTTTAAAGTAACTAATGTTGGGACATCTACTGTGGAAAACTGGAGACTAGTAGTTGATATTTCTAGTGCAGGAGCAGTATTTAATATTGCAGCTTGGTGGAATGGAACAGCTACACTAGATGGTACTAAATTAATTATTACAAGTAATTCTGCTTTAGCACCTGGTGCTAGTTATACGGCTAGTGGACAAGTTACTTATGGAACACTATCTTTTGCTCCGTATATAAGAAGTATTAAGAAAAATACTGCATCAGCAAATGCAAAAGCGGTAGTATCAATTGGAGAATATGCTTTTTCTCATTCAATTGTGGCTAGTGGTAGTAAATTTGATATAAATAGTACAAGTTTACTTGAAATAGGTGATGGAGCTTTTAAAGATAATGATGGAATTCATGATATTATTGCAGACAATGTAGTAACAATAGGGATTGATGCATTTAGAAATGCTAATTCATTACATTATGCTTCATTTAAAAAACTAGAAACTGCTGGTAGCTATGCTTTTGCCAATTGTATGTCTTTAGCTTATATGCACTTAGGATATATTGAAGAAATAAGTGAAGGATTATTAAATAATGATAAAAAAATAACACAATTATATATATTAAATGAAAATTCATCATCAGCAGGAGTAATGAATATAAATGTAGGCAGTGGAGCTTTTACAAATTTAGGAGTATCAGTTGGGGCTAATTTAAGAATTTATGTTCCTTCAGGTATGGTAAATAGTACAGATACTTATGCTGATGCATATAAAATATTATTACCTACAGCTTTATCACAATATATTTATGAAAGTGGATATTTATATGGATCTTATTATTATGCTGATACTGATTTAGATATTGGTGAATACATGTTATCTATGGTTACTACAAACGGAGTTACTGGTTGGAGAATAGCTGATTATCATGGAGTTCCAATTGATTCTACATATCAAATTCCTGGTACGTTTACTAACGCTACTGGAGAAACTTATGATGTTGTATCTATTGGGGACTATGCTTATACTTTAGCTAATTTTGATCCTACGCTTGTTTGGGAATTAGTAATTCCTAGTACAGTAAATGATATTGGTAAGTATTCTTTCTATCAATTAAGTATGTCTACTTTAGAAGCTAGTGGTGTAAAAACTATTGGTAAATATGCATTTGCTCAAGCACCTGGTTTAATGACTGTTAATTTAAAAGAAATTGTAACAATTAATGAGTATGCTTTCTATAATATAACAAGTCTAACAGCAGTAGTTTTAGGAAGTAAGATAGCAACTATGGGAAATTATGCTTTCTATAATACATATAGCGCTAATAATTTAACAGCTATGTACATTTCTGCAGTTACTCCACCAAATATAAAAACAAATACTTTACCAGGGATTTACTCTTCTTGGTGGATAGATAGAAATAGTCCAACTGTTTATGTTCCATATTCAGCAACATCTACTTATGAAGGAGCTACTTATTGGTCAAGATATCCAGTAGGAATATTAGGAAGTTTATATAATAATGTATATATATATAATGTTATAAATACTAACCAAATAGAAATAACAGGGTATATTGGTAGTTCAACTACTGTTACAATACCAGATTATTTCACAATAAACAGTTCTAACTATAATGTTACTTCTATTACTGATGATGCATTTGATGCAACTACTTCAGTTAGAACATTAAATTTACCTAGATATTTAGTTAATATTGGTAATGCATTCCTTACAGGGAATACATCAATAAGAACAATAACAGTAAACACAAATAATACTTATTTTGCAGCGTCATCTGGTGTTTTGTATACGAAAGATTTAAAAACATTAATAAAATATCCACCTGCAAATACAAGTACTTCGTTTACTATGTCTAGTACAACAACAGTTATAACTTTAGGGGCTTTTGATAACGCTAAGAATCTTAGAACTATTAACTTAGGTAGTGGTTTATTAGCAATATCAAATAATAGTTTTACAAATTGTACTAATTTAAATACATTACAATTTTCTACTACAACACCTCCAATTATAACTGGATTTAGTGGATTACCAATTAAGACTGGTTTATCTATTAGAGTTCCATCATCAGCTTTAACTACTTATAGATCAAATGTTTTCTTTTTAAGGTATAGTAGTAGTATGGTTGGATATTAAAAGATTGAGTAATCAATCTTTTTTTGTGGTATAATATTCTTGTGAATATTTGTAAGTAAGGAGAGAGAAAATGAAAAATATTACAAAGAATTTGATATGTATAATTACAACTCTAATTATTGGGGCTATAGCATATTATTTTGCTTTACCAGCACTTAATATTCAAAGCTTTGGTTTTTGGTTGTTTGTAATATTCTTAACAACTATTTATGGATTTACTATGTTAATGGTTTCTATAGATAGTATGGGAAAGGTTAAAAATTATCCTAATGGAGTAATCTTTTTATCTTTTTCAGGTTTCATAATAATAGGATTAATATTAATTATTAATGTTATTGTGTCACCATTATTTCAATCACGTAGTTATTCTAAAAGAATAATAGTTGATGAGACATCTACTTTTTCAAATGATGTAAAAGAAATAGATATTAAATCATTACCATTATTAGACAAAGAATCTAGTCAAAAATTAGGAGATAGAGTTATGGGGCAAATGCCAGAGCTTGTTTCTCAATTCTATGTATCTGATTTATATACTCAAATAAATTATAATGATGATATTGTTAGAATAACACCACTAGAATATAATGGATTTTTTAAATACTTATCTAATAGAAAAACTGGGGTTAAAGGTTATATAACAGTTAATTCTGTAACTGGTGATTCTAAGTTAACTAAATTAGATAAAGGTATGAAAATATTACCTTCAGGAATACTTGGAGATGATTTACATAGAACTTTAAGATTTAAATATCCAATGGATGTATTTGGTATGGAAACTTTTGAAATTGATAACGAAGGTAATCCATATTGGATAGTTCCAGTTATGAAATATACTGGAGTTGGATTAAAGAGAGATGTTAAAGAAGTTATTATCTTAAATCCAGTAGATGGTAAAAGTAAAAAATATGATGTGAAAGATGTGCCTACTTGGGTTGATCATGTATATTCTTCTGAATTAGTAATTGAACAAGTTAATAATTGGGGAATGTATAAAGATGGATTTTTAAATTCATTATTTGGGCAAAAAGGAGTAGTAAAAACTACTACTGGTTATAATTATACTGTAATGAATGATGATGTATATTTATATACAGGTATTACATCTGCAGCAAGTGATGAATCAAATATTGGATTTATCTTAACAAATCTTAGAACAAAAGAAACTAAATTTTATTCTGCACCTGGAGCTGAAGAATATTCTGCTATGTCTAGTGCAGAAGGACAAGTACAACAAATGAAATATAAAGCTTCATTTCCATTGCTAGTAAATGTAAATGATAAGGCAACTTACCTTATATCTTTAAAAGATAATGCAGGTTTAGTTAAAATGTATGCTTTTGTTGATGTAGAAGATTATCAAAAGGTAGTAGTTACTGATTCTTCTAAAGGAATTCAAAAAGCTATTGATAATTATTTAGATGAAGTATCTGGTGACGTTAGTGAAGATAAATATATAACTAAAAGTATAATGGTTAGTTCTATAGTAACTGCTAATATAGATGGTAATACTAATTACTATATTATAGATGAATTAGGAAATAAGTATAAAGCATCAATAAAAATAGCAATTAATAAACTTCCTTTTATTAAAAAAGGTGATAGTTTAACTATTAGTTATACTAAAGAAAAAGAAGTAATAGAAATACAAAAAATTCAATAGTTTACGATAAAGATGACAAGGTTTGCTTTGTTTTCTTTTTTTTTAATAAAATTTAAGAAAAAAGGTTGACATAAAAAAAGGGTAATGATATATTAATTGAGCAGTCCGGAAAACGGCTGTAAAGATATAACAAAAACAAAAAAATAAAATTAAAAAAAACACA
>JAQUVS010000014.1 GCA_028693275.1 Bacilli bacterium
TTACCTGATGGAGTAGCGGGTATATTTGTTAAAATTACTTTAATTGTAGCACTTATATGGTTTGCTAAAGATGCTCCTAAATTTATATCTAAAGCTTTAGGATTAAAAGGAACTGGTTTAGGTATGGGAATGGCTGGTGCTTTAGGATTTGCTGGTGGATTAGCAGGAGGAGCGGGATTTGGTGGTGCCTTAAAGACTGCTGGTTCTCAAATGAACGCTTATTCAACTGCTGATGTTGATGGCAAAGCGAGCACAGCTGGAATTTTTGGTAAAGGAAAAGAGGCTGCATCTAAAATGGCTGGTGGAAAATCACAACATCAAGTTAATAAATTGAAGAAAGAAGCTAAGTCTTTAGGAATTACAAATGATACTGTTGGTTTAGCTAAAAAAGATGCTAAGGAAGCTGCAATAAAATCAAATGAAGCTGCTTCAATTAGAGATAAAAATCTTAATGGAATCCCGTTAACACCAGGTGATCAACATACAATAGACAAGTTTTTTCAAGAAAATGAGTCTGCGGTTTCTGATTGGAAAAATAGCCATGGAGGCGTTGAACCTACAGATAGTGATAGAATTGATATTATGGCATCAACTACTAAAAAAGCATCAGAGGATGCTACAAAACGTTTCGAAACGATGTCAGCTTATGCTAAAGATGTTGGTATTAGAGAAAAAACAAATGCAGAAAAACTTGGTGGAAAAGCACCTCTTGGTGATAGAGTTAAAGATGTATTAACAACAGATTCAAAAAAATCTTATAAAGCAAGAAAAACTCAAGAAAGTTACGACAACATTAAAAATAACATGAAATAATGTGAATAAAAGGAGTGTGTTACTATGAATGATAGTTATTTGATCCCTGCAAACGTTAAACGTGGTCAATTAATATTAGGTCTATTTAAACCCTTTGACTTAATAATATTTGGTTCAGGTTTAATGGCAACTTTCATTTTGTTCCTATTCTTTCCGATTGATAAGGCTTGGGCTGCAGGAATTGCAGTCTCACCTGCGATTGTGTGTTCTTTATTGGTATTTCCAATGCCGAATTATCATAATGTAAGAACAGCGTTAGGAGAGATGTATTTGTTTTTAACAGAAAGACAAAAATTTATATGGAGAGGTTGGTGTTTTAGAGATGGCGAAGACAAGTAGAAGTAAATTTACTGAAGATTGGCTACCATTACAAGCGATTAGTAATGGTATGATTATACTTCCAAATCAAGAAAAAGTATCAGGAGTTAAAATTTCTCCTAAGAATATATTTATTCTTGATCAAGATACACAAATAAATATGATGATATCATTAAAGAATTTTTATAATATGTTTGATTTTGAGTTTTGGTTAGTAGTAGCTGATAGACCAGTTGATATTTCAGTTTATTTATCAGAATTACAATTACTATATCAAGAACAAACAAATCCAGCTATTAGAAAATTAATTAATGAAGATATTCAAAAAGGTAATATGTTTATGAACAATAATGTAGTAGATACTGAATATTTCCTTTTATTTAAGGAAAAGAATTTAGAATTAGTGCAAAAGAAAATTAGGATGATGATAAGTGGTTTAGCTTCTGCAGGACTTGATGCTAAACAAACAAGCAATGAAGATTTAAGAATTATATTAGATAATTTCTTAAATGGTGGAAGAAGTACTGAGTTTGGAACGGTGATGCCTTCATGATAGATATTAAAACACAAATAGCTCCTAAGGGGTTACAATTTAATGCTAGTGATTTTTATATTAGTGATAAGTATGCAACTATTTTAACTGTTGTTTCATATCCTAAATATATTGGTCCTGGTTATTTATCATCACTTACTAATATGTCTGGTATTAAAGTTGTTGCAAAACATATACCTGTACCTTTTTCTACAATGTCTAGAATGTTAAATAAACAAATAGCTGAATTAAAAATAAGATATCAAGAAGAAAAAGATCAAACTATAAAAGAAAGAATTAGACAAGATGCTGAATCTTTAGAATATTTTATTTCTATGTTAGCTGGTTCTCAAGCTAAAATCTTTGATTTTCAGTTACATATAATGATAACTGCAGATACTAAAGAAGATTTAGAAATGAAGAAGATAAATGTTAAAAACTATTTAGATGCAATGCAATTAAGGGCTGTATCTTTAAGATTTGAGCAAGAAAAAATATTAAAATCTATTGTACCAATATTTCCTAAACAAGATATTGAGGAAAGAATTGGTACTCCGATTCCTTCGCCTACAATAGCAGCAATGTATCCATTTATCTTTGATAGTATTAAAGATCCTGGATTATCAACTTTATTAGGAGTGGATTTTTCTGGAGGGGTTGTATTATTTAATCAATTCTTATATCAAAAGAGAAAAGAAAATAATAGAAATAATGCAAATTTAATTATCTTAGGTACATCAGGTAGTGGTAAATCTACTGCAGCTAAGTTGATGATGAGAAGCCATATAAGAAATGGTTGTCAAATTGTTGCAATAGATCCTGAAAATGAATTAGAAGAAATGGCTAAATCATTTGGTGGAGTTACTATTGACTTAGGTAAGGGTGGAGAATATGGTATGATTAACCCTTTACAAATAGTTATTGATGCTGATGAAGAAGAAATAGCTCAAGGATTAGGATATACAATATTAACTAGAACTTTACAATTTTTAAAAGGATTTATGAAATATTATGATCCATCTATTGGAGAAGATGTTTTAACTTTATTTAGTGAAGTTGTACAAGATACTTATAGAAGATTTGGAATCGATTTTAATACTGATTTTTCTAAGTATACAGCTGCTGATTTCCCAACTTTCTCAGATGTTTATGCTACTATTAAAGGTAGATTATTATCTATGACAGATAGAACTCAAGAAAGAGAGATAATGGAAAGATTAGAGTTGAAAATACGTCCAATTACTCAGGAATTGAGATATTATTTTGATGGACATACTACAATAGATTCTGATCAAGATTTTATAGTGTTTAATATAAAAGAAATTATGAATTCAGATGAAAATATAAGAAATGCTTTATTCTTTAATGTTCTTAAGTATGCTTGGGGATTATGTTTAGATAGAAGTGTTAATACAGTTTTAATGGTTGATGAAGCGCATGTTCTTTTATCAGGTAATAATACACTTGGAGCAGATTTCTTAGGGCAAGTTCAAAGACGTGCTCGTAAGTATAATACTGGTTCAATTATTATAACACAACAACCTAGCGATTTTGCTAATCCAGCGGTTATAACTCAAGGGAAAGCAATATTTGATAATGCATCATATTATTTAGTTATGGGTCTTAAGAAACAAGCAACAGAGGATTTATCTAAATTAATTGATTTAAATGATAATGAAAAAGAAAGTATTAAGAGATACTCACAAGGAGAAGCATTATTTGTATGTGGTAATAGACGTATGAGAATAAATGTAATTCTTACTAAAGAAGAACTTGAATCATTTGGTTCAGGTGGTGGATTCTAAAATATTTGTTAATTTTAACAGGTGGTGATTTATATGTCGGAAGAAGAAAAGAATAATAAGAGTTCTGAAACAAAAGAAAACTCTAAAAAAGCGGTAGACACAGCTGGGAAAGCTGCGTCTACTTATTTTACTGGGTCTTCTGATGCATATAATTTAGCAAAACAAGTACCTGGTGCAGGTAAAGTAGTTGATGCTGCTGGTAATCTAGTTAGTAAGGCGGCTGAAAAAAATCCAGCTCTTGAAAAAGCTTTAAACAAAGCAGGCAATAGTGGTGCACTTGATGCAGCTAACATGGCAATGGACATGAATAGTGCAACAGGAGCCGCTAATACTGCTGGAAAAACAGGTGAAATGGCTGGAAAAACAGATTCTTTAGGATCATCAAGTGAAATTGGTAAGCAATCTGGGTTTGGTAAAAAAAGTATTTTAGATAACGATGATGAAAAAGCAAGCGGTAAAACAGGAAGTTCTTTTGGATCGTCAGGTAGCGAAGGTGATATAGAAGGCGAAACTGATGCAAGTGCAGATTTATTTACAAAATCTACTGATTTTTTTAAGAAACATTGGATTCCAATTGTTGGATCTTTAGGTATGTTCTTTTTAATATTTGTTTCACTAGTTGGAATGATGGCTCTATTTTATGGGCCTCTTGAAAATGTGGCAAAATTTATAAATGGAGTCTGGAATACAATGACTGCTGGTTTTGAACATAAAACAGATGAGCAAAAATATTATGAAAAATTAATTACAGTCCAAGAAAAAATTAACAATAAATATAATGTTTGTGTAGATGTTAATCTAATCACAGCGGCTTTAACAGTAGAAAAAGAATTTGATAATTCATTAGATGAGGGAAATATAGAAGAAGATCCAAGCGAATCAGACACTGAAGCGCTTGATTTTAATAGAATGACAAAACAAATAGAATTACTTGCTAATTATCAGATAAAAAGAAAATACTATTCTTATCCAGAGGATTCAAGTGAATGTTATTATGCAGAAGACACAGATAATAATATGTGTGAAGATGGGGGAAAGGTAGTACCTGTTACTTCTGATAACGAAGCTTGTGGGGAAGTTAGATTTTATAATGATAGTAGTGCTGGGGAATTTAAAGACAGTAGTAATGCAAGATTGGTATCAAGAAATGATTATGATTCTGGATTAGTAAGATTCTTTAAGAAGAAAGCAAATGAAGAAAAAAATTATGAATATAACTTAGTTTATCCTAATTATATAAATGAGGATAGAAATGGTGATGGAGTAATAGAAAAGTATTGTAACAGTAAAGATAATACTTTAGATGTACCTGATGAATTTAAATCAGCTACAGAGTTTGCTCAAATTGATGTCGGTACAATTAATGACAATAAAAATAGTGTTTTTTATTGGAATATCGTAGAAAACTTTATTGGAGATTATTATGATGAATATTTACCTGAGGGTGAAGATGCTGAGGGATATCCTACAGGTAAAAGGTTAGAACTTATAGAAAAAATAGCTGATAAAATTTATTCTTTATGGAATGAATCAGGTCCTAGTCAAACTTGTAAAAGTAGTTGTGTAGATTTATCTTATTCTGCTCTTTGTCCAAATGGTATTACTATAGAAAATTATGGAACTATACCTTTCGAAGAATATATAGCTGGTGTTGTTGCAGCAGAAGTATACGATTCGTGGAATATAGAAGCATTAAAAGCTTTAGCTGTTGCAGCTAGAACTTATGCTTTAAATCGTACACAAAACTGTACTAAAGCAATTAGAGATAGTTCACAAGATCAAAATTTTACAACTGAGCTTGGTTCTAAAAGTCAGGAAGCTGCTGGAACTACAGCTGGAATGATTCTTACATATAATGGAAACATCTTCTCATCAGAATATGATTCATGGAATTGTGTAGGTTCAAAAACTTGTACTTATACTTATTCAACTACTGGGGAAAAACATACTGTTACTATTTCTGATAAATATTTGAAATTAGCAGCGGGTGGTCATGGTAGAGGAATGAGTCAAATAGCAGCAGCAGATATGGCTAATAATGGGACTAAGTATGATGCAATTTTAAAATATTTTTATAAAGATGCAACGTTAACTTTATCTAAGGATCCAACTGAGGAAGTTGTTGATGATACTACTACGGATGAAGAAGTTGTTGATGGTGATAATAATATAGTTGATGAAGTTGGAGATAATAAACTTTGTACTACTGGTAATATTGGCAGCGAAGGTGGTAGTGAAGGTGGAATGGATGGACAAGTTGTTGTAATTAATGGAACGTTCTATTATCCAACTACAGATTCTGGTAAAGAAGGATCCAAAGGATCTGGACCTAGTGGATTTAATATTTATTTTTGGAATAGATTAGATGCTTTCTTCTTGGCGGCTAAGGCAGCTGGCCATAACTTTAGTTATACAGATGCTTGGAGAAGTTATGAAGCTCAGCAAAGAACTAAAATTCTAAAACCAACTTTAGCGGCTACTCCTGGTAGATCAATGCATGGTTGGGGAATTGCTGCGGATTTAAGATTTGGAATCAGCTTTGATGAAATAAAAGCAGGTAAAGATTGGGCACATGCAAATGCAGCAAGTTTTGGTCTTAAGTTTGCAGTTTGTAAAAGTTATCCAGATAACTGTAAAGAAGATTGGCATATCGAGCCTATTAGTAAAGCTAAATTGGAGGATTAGTATATGAAAAAAATTATATTTATTTTACCATTACTTTTCATATTATCTGGATGTACTGCAGAATATAATTTAGAAATTTATAATGATAGATTTAAAGAAGATATCAGGATAGAAGAATTAGATCCAAATAAATTTGATAATGATAAAGAAGGTTATACTATTAGAGGACTCTTAAGAGAAGAATATAACATGGATAATTATTATTATGAAAAGAAATTTATAGAAGATAGTAATAGATTATTACTTAAATATAATAGTGATTTTTCTCTTGATACTTATAGTACATCAGGTGTTGCCCAAAGGTGTTATGATTACTTTAATGTCTTAGAAAAGGGTAGTACAACTATTATTTCTACTAGTATTAAAAATAAATGTATCGAGGATTATATTTGGTTAGATAGTTTTGTTGTTAGAGTAAAAACTAATCATGTAGTTAAAAAGAATAATGCAGATAGTGAATCTAATGGAGTTTATACTTGGACTTTTGATAGAAATAATTATAATAAAAAAGGAATATATTTTGAGTATTCAGATGAGAAGTATGTTTTTAATTATGATAATGAATATACAAAAAAAGTTGTTTACATTATTGTAATTGTGGGTATAATATTACTTGTAATTGGAATTATCGTATTTGTTCTTTCTAAAAAAAGAACAAATTCAAATAAAATTTAAGTTTGAAAGAGGGTTAAATTATGAAATTAAAATTTAAAGCAGATTCTCATGATATGTTTATATTTGTTCTTTTTGCAATATTTTTATTGTATGTAGTTTGTTTGGGAGTACTTAATTTCCCAGAATTAGCTGTTGAAGGACATTTTTATGGATTTAATCCTATTCATGCTTTTTATCCAGAAAATATAAAAGCTACTATTGTTTTATATTTATTCTTTTTAGGAGCAATTTTTGCTAGTGTTAGTTCATATTTCTTTGAAATGGAAAAAGGAATAGGGGTTACTACTCAAAAATCTGATAAAAATTATAGTAGATGGGCAAAAGAAAAAGAAATTAAAAATGATACAGGTATGGGGAAAGTTGATCCCTTAGCTGAAACTTCAAAGGCTGGTGGAGTTCCTCTTATACTTAAGAAAAATGAAATTTGGGTAGATGATGGAGAATATCATACTTTAGTAATTGGGGCTACTGGTAGTGGTAAAACTCAATCTGTTATATTTCCGACAGTAAACTGTTTAGCCAAAGCTGGAGAGTCAATGATTATAACTGACCCAAAGGGGGAAATATATGAAAAGACTTCTAATATGTTAAGAGAAAAAGGTTATCAAATATTACTTTTAAATTTTAGAGATCCTCAAAAGGGAAATTCTTGGAATCCTATGGAACTTCCATATACGATTTATAAATCTGGTAATGTTGATAAAGCTATAGAATTAATAGATGACCTTGCTTTAAATATTCTTTATGAAGAAAGCAGTGGTAATTCAGATCCATTCTGGGAAAAAACATCAGCGGATTATTTTGCTGGTCTTACACTTGCTCTTTTTGAAGATGCAAAACAAGAAGAAATAAATATAAATAGTATAAGTCTTATGACAACTGTTGGTGAAGAAAAATTTGGTGGTACTACTTATATTAAAGAATACTTTGGAGCTAAAGACCCATCTAGTCCTGCATCTATAAATGCTTCTGGTACTATAATGGCACCTAATGAAACAAAAGGTAGTATTTTGTCTGTTTTTAGACAAAAAATCAAGTTATTTGCTTCAAGAGAAAATTTATCAGAAATGTTATCACATAGTGATATTGATTTAGAAACAATAGGTGAAAAGAAAACAGCGTTATTTATAGTAATTCAAGATGAAAAGAAAACATATCATTCACTTGTTACTATTTTATTAAAACAATGTTATGAAACACTTATTTCGGTTGCTCAAAAACACGGTGGAAAACTTCCGGTTAGAACTAATTTCTTGCTAGATGAGTTTGCTAATATGCCACCATTAAAAGATGTTACTACTATGATAACTGCTGCTCGTTCAAGAGCTATAAGATTTACAATGATTATCCAAAACTTTTCTCAGTTAGATCAAGTTTATACTAAAGAAGTAGCTGAGACTATAAAAGGTAACTGTGGTAATATTATTTATTTGATAACTACTGAATTAAAAGCATTAGAAGAAATCAGTAAAATGTGTGGGGAAGTAAAATCTAAAAAGGATGAAAAAACATCTTCAACACCACTTGTAACTGTTAGTGATTTGCAACGTATGAAACAATATGAAACTATTATTTTAAGAATGCGTATGCAACCATTTAAAACCAAGATGACTCCTAATTTTCAAATGAATTGGGGTAAGGAATACCCTAAAGCATCTTATCCAGAAAGAGAAAAACAAAAAGTTCATATATTTGACTTAAAAGAGTATGTTAAAGCTGAAAAGAAGGCTAAATTATATGAAATGATGGGTGAGCAATCTGGTGGAATGATGGGCGGAGGTATTGGACCTGGTATGGAATCTGGATTATTTGGTGGAATGGGTAATAGACCTATGCCTGATTTTTCTAGAGAAAACATTAATCCAACAAATACTACTCCTTTAAGAGAGCCATTAAATGTTGATGATCTTGTTAAAAAAATTGATGCTAAGATTGCTGAAATTGAAGCAGAAGAAAAGGCAAGGGAAGAAGCAGAAAAGAAAATAGAAAATGATAAAAAAGTAGAAGCTAGTGAAGTTTCTACTTTGGTAGAAAAAGTTGTTTCTCCTATAGAAAATAAAGTAGTGGAAGAATCATCTAAAGAAATTACTCTACCTTTAGAAATTGAACCTGAAATTAAAAAGGAAGAAGTTATCATTCCTACTCCTGAATTAAAAGAAGAAATAATTGTTCCTCAAAAGGAAATAATTGAAGAAGAAAAACCTAAAGTTGATATGAGTATGCTTCTTTCTACTGATAAAAAGGTAGAAGAAAAATCAGAAGCTAAAAATAATTTAGTGGAAGATAAAAAAATAATTTATGAAAAAGAAATACCAGTAAAAGAAATTTCTGTTACTGATGATCAATTCTTTGATGATTTCTTTGAAGATTAAGAGACTAAGTCTCTTTTTCTTTTAATATTAAAATAAATGTATTATAATAATACTAGGTGAAATGATGAAAGAAATAATTGATGGTTTTGTTAACATGGTTGTAAGTACATTAATAGAAATTGGTCCTTTTGGAGGAATAATTTTAATAATGTTAGAATCTATTTTTCCAGTTTTACCTTTATCAGTATTTATAACTTTAAATATGGTTAGTTATGGTAGTCTACTAGGATTTATTATCTCTTGGGTTTCTACTATTATTGGTTGTAGTATTTCATTTTTTTTATTTAGATATTTATTTAGTGAGAAATTATACAAGTTTATAAAAAGTAAAGATAATGAAAAGTTAGAAAATACTATGAAAAGAATTAGTCATATAGAATTAAGTAATTTAGTTATATTAATGGCTATGCCATTTACCCCAGCTTTTTTAGTTAATATAGCTAGTGGATTGTCAAAAATAAGTTATAAGAAATTTTTTATTTCTCTTTTCATAGGAAAAGCTGTAATGATTTATTTTTGGGGGTATATAGGTACTACTTTACTGGAAAGTATTACAGATATAGATGTTATTATTAAATTAGTATTAATGATTGTAATTACACACTTTATATCTAAATTTGTTCAAAAGAAATTAAAGGTTAATTAGGAGGTTTATATGGAAATAGTAATATTAGTTTTATTAATTGTTATTTTATTAGTTCTTGGAGTGTTCTTTTTTCTTCAATTATCTAAAGGTAACAAAGATATGGAAATGATTGAAAGATTAGGGAGATTTGAGCTTAATATAAATAAAGAAATAGCAGAGTTTAAAAATAGTTTAAGTAAAGATATAAATAGTGATTTTTCTACTTTAAGTGAAAAAATTGAAAAGAGATTAGAATTGATTAATGATAAAGTTAATGAAAGATTAGATGTTAATTTTGAAAAGACAAATAAAACATTTACTTCTGTTATAGAAAGATTAAGTAAAATAGATGAGGCACAAAAGAAAATAGATATTTTATCTAATGATATAGTTTCTCTTCAAAGTATTTTAACTGATAAAAAGAGTAGAGGGATATTTGGAGAAGTTAATTTAAAACATATTTTAGTTAGTGTTTTTGGAGAAAATAATAATAATATTTATAAATTACAATGTACATTACCTAATGGAACTATAGCAGATTCAGTTTTATATGCGCCAATGCCATTAGGAACAATAGCAATTGATTCAAAATTTCCTTTAGAAAATTATAGAATGATGGTTGATAAAGAGAATTCTAAAGCTGAGAGAGAAATGTATGAAAAACAATTTAAAATAGATGTTAAAAAACATATAGATGCAATAGCTTCTAAATATATAATTGATGAAGTAACTAGTGATCAAGCAATAATGTTTTTACCAGCTGAAGCTATTTTTGCTGAATTAAATGCATATCATTCAGATATTATAGAATATTCATATAAGAAAAAAGTTTGGATATGTTCTCCTACAACTTTAATTTCAACATTATCTGTAATTCAGATGGTTATTAAAAATATTGAAAGAGATAAATATACTTCTATCATTCATGATGAATTAAAAAAATTAGGAGTAGAATTTTCTAGATATAAAGATAGATGGGATAAACTATCTAAAAGTATTCAAGCAGTTAATAAAGACGTTGAAAGTGTTCATATTACAACAGAAAAAATTACTAATAAATTCAATGTAATTAATCAAGTAGAAATAGAAAAAATGGGTAAAGAAGAATTAATTGAATTTGAAAAAGATGAATAAAAATATTAACTTTTTATACTCTTTATAGTATAATTAATAATTGTTATAAGAATAGAAGGAGTGTTTATGAAAAAAGATAAATCAAAGAAAATTTTTATTTTTGGATTAATACTAGTTATATTAGAATTAATATTTATTCCGATATTAATTTTTTCGGGGATAAAAAAAATATTACCAATAATTTTCTTTTTAGTAATACCATTGTTATTAACTATTTTGATTTACTTTGTAGGTAAAGGAATGGTTATAGATATTAAAAAGAAGCAACAAAAAAACTCTATTTAATAGAGCTTTTTTTTATTTCATCTTCATTTAATTTACTAACGTTTGCTACTAATTTACCTTTATTATTCAAGTCTAAATCATAAATAGACATTTCTGCCATAGCAGCAATAGTTTTGTTACATCTTTCTAAAAACTCTTTATACTCAGTAACTTGATATTTTCCATCTCTTTTCCAAGACTGTAAAGTACCAACTTCGTTTAGATAATTATTTAAAGGATTACCTAAATCATTCCCAATTAATAAATCATTTCCAACTCTTGCTATCCAAGTTGGAGCATCAGTTGTATCTCTTGAAATTTCTACATCATTTTCATTTGTATTCATAGCTTCAGCAATTTTATAATGGGCTAAGCCAATAGCATTGCTTTCTAAAATATGAGCATTATTATTTAATTCTTGATATAAAATAGATAATTCTTCTTTATCATTTGTTGATTCAATAGAATCAATGATATTTTGAACAACTTCAATTTGTTCTAAATACTCAAAAGAACTTCTATCTATATTATATCCTGATTCTTCTTCGAAAGATGCAGCAGTTTTAAAATCTATATCATTAGTTTTACTGCAACCAGTAATAGAAAGGGACATAGATGTTAGAACTAAAGCTACTCCTATACCAACCTTACCATTAAAAAGTTTTCCTTTTTTCTTTGGAAAAGAATTTTCATTAGTCTTAATATTCAATTCAAGTAGAGAATACTTATCATTACTTAATTTCATTTTACCACCATTATTCTTCTATTATTTCTATAGCACCTACAGGGCAACTTTCGTATGCATCTATGCAGTTGTCTTTTTCTTCTTCTGGAACTGTATTAACAGTTTCTATTACTTCTGCTAAACCATCATCACCCATAGTGAAAATTTTATCAGCAACTTGGCTACAAGCACCACAACCAATACATATATCTTTATTTACTTTTACTTTCATAATTACCTCCTTAATTCATATATTTAATTATATCTAATTAAGAGTTAAATAACAATTGTTATTTACGAATATTTACAAAGAGTGTGGTTTGTGATATCATTAATTTAAGATAAGAGGTGGAAATATGGCAAGCCGCATGGAGAAGTATAAACAAGAAAATGAAGTTAAGTCTAAAATTGTTGATAGTAGATCCAGCAAGAATAAAGATCTGTATGATGATTTTTATAGTAAAGCTAGTTACACTGAATTTGTAGATATTAAAAGTAGTAATTTTGTTGATTTAGGATCAATAAAAAAAGATAATGTTTCAAGAGAAAGTTATCATAAGACAAGAGAATTCAAAGATCTTTTTTCTGATGATGAAATAAAAGAAGAAGAAATAAAAGAAATAAAAGAATTTAAACATAGAGATTATGATTTTAATAAAGTAATTGAAGAGGCAAAGAAAAATAGAGAAGTAGATTATGAACTTGAAAAAAAGAGAAAATTAAGAGTTCAAGAATATGATATTCTTACTGATTTAAGTGATGAGAAATTAAGATTATATAAAGAAAAGAAAAAAGAAATGGCTAGAGAAGAAAGAGATGATTTAGAAGAACTTATAAATACAATTACTTCTAAAACTTTAAAAGCCGAAGTAGATGATTTAGGTAGTGATTTAATGAGTGAATTAATGCCTAATGGAGTAGAAGAAACTATAATAGATGAATCTTTAAGTAAAGAAATATTAGAGAAATATAACTATACTAAAGAGGTTAAACAAATAGATGAAATTGATCATTCTTTTTATACTAAATCTATGGATTTATCAAAAGAAGATTTTGAAATTCAAGATACTTCGTTTGTAGAAGAAAAAAATTCATTTGTTGTATTAAAACTTGTTCTTACGGTAATTGCTTTAATAATACTTATAATTGTAAGTATTATTACGCTTACAAGATAAAAAGAGAGATTCTCTTTTTTTATATAATTTAAAATAGGTGGTGATTTTATGAAAAATATTGAGATTAATAATATAAAATATGAACTAGAAAAAGATTATAAAGATTCTTTTGATTTGAGTTTAGTAAAAGAATTATGTATAGATGTAGAATACTTTGGTGAATTTGATTATTTATTTGGAGATTATTCTTATGGAAAGCTTAGAATTAAGGGTTTTAATGATAAAAGTAATTCTAAATATACCGAAGTTAATTCAATTGATAAATTAGATGAATATATAAGTAAATATTGTGCTTATAACTGTGGTTATTTTTTATTAAAAAAAGTAAAATAAAATATTGTATTATATGAAAAATATGGTAAAATGAATATATAAGGTAAAAGGAGGATATTTTAAATGGATAAAAAAATTATGTCAATAGTACTAGAAGATGGAACAAATGAAGAAGTTGAAGTTCTATTATCTTTTCAATTTGATGATACTAAAAAGGAATATGTAGTTTATACAAAAAATGAAACTGATGAAAATGGTAATGTAACTATATATGTTGCTTCTGTTATTAGAAGTGAAGAAGGACCTTCAAAACTTGGAAATGTTGAAACTGATGAAGAATGGTCTAGAATCAAAGATGTTTTACGTGAATTATCAAAGAATGATGAACAATAGATAGAAGGGAGACTTATTTGTTATGGATAGTCTAGAAAAGAAAAATAGTGAATTTCATCTAACTTTAGATAGCTTAGAAGCTGAAAAATTAGAAGCTGTAAAATCTGATTTTGTTCCTAGAGAAGCAAAATTCAAAGCAAGTTCTATAGCTAATACTAGAAAAAGAGTTAGTGAATTTTTTAAGAATGTTAAGGGACAAATTAGTGAAAAATATGAAGAAGCTAAAACAGAACATGTTCTTAATAAAATTGAAGATGAAGTAGATGAATATAATAACACTAAGGAAAAACATAAAAATATTGGACTTTTAGCTAATAGACTTTTTGATTTAGCTGTTAAAATAATGAAAAAAGATGAATTAAAAGAACTAAAAGTTGAAAGTGGGGGAAAATATACTCCTAAAGCAATTAAATTGAAAGCTGCTATGGTATCTAATTTACTAGAAAACGTAGGAAGAGAAGATCTTGCTATTGAATTAGATTCAATATTCAATAAAACTTTTGGACTTAATAATTTGAAAGAAGAAGAAGTTAAGGAAGAAGTAGTTGAAACTCCTGTAGTAGAAGTAAAAGATGAAAGCCAAGATTTAGTTAATTCAATTTTAACAAATATTCCAGAAGAAACTTATGAAGAACAACCTACTGTTGAAGAAGAAAAAGTAGAAGAAACAGTAAAAGAAGAAGAAATTTTTGAAACTCCTGTAGTAGAAGAACCTACCAAAGAAGAAGTTAAGGAAGAAACTCCAAAAGTTGAAATGGAAGCGATTGATATGGCTAACCTTGATGAAGAATTTAAGAAATTAACTGAAGAAAAGAAAGATGTATTTGCTTTAAATAACAAAGCTGAAGAAGTAGATCAAGAAGTATCTAAGGTTTCAAAAGAAGCTGAAAGAATTACTGAAGAAGAAAGATTAGCTAAGGAAAAATTAGAAAGAGCAAAAGCAGAAGAAATAGAAGAAAGAAGACAAGTTGTTGAAACTATTCGTCTTCAAAAAGAATTACTTGCTAAACAAAAAGTAGAATTAGAAAACAGAATTAAAAATGGAACTGAAGAAATTCAAAAATACACTCAAAAAATTGAAGAAGTTTCTAAATCTAAAGAAGAAGCAGTAGCCGAAACTAGTAAAGTAAGTAAGAATGTAGAATCATTAAGAGCTATGAAAGCATCTTTAATGGAATATGTAGAAGTTTCTAAGACTAATGAAACTGAAAATGTTCGTACTAAATAATTAGTTAAAATAAAAAAGCGATTAATCGCTTTTTTTGTTATTCAGTTACATTTCTAACTTCTTTAACTTCTGGTATTTCATTAGTTATTGCTACTTCAATTCCTTCTTTTAAAGTTATATCCATCATAGGGCAATGACTACAATGCCCCATAAGCTTAATATAGGCTATATTGTCTTCGTATTTTACAAATTCAACATTTCCTCCGTCACTTACTAAAAATGGTCTTATTTTGTCTATAACTTCTATTATTCTTTCTTCTATATTCATTTTAATCACCCACATTGATTATACTATTAAAAAGTGCATTTAGTAAACCTAAAATTCTTGCTTATAATTTATTTATTTGCTATAATTAAATGGCAATGGAGGTATATATGATAAAATACGAAGTTGATAACATTGTTACCGGTACTGTTACTGGTATTGAAAAATATGGAGTTTTTATTAATTTAGAAAACATGTATACTGGATTGATCCATATATCAGAAATTTCTTCTGGTTTTGTTAGAAATATTAATGATTTTGTCAAAATGGGAGAGGTAATTAAAGTGAAAATTCTAGAAGTAAATGATGAAGAATGTCACTTAAAACTTAGTATTAAAGATATCGATTATAAGTTGCAAAAAAGAAATAGAGTTAAAATAATTGAAACAGAAACAGGTTTTTTTCCTTTGAAAAATCAATTAAAGTCTTGGACTGATCAAAAAATTAAAGAAATAAGTTAAAAAAAATAAAAAAAGTATTTCAATTGTATTGACAAAGCATATTGTAGATGGTATATTTAATATCGTCTTAATTAAATTGATTTGGGTGATTAGCTCAGTTGGTTAGAGCACCTGCCTTACAAGCAGGGGGTCGTAGGTTCGAGTCCTACATCGCCCACCATTAAGTGCCGAAATAGCTCAATTGGTAGAGCAATTGATTTGTAATCAATAGGTTACGGGTTCGATTCCTGTTTTCGGCACCATTTTATTGGAGAGGTAGCGAAGTGGCTAAACGCGGCAGACTGTAAATCTGTTCCTTAGGGTTCGATGGTTCGAAACCATCTCTCTCCACCACTTGATTATGTTGCCTCGTAGCCAAGCGGTAAGGCATCAGACTTTGACTCTGACATTCGCTAGTTCGAATCTAGCCGAGGCAGCCATTTTTTATTTATACGTCCTGTTAGCTCAGTCGGTAGAGCATTTGACTTTTAATCAAAGGGTCTGGAGTTCGAATCTCCAACAGGACACCAATTTATTTTGATTATGCCTGAGTGGCGGAATAGGTAGACGCACAGGACTTAAAATCCTGCGAGCTAACCCTCGTGCCGGTTCAAGTCCGGCCTTAGGCACCAATCTTTGGAGGAATACCCAAGTCTGGTTGAAGGGACCGGTCTTGAAAACCGGGAGATCGCGCAAGCGGTGCAGGGGTTCGAATCCCTTTTCCTCCGCCATTTTTTATTTATATATTTTTATATCGCGGGATGGAGCAGCTCGGCAGCTCGTTGGGCTCATAACCCAAAGGTCATAGGTTCAAATCCTATTCCCGCAACCAATATGGTCTCGTAGTGCAGGGGTTAACACGTCTGCCTGTCACGCAGAAGATCGCGGGTTCAATTCCCGTCGAGACCGCCATTTGGCTTCGTAGCTCAGTCGGTAGAGCAAGGGACTGAAAATCCCTGTGTCACTGGTTCGATTCCAGTCGGAGCCACCATTTGAATTTAAATAAACTTTTGTAAGTATCTACGCGCTCGTAGCTCAGCTGGATAGAGTGTTTGGCTACGAACCAAAAGGTCAGGGGTTCGAATCCCTTCGAGCGCACCATATTTCGAGAAGTGGCTCAACTTGGTAGAGCACTTGGTTTGGGACCAAGGGGTTGCAGGTTCAAATCCTGTCTTCTCGACCAATATATAATTTACATCCTTGGTTATTAATCAAGGATTTTTTTTATTTTCAAAGCGAGGTATTTATGGATTATAAAAGATTAATTAATGATGACGAAATATTTGATACGTTTATCAATGAAAATAAAATTATGAAGGGTAAAAATTCTAAGCCGTTTATAATTTTGTTAGATGGTATAACAGGTACTGGAAAATCAACTATTTCTAGAATGATAAAAGATAGAATAGATATTGAAATTATTAATAATGATAAAGTTAGACATTTTTTGTCTATGACTAGTTTTATTGGTGATTTTAAAGATGAACAGAGAATAGTGAAAAAGATAAATTATTTTAGGCTTGAAGAAAATCTTAAAAATAATAACAATTGTTTATTAGATTCTGATATATCTAATAATTTTGATACCAAGATTGAAATGATTAAAAAATTGGGATACAAATATGTGATAATCAGAATTATTTATGATAGAGATAAAGTTTTAATGAGAATTAAAGATAGAAAAAAAGATATAGAAATAGAAAAAAGTATTAATTTGAGTGATACTTATAATTATTCAAATGCAACCTTAGAAGATTTTTATAGAATGGAAAAAGACAAAAACATATTAGATGAAAGTCTTATATATTTTGAAATAAATACATCTTTTGAAATTTATGACATAGAGAAACAGGTTGATTTACTTGTTAAAAAATTAAAAGAAGATAGGTACTTGTAAATTCT
>JAQUVS010000044.1 GCA_028693275.1 Bacilli bacterium
GGGTATTGTGTTGAATTAATTGTTGATAAAAATCATGATCTTCACAAGATTGTTGAAAAATTTTAGAGATTAGAAGAGCCACTAGAATTCTAGTGGCTCTTCACTTTTAAGTTAAACTTTAATTAAAAATTTTAGTTTTCGGGATCAAGGTATCCATCTACTTCGTACAAGTTACCTGATTCTTCTTGCTTATCAATCCACTTAGCTCGAGCATCCTCGGTCTTAAACTTCTTTCTAACTTTTTTTAGGTTACCTTTAGCATCAAAAATTGTTACAGCCACTTCGTACTCGCCTTGATATGCGGCAGATTCAACTGCAGATTTCTTATTAACATTAGAAGCTTTAATTACTTTATTAGAAACTACACCTTCGAAAAGAGAGTCATTCTTTTCTTGTCTAAGTTCATCAATAGTAGTTTCAAGTTCTTCAGTATACTTTTGAGCAAACTCTTTAAGTCTAGGATGAGCAGAAAAATCAATATCAGAATTAATAATAAAATTATCAACAGTTTCTTCTAATTGTGAAAAAGCTTTAAGTTCTTCAGATGGAGAAGCTGAAGTAGGTACTTCATCAACAGAATCAAGCTCATCAAGAACTTCTTCATCTTCAGAAATTTCTACATCATCAAGTTCATCGGAAATTTCTTTATCTTCTACATCATCAAGTTCATCAGAAATTTCTTTATCTTCTACATCATCAAGTTCATCAGAAACTTCTTCATTTTCGACATCATCAAGATCATCTAAAATTTCTTCATCTTCTACTTCATCAGAAACTAAACTCATTTTACTAGACATTACCACTTTTTTACCATTAAGAATATCATCAAGGATTCTTGCTGAAAAATCGCTCATTGTATAAAAACCTCACTTATTAAAAATCTTAAATCTTAAATTAACTTTACTTTTGATTCTATTTTTTTCTTCACTAACTTATTGAAAGCACCATTAGTATTAGAAGTAAGCATATTACTCATTTTCCAATTCATAGCAATATAAAATCTTTCTAACTGACCAACTATTAATCTATCTTGCATCTTACTATAATCAACATTGATTAGTTGATCAATTTGTTCCCAATATTCCTTTTTATTAGGAACCGCTAATACATAATCTTTTCTGATATTAAGTTCATTATTTTTCCAACTTTTAACATAGATATATTTTACTTTACCGGTAATTACTTTATCTAATTCGGATTGAGCAAAATAATCATTCCAAAGTCTTGCACCTCTTACATGAACAGGTAAATTTTTTGTATAGCTATTTATATTATTGATAGAAATTGGAAGAGCTATTTCTTCTTTAGTAAATTCAGTTTTTAGTTTTTCACATTCTTCGGCAATCATCCTATCTATTTTAGACTGACTAGAAAATTTAAGTATTTCTTCTAATACATTTAATAAAAATGGTTTTAATTTTTTAGGTGTACTAGATTTAATAAGAGTAATTCCTGCGCATTTAGTTTTTTCTACCGGAAAACCTTCTTTAAAAACCATGTGTATAGCATAAGCTTTTTTAGCTACAAATACTCCTGCACTACCTAACCATTCATTTTTAATTGATAAGAAACAATTAGTATCATCTGCAGAATGTTTGTTAAAAACATGTTTAGTAAATTCAAGTATATTATCATTTATATATTTTTGACATTTTTTAGAATACTCAACTATTTCTTCAAGCTTTTCGGGATCTCTAGTATCAATATGGTAATTTACTAAATCTTCTAATGTAAATATAACAGAATCAGTATCAATTGCTAATACATAATCTTTAAGATCTTTTTTACCTAATAATTCTTTCATATAAGTATTAAGCATGTGTTGAGAGTTTTTAATTATCAATTGGCCTGAAGCAGTAATACCTTCCGCAATGTAAATATTGAATAGTCTAAATCTTTCAGTTGCTAAAACGCCATAAATTGCATTATTAATAACTTTTACAGCTATTTGATAAGTATCATATAATTCACTAAGTTCTTTATTACCTTCAGCAATATATTGTTTCATTATGGCCTTATAAGCATTTCTTGATTCTGACATTTTAGTAAAAATTGTAGGTACTATAGCATCTTTTACTTTTTGATCAAATATAACTCCATTAGGAAGTAAAGCATAATCATTTTCTTTAAGCCAATCAACAAAATCATTAATGCCAACAAAAGAATATTGTTGATTTTGATAAAGTTCACTTAGTTCTATTTTAATATTTATTGTATTTAATTTTTCTTTTATATCAATCTTTTTTGACCAATTAACTATACTAACTAATGATGATTGAAATTCAAGATATTTAGGTAAAAGAGTATCCCAAATATATTGAATATCTGTAGTATTATAAAATTTACAAAGCATATAAAGAAATAACTCTTGATAATTATCAACAACTTTACCGACAATTGTTTCTAAACTCATCTTAAAAGTTCTGTCAATACTTGGATAGAGCGCAGAATAATCCTTTAAGTATTCATGTATAATCGCTAGTTATACATCGTTATCTATTAAAGATAACTGCTCTATGTTACCATAGAGATTAGACTATATCATAACCATAAAATAAAAAATAGTTTTGTGGTTTTTTATATAACCAACCATCATGAAAATCGCTCAATACATAATATTCTTTAAAAGGAATTTTTTTAAGTGCTAATACATGTGTTATATTTGGATTAGGACCTCTTTTATATTTTGTACATATTTTATATTTATTTTGATGACTAATCCAAATTCTTATTTCTTCAATACTCATTTTTTCATATTTTTCGGCTGTTTTTTGACGGCTTTTAGAAATATTGGCATGCCATTCATCTGTTCTTTTATTAGAATTTGAACCTCTAGGTTTATATGGGTATTTTTTACCTTTTAGAGCTTTTTTCATTTTTTCGATACCTTCTTTAATTCTTTCAGGTGTCGCCCCAAAAAACTTTTTTCCAATTAAATCTTTTCTAATACTACCTTTTTTAGCTTTTTTTATTGAAACTTTAGCTTTGTCGAAATCTCTACTATACTGCTTTATATTTTTATTATTTATTTTTGTGTATACCATGCGATGAATTGCCATTGCCATTTTTTTAGTCTTTATATTATTATCGCCATATCTTTTACTAAAATATTTTTCTAATAAAACATGAGCAATATAATGTTCTCTATAAGTCAAATTAACAGTTTTATTATTTTGGCCGAAAATTGAAACAGGAAAAATATGATGTTTTTCAAAGTATTTTAATTTTTCTGTCCTTTTAAGAGCTTTTTTCATTAGTTTACAATATAATTTACCATAATGCATTTTATAATACACCTTCTTAATTAAAAATAATAGCTCTTAATTAATTTTTATAGTGTATTATAATCTAAGTTTTTATTTTATGATTCTCCGCACTTCCGCTGTCAATCGCTTACAGCGTACTCTACTCGCTTCCAACAAATATGTTTATCTGTTGTGCTTTCGATAGTCGTTGAACCTTCTTCTTAGTTTAAGAAGCTAGGCTGCTGATTATCCTATTATAGGACTTCCCAGCAATTCACGGAGTTTAACGACCTCAATTTTAAGCGCTTTCAAGGTCGGCTACCCATTTATATCTACCAGCTAAAGGCTGTTTACAAAAACCTCCAAGGTATTTTACTTTTTCAGCATTTTTATTTTTTGATGGTAGAACATATTTCCAATTTTCTGTAGTTCTTCTTTTAT
>JAQUVS010000015.1 GCA_028693275.1 Bacilli bacterium
ATAATGGAGCATTATCATCTACTCTAAATGCAGGACAATCATTTACAATTCCAGCAGGATATACAACAGGAGGAACAATAAGTGCAAATAGTTTATCAAGTCAAACAACAGCAACTGCAACAGCAGCCCAAATACTAAGTGGCCAAACAGCTTTTGTAAATGGAATAAAATTAACAGGAACAATGGCAAATAATGGAGCATTGTCATCAGCCCTAAATGCAGGAGGGTCATTTACAATACCAGCAGGATATACAACAGGAGGAACAATAAGTGCAAATAGTTTATCAAGTCAAACAACAGCAACTGCAACAGCAGCCCAAATACTAAGTGGCCAAACAGCTTTTGTAAACGGGACAAAATTAACAGGTTCAATGGCAAATAATGGAACAATATCCGCAACCATATCAGCAGGAGGAACCTATACTTTACCAGAAGGATATATAAGCGGTGGAACAGTAACAGCTGGTAATGCTAGCTCTCAGTTAATAACAAAACAAAGAACAGTTTTAGTAAATATGACTACTGTTGCTGTTGCAAGTGTTACTTTTGATTTTCCAGAAAAAATTGTAGGAATAACAAGTGTTTCTTCATCTAATGCTAATATTAGGATGGCGAATACTTCTATATCTGGTACAAATGGAGCATCGGCCCTGTTATATTGTGATCAAACGCAAAGTACAACAATGACTTTCAATGCTATAGGATATTAAAAAATTGAATTTTAAAATGTTTTAAGTAAGTAAATAAAAATGATGTATTTTAATACCCAACATTTTTATTTAGTTTCAGTAGTTTAAATTTTTAAAAATAAAAAAGCTTTTAAAAAGATACTTTTTTTGTTATACTTATATCATAATAGGAGAGTACATATGAAGAATAAAAAGGGATTTACATTAATAGAACTATTAGCAGTAATAGTAATACTAGGAATAATAATGGTAATAGCAATACCATTTGTAACAGGATATATTGAAAGAAGTAAAAAAGATGCAACTAAGACATCAACTCAAGGTATATTAGATGCAGCTAGTTTATACTATTCATCAAATGATGAAGAAGGAGTACTTACTAGTGCCATTATTGATAAGAGTGATAACTTAATTAGTTATAAAGGTAAAGTAGATAACTTTTATTTGTCTTTTAATGAAGAAGGAGATATAGCTATAGTTACTTTAAATGATAAGTACTGTGGGTATAAATACTTTATGGATAAGAAAGTAACAGTAGGGGAAGTAAAAACAGGGGTATGTTATATAGGAGAAAATGCTATTAATACAAGTGACTTCTTACCAACAGAATCTAATAGTAGTATGTATGTTCATAATGAGACTAGTATACCTAGCGGAAGTGGGTTACAAAATGAAATACAAGTAGTTAATGGAATAGAAGTAACAGGATATACTGTATCAGAGTCTGAACCTACAACTCCCTCTAATGGAGACATATGGGTAATAGCAAACAATGATAGTAGTACACAATTAGTACTAGGAAAAGTATATGTAAAAGTATCTAATTTAAAACAATATAATGCAGGTAAATGGACTAGCGTAGACTCATATTTATATGATGGGTCTAGTTGGGTAAGATTAAGTTCTATAAAATACGCAGATAGAATACTTAATGGAGCAGATCCAGTATTAGGAAGTGGAATGATACCAGTAACAATAATGGATGACGGAACAGTAAAATATGCTGATGTTAATTCAGAGTGGTATAACTATACAAATAAAAACTGGGCTAATGCAGTTATCCTATCAAGTGGAACATATAATGTAGGAGATATAATACCAGAAGCAAATATTCAATCATACTTTGTATGGATACCAAGATACAAATATAAATTATGGAATGTAGATACTAACAATCCTATTAAAACTGAACATTCAATAGAAATAATATTTCAAGATAAGAATCATGTTACAAGTGATAGTGTAAGTGGAGAATGTACAACTCCAATGACTACAGGAGCAAGTGGAAATTGTGATAACGGCGAATATATGACACATCCAGCATTTATTACTTTTAATTCTAATGGTATGTGGATAGGAAAATTTGAAACAGGTTACTTAGGTGCTGCTGCAAGCGCAGCGGCACAAGTATTGGGTACAGATTCAACTAAAGTAATATCTAAACCAAATTCGTATAGTTGGAGAAGTAATACTTTATATAATCAATTTTTAGTATCATTTAATTATAATAGAACACTAGATTCGCATATGATTAAAAATACTGAATGGGGAGCAATGGCTTATTTATCTCATTCAAAATATGGTATAGATAGGAAGGTTAATTTTAACAACTCATCCGGATTTAAAACTGGTGTTAGTTCTTTATTGACACTCAATCAGCAAACATATCCTAGTATATATGGTGATGGACCCACATATAATGAACCTTATAATACTTCGACAGGTTATTTGGCTTCATCTACGGGTAATATATATGGAATATATGACACTAATGGTGGAACATATGAAGGTGTTTCGGCTTATGTAAGTGGGCAATATGGAAGCAGTGGATTCACAGCAGCTAATATAGTGATTTATGATAATAAATATTTTGATATTTATAATAGTGCATCTACTGCAACATCTTATAATTATAGAATTTTAGGTGATGCTATAGGAGAAATGGGACCATTTTTAACTTATAAAGATTCAGATGCGGTAAATAGATACCATTGTAGTTGGTATTCAGATAGTGCTTATTTTATTAATGCTGCAAACCCTTGGTTATTGAGAGGTGGATATTACATGTATGGAATTCTTTCTGGACAGTTTGACTTTTTCTATCATGTAGGAGCAGCGTCAAGCTTTGGTTCTCGCCTAGTTCTAACACCACAATAAAATTTTAAACATCTTTAGGGATGTTTTTTTATGCAATCATTGACATTATGTTATTATGATATTATAATATACTTATGAGAGGGCTTTATAGAAAAGGAGGAATTTAATGATTAAAAACAAAGAGAAGTTTGATAAAGTAATTAAAAAAGTAGTTGATAAGATTAATTTAGAAATACCAGTTAATGAAGATATAAAAAATGAAATATTAATACTTGACGAATACTTTTATGAAAAAGCTGGATTTAATAGTGATGTTAATGTTGAATTTATGTTATATTTTGAAATTAGAAATTTTGTTTTTAAAAGATTTTTAGAAGATATGAAAGATGATATAGAAAAAGAAATATTTATTATAGATTACATTAACAAAAAGATAGGTGTTTTTGTTAATAAATATGCATCTAGAAAAGGTATAAATATAACTAAAAGAGATATTGAAAATATGATAATGGTACAAGCTGAAATATATGATAATTATAAAGATTTATTTACAGCTCATATTTTATCAAATATAAAAGAAAAAATTAAAGAAAAAGAACTTATTGTGAAGAAATAGATATTATCTATTTTTTCTTTTTTTATTATGATATAATTTTATTATAGAGGTGAATCAATGAAAGTATTATTATATACAGAGGGATTAAAAAGTATAGGTAAAAGTGGGTTGGGTAAAGCGATTTTACATCAACAAAAGGCATTAGAAGAAGAAGGCATTGAATATACAATGGATCCTAGTGATGATTATGATATTTTACATATAAATACTTATTTTCCTAAATCATATTTTCTAGCTAAAAAAGCTAAAAAAATGGGAAAGAAAATAGTTTATCATGCTCATTCAACTGAAGAAGATTTTAAAGATGGATTTATTTTTTGTAGACAAATATCTCCTTTATTTAAAAAGTGGCTAATTAAATGTTATAGTTTGGGAGATGTTATAGTTACACCAACACCTTATTCAAAAAGATTACTTGATGGATATAGTATTAATAGAAAAATTTTTGCTATTTCTAATGGCATTGAATTAGATTTTTTTAAGAAAGATAAAAAAATAGGTAAAGAATTTAGAGATGCTTATGGTTTTAAATCTACTGATAAAGTTATTATAGGTATTGGTTTATATATAGAGAGAAAAGGAATTGTAGATTTTGTTGAACTTGCGAAAAGAATGCCTGAATATAAATTTGTTTGGTTTGGATATTCTTCATTAGCAGCAGCTACAAAACCAGTAAGAAAGGCAGTTAATACTAAACTTGATAATTTAATATTTGCTGGTTATGTAAAACAAGATATGATTATGAAAGCATTAAATGGATGTGATTTATATTTATTTCCTACATTAGAAGAAACAGAGGGTATTCCTATAATAGAAGCTTGTGCTTGTGGTACTGATGCTATTATTAGAGATATTCCAATATTTGATGAATGGTTAATAGATGGTGTTAATGTTTATAAAGCAAAAGATGTAGATGAATTTGAGAAAAAGATTAAAATGTTTATGAATAATGAATTAAAATCTGTTAGTGATAGGGCTTATGATGTAGCGAAAGAAAGAGATTTAAAATTAATTGGAAAACAATTAAGAAAGGTATATGAAGAAGTATATAAAGACAAAAAGTAGACTTTTGTTTACTTATGTAGTATAATTTCTTTGGTGATAGAATGGAATATTTACAGTATATTATAATAATTGTTATATTAACTATTATTGCTTTAGCTATTTTAAAAGCAAATAAAAAAGATGCTCATATAGAACTTAATAAATTAGTAGAGTACTTAGGTGGAAAAGCAAATATTGTTTCTACTGAGACTAATTTATCTAGATTTATAGTAACTTTAAATAATGTTGATTTAGCTAATAAGGATGCAATACAAAAACTGGGAGCAAAGGGGATTGTTGAAATTGATAATCAATTAAAAATAATCTTAGGTCCTAATAGTAAACAATTGAAAAAATATATAGATGAATTAAAATAATAAAAAGATCATTATAAATGATCTTTTTTTATTTATATTATTTTATTATATTGATCTATATAAATCTTTGTTTTTAAATGGATCTTTTTTATCTATACGATCATAGAATAAAATACCATTTAAATGATCTAATTCATGTTGGAAGGCTATTGCAATTTCTTCTCTTGCTCTTATTTTTATTTTATTTCCATCTATATCAAATCCTTCTACAGTAACTCTAGCATACCTAGGAACTATTCCTTCAACATCTCTATTAACACTTAAACAACCTTCACCATCTTCAACGTAAATCATTTCTGCTGAATTACTAGTTATCTTAGGGTTAATAACTATATATGATTCAAAACCTTCTTCAATTTCATTAACTATAACAATATATCTTTTAGGAACACCAATTTGAATAGCTGACATTCCCATACCTGGTCTTAAATCATACTTAATTGCTTTTTCTTCAATTTGACTATTTACTAAATATTCTTCCATAAGATTTATATTATCTATATCTTCTTTGCTTAATGGAAAAGAAACTTCTTCACTTATTTGTCTTAAAGTTTTATCTTTTTCATCTAATATATCTTTCATTTTTAACATAGTATCACCACTTCGTATAGATTATATCAAAAAAGAAAAGAAAAGCCAAGTAATTGTTGACAAAATCAGTAAAGGATAAAAAATAAATATAAAAAAGAACAAAAATAAATTCAATTTATGATATTATATATATTATAGAAAGGATTTGATTATATTTGAAAAAAATAATGAAAAATTTAGATAAGCCCCTTTTATTTTTATCAATAATATTATTTACTTATGGTCTTATTATGATATTTTCTGCTTCCAATATAACATCGTTTATGAAATATAAAGCAAGTCCTTATAATTACTTTTTTAGACAAGGATTATTCTTATTTGGAAGTACAATGTTATCTTTTATAATTATTAAATTTAGTTCTAAATCATATAAGTATTTAACTTGGTTTATGGTAGTTGGAATAATTGTTTTACTTACATTTTTATTCTTATATGGATCTGCTAAAAATATGGCAGTTTCTTGGATTGATTTAGGTTTCTTTTCATTACAACCTAGCGAATTTTCTAAATTAATAATAATAGTATGGCTTAGTACTTATTATGAACACAATATCAAAAAATTAGATCAGTACAAGGTAGTATTATTTCCGATTTTTATGAGTATGATAATAGCTGGTTTAATCTTTTTACAACCAGACTTAGGTACAACAATTATTTTTTCATCAATAGTAGGATTTATATTTTTAATTACTCCTATAGGTAAAGAAATAAAGAAAAATATATTTATATTATTCTTGGGGATGGCATTAGTAGGAGTTTTGGTTGTTTTAGCAACTGGGGGTAGTATATTTAAAAGTCATCAGTTTGAAAGATTTGATTATTTTAATCCATGTAGTGAAGAAAAGTTTTATGATGATGGTAATCAAGTGTGTAATGGTTTTATTGCAATGAATAACGGTGGGCTTACTGGTGTTGGTCTTGGTAATAGTACACAAAAATATTTATATTTACCAGAAGCTCATACCGATTTTATTTTCTGTATTGTAATGGAAGAAACTGGTTTAATTGGAGCATTATCTATTATAACAATGTTTTTCTTACTACTTGGTAGAATCATAAAGATAGGAAGAGAAAGTCATAATGATAGAGGAACATTGATATGTTATGGAATAGCAATATATATATTCCTTCATATAGTAGTAAATTTGGGCGGAATAATGGGAATAATACCAATGACTGGAGTACCATTACCATTCTTTAGTTATGGTGGTAGTTTTACATTAACTTTAGTATTTGCTCTTACTGTGGTACAAAGAATAAATGTAGAAAATAAAATGTATAAAGAATATAAAGAAAAAACTAGTAAAAAGTAATGTTTTGTAAATAATCTCTTAGGAGGTTATTTTTTATGGATAAATTTATAGAGTTATATAATTATTATAAAATATATATATTATCATTTATATTATTTTTATTAATAATTATTTCTTTTACTGTTTTATATTTTAAAATAGATAATAGTAAAACAGTAATAAGTAATAGTCAGGATATTTCTTTAAAAGAAGAGAATAAGGTTGAAGAAGATAAAAAAGAAGAGGAAAAATATTATTCTGTTGATATTAAAGGACAAGTTTTGAATCCTGGTGTTTTTAAGGTTAAAATAGGTTCAATAGTAGATGATGTTATTAAGTTAGCTGGTGGATTAAAAAAAGAGGCTGATACTAGTTTGATTAGTTTAAGTAAAAAAGTAAAAGATGAAATGGTTATTATAATATTTAGTGAAGAAGAGGTTAAGTCTTTTAAAAAAGATGAGGTTAAAATAGTTACTGTTATTGAAAAATGTGAATGTAAAGATAGTGTTAATAATGATGCATGTATTGATAAAGATAATGTTAATATTCCTATTGTTGAAGATGAAGATACTATTGAAAATAAAAAGATATCTATTAATACCGGTACTAAAGAGGAATTAATGAATTTAACAGGGATAGGTGAGGCTAAAGCTGATGATATAATTTCTTATAGGGAAAAGAATGGTCTTTTTCAAAAGATTGAAGATATAATGAATGTTAGTGGAATAGGGGAATCTTTATTTGCTAAGATTAAGGAAAATATTATTATATAATCAATTATATTTAATTATTCTTATAGTTAGTTTTATATATGTATTCTTAATAAATATAAATGGATATTCTTTTACAAAAGGGAATGTGTCTTTAAACGGTGTTATAGAAAAGAAAGAAATTGATGGAGATCAATTAAGAATAATAATAAAGACAGATAAAGGGAAATTTTTAGGTAATTATTATTTTGATACTTATAATGAAAAAAAACTATTTGTTAGGACTTATAACTACGGAGATTATATGCAATTAAAAGGGGAAACTAAAGAAGTAGAAAAAAGTACTATTAAAAACGGATTTAATTATAGGAATTATTTAAAAAGTAAGAAAATAAAAGGAATTATTTCTATTGATTCATATGAAAAAATTAGGAATAATAAAAATTTTATTTTTTATATAAAGACTAATTTATATAAATATTTTGAAAAGTATAAAAGTTATTCTTATTTAAAAGCTTTTATTGTTGGTGATACAAGCGATATTAATCAAGATATAAGTAGAAGTTATCAAGAAATAGGTATTTCTCATTTGTTAGCTATATCTGGTGGTAATATAGCTTTTTTAGCTATTATAGTATTATTTTTATTAAAGAAAATAAAAGTAGGTGAAGATAAAAGATATATTATTACTTGCTTATTTTTATTTTTGTACTTATTTATAGTTGGATTAACTCCTTCAGTTTTTAGAGCAGTATTGTTTTTTGTTTTACTTTCTATTAATAAAATATATTATTTTAATATAAAAACATTAAATATATTTATATTGACTTTATCCTTTATCGTTATTAATAATCCATGTATTATTTATGATCTTGGTTTTCAATTTTCTTTTTTTATAAGTTTCTTTTTGATTGTATCTCAAGAATATTTAGCAGTTAAAAATTCTTTCTTATCTTTATATAGAGTTTCTATTATTTCTTTTATAGCCAGTTTTCCTATAGTAGTTAGTAATTTTTATAAAATAAATTTACTAAGTATTCTTTATAATTTATTTTTTGTTCCTTTTGTATCTTTAATAATTTTTCCTTTATCTTTAATAATTTTATTAATTCCTTTTTTAGATAATATCTTTTTCTTTTTAATTTCAATAATGGAAATGACTTCGTTATTATTAAGTGATATTAATATTTTTAATATTATTTTAGGTCATAATAATTTATTTTCATTATTATATTTTTTATTATCTATTTTGATTATTTATTTTATCCCAAAAAGAAAATATAAGTTTATAATTATTTTAATAATTGCAGTTTTAATTCATAGTAATTATAATAATTTATTTCATAAAAAGTATATTACTTTAATTGATGTTGGTACAGGAGATTCAATATTAATCCATTTAAATGGGAAAAACTTATTAATAGATACTGGAGGAAAAGTTAATACTTTTAAAGAAAAATGGATGAAGAAAGAACAGATGAGTTTATATCATTCTAGATTAGAACCATTGTTTTTATCCTTAGGTATTAGTAAGTTAGATTATCTTATTCTTACTCATGGGGATTATGATCATATGGGTGAAGCAATTAATTTGATAAACGATTTTAAAGTAGATAATGTAATATTTAATCTTGGAAGATATAATAATTTAGAAAAGGATTTAATAAAGATTTTAGAAAAGAAAGATATTTCATATTATCAAGGTTCAAATATATTAAATATTGGTAATGATAAATTATATTTTTTAAATACAAAAGATTATAATGATGAAAATGAAAATAGTAATGTTATTTATTCTGAGATAAATAATACTAAAATATTGCTTATGGGAGATGCTGGAGTAGAAAGAGAAAAAGATATTCTAGAAAAGTATAATTTAATTGATATTGATATTTTAAAAGTGGGACATCATGGTAGTAATACAAGTAGTAGTAAAGAATTTATATCTGAAATAAATCCTAAAAATTGTTTAATATCAGTGGGGAAGAATAATAGATATGGCCATCCAAAAGAATCTGTTTTAAGTATATTAAATAATTGTAATATTTATAGAACTGATTTAGAAGGAAGTATAGAAATAAAAATTAAAGATAATGATGATATTTTTGATAGTTAAAAAAATATAAATTGAACTTACTAATTTTTTAGGAAAAATAGTATGATATAATTAATATAGGATGTGATATATATGAATCAAGAAATTTTAGATTTATATGATGAAAATTTTAATAAATTAAATAAAACAATTATTAGAAGAGTTGATGAAATACCTGAAGGTACTAATATTATGCAATCTTATATTTTAATAGAAAACGATAATAAATATTTATTAGAGCAAGCAACTGAAAGAAATAATTATAGATGGGCAATACCTGGAGGACATGTATTAACAAATGAGACTCCAGAAAAAGCATTAGAAAGAGAAATATTAGAGGAATTAAATATAAAAGACATAAAATATAATCGAATTGATACAGTGAAATTTCCTTATAACAGGTTTATATTTAATATTTTTTATTCAAATGATATTCTTGATAAGAAAAAAATAAAGTGCCAGAAAGAAGAAGTTTTTCAAGTTAGATGGTTTAGTAAAGAAGAAATCAAGATTATGATAGAAGAAGATAAAATATCTAGAGGATATGCTTTTATCTTGGAAAAATATATTAAATAAATAGTTTAGCTTAGTTAGAAAAAAAGTAAAATTTACAGGGAAACAGATAAATTTGAATATATTATAGGTAAATGACATAGAAAAATAATACTGGTGTGTTATAGTTATCATAGGAAGGGATTATATATGAAAGAACTATATTTTATGAGACATTCTGAAGCATTAAAGTTTATTAATATTAATAATAATGATTCATTACAATTACAAAATGAAAAATGGCCCTTGTCTGAAAAAGGAGAAGAATTAGCAAAAAAAATAAGTCTTATGGATGAAATGAAAAACTTTGATAAAGTTTATTCTTCTAGTTATGTAAGAGCAATTTCTACAGCAAAATATTTTGCTAATAACGGAATATATATAGATGAAAACTTTGGAGAAAGAAAGTTTGGAATAAATAATTGGGAGGAAAAACCAATAGAATTTGAGAAAAAGCAATTTCTTGATTTTAATTATAAAGTAGGAAATGGTGAATCCTTAAATGATGTTATTGATAGAGAATACAATTCTTTGTTAGAAATCTTAAATACCTTAAATAATCAAAAGGTACTTATTGTTGGACATTCAACTGCTTTTGTTGCCTTATTATCAAAATGGTGTAATATTAGTTTTGAAAATGGCTATTCGTTTAATGGAAATATATTTTTTGATGGTAAATGGAAACATTGTGAAGTATTCAAATTGAAATTTGATGAGAACAATAATCTAATTGATATTTATAATATTAAATTTAATTAACTATTATATATTTTTGTATTTTATTATACATAACATTATGTAAATCAATTTGGGATTATTGCTTGTTTTTTTTAGTTGTGTTATAATTTTTTTATCACAAATTAGATATCCAAGAGGTGGAATATTAATGACTATTAAAAATAAAAATTATAATGATATAGTTTTAGATATACTATGTCATGAAGAATTTAATAAATTAAGAGATATAGAGCATCATGGTTTAAATCGTTTTGATCATTCTGTTAGAGTTTCTTATGTTTCTTATAAAGTAGCTAAATTGTTTAGGTTTGACACTAATAAAGTAACAAGAGCAGCTTTATTACATGATTTCTTTTTAGAAGATAATAAAAATAAAACTTCTAAAGAAAAATTAAAGAATATGAGAAATCATCCAAAAATAGCTGCAGACAATGCAGATAAGCATTTTGGAATTTCAGAATTAGAAAGAGATATAATTGAAACACATATGTTTCCAATTACTTTTAAAGCACCTAAGTACGTTGAAAGTTGGATTGTTGATCTTATAGATGATGGAGTTTCTTTATATGAAAAAGGATGCTCATTAAGTAGGGAAATATCTACAGCAGCAATATTTTTAATGATATATTTAAGTAATTATATTAGGTAATAGCTTAATATAATTTTTTGTCTTCGTAGCTCAGTAGGATAGAGCAATCCCCTCCTAAGGGATAGGCCGTTGGTTCGATTCCAATCGAGGACACCAGATAAGTAATTTGATGTATATTTATATACATCTTTTTATTTTTATTGTTTGAAAATACAATACATTTTACTAGGCATATATTTATCCTTACAACTTTATGTATTCTGGCTAATCCTACATTAAATAAGATTAATTCTAAAGAAGAAAATAAATAAAAAAATTAAGATAGAAAAATTTCTATCTTTTTTATTGACTTGAATTTTAATATCTTATATAATGTTAGTTGCCTAACAAAATGGAGGTGTTAATTTGAAGGAGGATACACTTGGGAGAGAGTTAAAACAATTAGGTAATTTAATTAAGAGAAATATTGATAACCATAGACTTAACTGTAAAAGAGAAGAAATTACAGGAATGAATGGTATGATTATTCATTATTTATATGAAAATAGAGATAAAGAAATATTTCAAAAAGACATAGAAAGGGAATTTTCAATAAGAAGATCAACTGTTACAGGAATTATTTCATTAATGGAAGAAAAAAACTTAATAAAAAGAGTTTCTGTAGAAGCAGATAAAAGATTAAAAAAAATAGTTTTAACAGATAAGAGTTTTAATTTTGTTAATACAATAAAAGATGAGTGTATTAGAATTGATAAGACAATTTCTAAAGGATTAACAGAAGAAGAGATTGAAGTATTTATTAATATACTTAGAAAGATTAGTGATAATTTAAAATAATGGAGGAAATATGTTTAAAATATTAAAAAAATTAAATAAAAAAGAAATGTTATATATCTTATTTTGTTTAATATTTGTAGTAATTCAAGTATGGTTAGATTTAAAACTACCTGATTATATGTCTAATATTACAAGTTTATTAACGCAAAATAGTGATAAAATGGGAGAAATAGTTAAGCAAGGTGCTTATATGATGGGGTGTGCTTTTGGTAGTTTAATATCTGCTTTTATAGTTGGATATTTTGCATCAAATATAAGTGCATCATTCTCTAAAAGATTAAGAAGAGAAGTTTTTTCTAAAGTTGAAGATTTTGGAATGGAAGAAATTAAAAAATTCTCTACTAGTAGTTTGATAACTAGAACGACAAATGATGTTACACAAGTACAAATGTTAATAGTTATGGGATTACAAATGATAATGAAAGCTCCTATACTTGCAGGATGGGCAATATTTAAAATAGTAGATAAGAGTTGGCAATGGTCTATTGTTACAGCAGTAGCAGTAGTTTTATTATTAGTAATGATAACAATACTTATATTATTTGCTTTACCTAAATTTAAGATTATTCAAACACTTACTGATAATTTAAATAGAATTACTAGAGAAAATTTAACAGGTATTAGAGTAGTAAGAGCTTTTAATGCTGAAAAATATCAAGAAAAGAAATTTGAAGTAGCTAATAAAGAACTTACAAGTACTCATTTATTTACAGGTAGAGTTATGTCTGTTATGTCTCCTTGGATGACTTTACTTATGTCATCACTAAGTTTATCAATTTATTTTATAGGAGCAAAACTTATTAATGAAGCTGATATGATGAGCAAGTTAGGATTATTTAGTGATATGGTTGTTTTCTCTTCATATGCAATGCAAGTTGTAATGGCTTTTATGATGTTAATAGTTATATTTATTTTATATCCTAGAGCTAGTGTTTCAGCTAAAAGAATATTAGAAGTATTAGAATTAAACTCATCAATTAGAGATCCGCATAAAGATTTTAATAATAAAAGTGATGAGGTTGGTACTATAGAATTTAGACATGTTGGATTTAAATATCCAGATGCTGAAGAATATATGTTAGAAAACATATCATTTAAAGTCAATAAAGGTGAGACTGTTGCCTTTATCGGTTCAACAGGATCTGGAAAGAGTACATTAATTAATCTAATTCCTAGATTTTATGATGCAACCGAAGGGGAAGTATTAATAGATGGAATAGATGTAAAGAAATATAAACAAAGAGAATTAAGAAATAAACTTGGTTATATACCTCAAAAGGCAGTTATTTTTACAGGTACTATAAATAGTAATGTAAGTTATGGTGTTAAAGATAATTATAAGATAACTGATGAAGTAATAAAGAAAGCTATTAGTGTAGCTCAAGGTAAAAGTTTTGTAGAAAAAATGGAAGATAAATATAACTCTCATATTTCTCAAGGTGGAACAAATTTATCAGGTGGACAAAAACAAAGATTAGCTATAGCTAGAGCAATAGCTAGAAATCCAGAAATATATATATTTGATGATAGCTTTTCTGCTTTAGATTATAAAACAGATCTAACATTAAGAAGAGAGTTAAAAAAACATACTAAGGATGCAACAGTTTTAATAGTAGCTCAAAGAATAGGTACTATAAAACATGCTGATAAAATAGTTGTTTTGGATAATGGAGAAATGGTTGGTATCGGTACTCATGAAGAGTTATTGAAATCATGTCAAGTTTATCAAGAAATAGCTTATTCACAATTATCAAAGGAGGAGTTGGAAAATGAAAGATAATCATAAAAGTAAAGCTCCAATGATGGGTGGAACAGTTATGGAAAAACCTAAAGATTTTAAATTAGGATTAAAAAAATTAATTAATTATGCTAAAAGATATAAAACATTAATTATTGTAGCGGTATTACTTGCAGCTATAAGTTCAATATTATCTATATTAGGTCCTAATAAATTAAAAGATATAACTAATTTAATTACATCAGGTATAATGACTGGAATAAATATGAAAAAAGTAAATAATATTGCATTATTTTTAGTTGTTATATATTCTGTTAGTGCAATATTTGGATATCTACAAGGATTTATAATGAATACCGTTACCCAAAAATTTGCTAAGTCTTTAAGAAAAGAAATATCTACTAAGATAAATAGACTTCCACTTAGCTATTTTGATAGAACTTCATATGGTGATGTTTTATCAAGAGTAACTAATGATGTTGATACTATTAGTCAAACAATGAATCAAAGTGTAGCTGGTTTAGTTAGTGCAATTACTTTATTCGTTGGTTCTATTGTTATGATGACCTATACTAATTGGATTATGTCAATTACAGCAATAGTTGCTACAATAGTTGGTTTTGTTTTAATGGTAGTTATTTTATCTAAATCACAAAAATATTTTGCTGAACAACAAGAACAATTAGGTGATTTAAACGGACATATTGAAGAAATATATTCAGGCCATAATGTAGTTAAAGTATATAATGCAGAAGAAGATGCTTTAAATAAATTTGATAAAATAAATAATAAATTATTTGAAAGTGCTAGAAAAAGTCAATTTTTATCTAGTTTAATGATGCCAATTATGTCTTTTATAGGTAACTTTGGTTATGTTGCAGTTTGTATAGTAGGTGCAATATTAGTAATGAATAATGATATAGAGTTTGGAGTAATAGTAGCTTTTATGATTTATATTAGATTATTTACTCAACCTTTATCTACAATAGCTCAATCATTTAGTCAATTACAATCAACTGCTGCTGCTAGTGAAAGAGTATTTGAATTCTTAGAAGAAGAAGAAATGACTAAAGAAAAGAAAAAAGAAGAGTTAAAGAAAGATAACGTAAAAGGATTTATAGAATTTGAAAATGTTAAATTTGGATATAATAAGGATAAGTTAGTTATAAAAGATTTTACAGCTAAAGCAAAGCCTGGTGATAAAATAGCAATAGTAGGTCCTACGGGAGCAGGTAAGACTACTATGGTAAACTTACTTATGAAATTTTATGATATACAAGAAGGAAATATTAAAATAGATGGTGTTTCTACAAAAGATTTAACAAGAGAAAATATTCATGAATTATTTTGTATGGTATTACAAGATACTTGGTTATTTAATGGAACTATAAAAGAAAATATTGTTTATAATCAAACACATATTACTGATGAAGAAGTAATTACTGCTTGTAAAACAGTAGGATTAGATTATTATATAAGATCATTACCAGAAGGATATGATACAGTTTTAAGTGATTCTGAAAGTTTATCTGCAGGACAAAAGCAATTATTAACAATAGCTAGAGGTATGGTTTTAAAAGCTCCATTTTTAATACTTGATGAAGCAACAAGTAATGTTGATAGTAGAACTGAAATTCTTGTACAAAAAGCAATGGATAAATTAACTGAAGGGAAAACTTCTTTTATAATTGCTCATAGACTTTCTACAATTAAAAATGCAGATTTGATTCTTGTTATGAAAGATGGAAATATTATAGAACAGGGTAATCATGATGATTTATTAAGTAAAAATGGATTTTATGCAGATTTATATAATTCACAATTTGAAAAGACAGAGTAATCTGTTTTTTTGTGTAAATTTGTAAGAAAATATTTATATTATAAGATGTATTTGCTATAATGTTAAAGGAGGTAGAAATGAAAAGAAATTTTAAGTTAATAGGTATAATAGCTTTAATAGTTATTTTAATTATAGTTTATTTATTTTTATTTGTTTTTCAAAACAAAAAAGAAGTAAATGAAGATGCAAATAAGTTTAAAGAAGAATATGAGTCTTTAAATGGTAAAAAGAATGAAGATGGTAAATCTTATTTAGAAATAGAAATTTCTAATGATAATGTAATTGATTATACTGATTATAAGGAAGTATTTGATATTTTAGATGATGGAACAGGAATAATTTATTTTGGTTTTCCTGAATGTCCTTGGTGTAGAAATTTAGTTAAAGTATTAATGGATGCTGCTAATGAAGTTGGAGTAGAAAAAATATTTTATTTAAATAATAGAGAAGATAGAGATACTAGAGTATTAGAAAATAATAAGATAGTTGTTGAAAAAGAAGGTACTGAAGATTATTTTAAATTAGTTAATAAATTAGATAATATTCTTGGTGAATATAAGGGATTAAATGATAAAAGTATTAAAAGACTTTATTTCCCAACAGTTATTTTTGTTGTTGAAGGTAAGGTAGTTAAATATAATATAGGTACTGTTGATTCTCAAATAGATCCATATACGGAAATGACAGAGAGCCAAACAAAAGAATTGAGAGATAAATTAATAGAAGGTATGGAAGAAATAATAAGTTGCACTAGTGCATGTTAGGGAGTGAATTATGATAGGTAAGGTTTATAATAATAAAGAATACTATGTTATAGTAAAAAACATATTAAGAAATAGTGAGTTTCAAAGAAGAAAAGAGTTTAAACATCATAATGATTCTGTATATGATCATAGTATACAAGTTTCTATTGTTACTTATAAAATTGCCTGCCATTTATCTAGACATATTCCTATATCTATTGAAGATGCAACAATTGGAGCTCTTTTACATGATTTTTATTTAACTCCTTGGAGAGATAATAAAGAAAAAGAAATAAAAAATTTACATGGATTTAATCATGCTAGAATTGCATATGAAAATTCTTGTAATATATTTCCACAATATATGAATAATAAAACAAAGGATATAATAAAGAAACATATGTTTCCTTTAAATATTATTCCACCAAGATATATTGAAAGTTGGATTGTAACATTTGCAGATAAGTTTGTATCTTTAAATGTATTTACTAAACCAAGTGAATTACCAAAATATGTTGGTATTAGTTTACCGCCAGTAAAAGATTGTCCAAAAACATTATATAGATTTACTAAGAAGTTTGTATCGAATATGTATTAAACTTCTTTTTGCTGATTTAGTTTAGTGGTAAAACAGGTCCTTGGTAAGGATCAGAGGACTGTTCAATTCAGTCATTCAGCACCATATTGATAGGAAACTCGAACTTTTCGAGTATGTATAGAAAATACTAACTAAATAATAGTTGGTATTTTTTTGTGTACTAGGAAAGAGGGATAATATGTTACAAGTAGAAACTAAAGAAATTA
>JAQUVS010000016.1 GCA_028693275.1 Bacilli bacterium
AATTTTAATTGTATCATTGCCAATATCTATACCAGTATATATTTGTTTCATTCGCTATCCTCTCCTATATTTAATATAATTATTATACAATAAATATTTATTATTGAAAAGATAAATATTTATTCTTAATAAATAAAAAAGAAATATTTTAT
The DNA here is from genome assembly GCA_028693275.1 of Bacilli bacterium. Classification (GTDB taxonomy): domain Bacteria; phylum Bacillota_I; class Bacilli_A; order RF39; family UBA660; genus JAQUVS01. The sequence goes on from JAQUVS010000016.1 coordinate 153, forward strand.
TCAAATATTTCAAAATGATTACCACTATCTAAATTTAAAATTCCTTTCTTACCATTTAATTGTGTTACTACATCTTCATAGTAATTAATTTGTTTCCATTTTGTAAGAGTAAGATAAACACTATTACCATCATTCATATATAGTAAAAATCTATCTTTATCTTTATCGTTAGGTAAGTAAGTTATTTCTGATATTTTATTAATTGTTTCATCATCAACTTTTTGCATATTTTTAACTAATGATGTGTATTTTGTATCTGGAACATAATTATTTAAAACTGGTAATTCTAAATTTTTATCATTTTTTATTTCTTCTTTATTTTCTATTACAATCATGTTTGTCGATTTATTTATAAATAATAATTTATGTTCAATTATTTTAATTTTTACTTTAAATAATTCATTTTTATCTACACTTACAGATTTTATATATGTACTTTTAAGAATATTTTTTTCTATTCTACTTGATGTTGTTTTAATAAAACTCGGGTAGTTTTCTATTTTTGCTAATTCTATTATTTCTTGATCACTAAGAATATTATTACCTGAAATATAGATATTTTTTATTGGAATTTTAACTAATAGGCTAAAAATAAAAAAGCCCATTAATAATATAAATAAAAGGATTAATATAGGTATTATTTTTATTTTAACTTTCTTTTTTATTCTTTTTGCCATCTTATTTCTCCCAATTAATAAATTCTTGTTCTTCTTTTAGATCAATATTATATTTATCTTTTACAGCTTCTTTTATAAAAGAAATTAAATCATGGATATCTTTTGCTTTTGCATGATCAATATTTATTATAAAATTCGCATGTTTTTCACTTATTTGTGCTCCACCTTTGATTAGACCTTTTAGTCCTAAATCTTCTATTAATTTTCCTGCAAAATTATTTTCTGGATTTCTAAAAACACTACCTGCTGATGGATATTCTAATGGTTGAGATTCTACTCTTCTTAATTTTCTTTCTTTAATTACTTCTTCAATAATATTTTTATTTCCTTTTGATAATTTAATTGTTGCTTCTAGACAAATATATCCTTTATTTTCTTTAATGAAAGATGTCCTATAATGGAAATTCATTTCTCTATTTACCATAGTTATTATTTTGAAATCAGGAGTTAATACTTTTACTTTTTTAACAATATACCCCATATCACTTTTATAAGCGCCTGCATTCATGTATATAGCTCCACCTATTGTTCCTGGGATTCCTGTTGCAAATTCTAATCCTGCTAAACCTTGTCTACACATTCTATTTGCAACCTTCATAAGAGATACACCAGCTCCTACTGTAAGCGTTGTATTTTTTAATTCTATTTTATCTAAACTGTCTAATTTGATAATGATTCCATCAAAAAGTTTATCACTAAAAATAACATTAGAACCATTCCCTAATATCATATATTTTATTTTATTAAATTTTATAAATTTTAATAAAGATACTAATTCCTCTTTATTTTTAGGTATTACTATAACTTTAGCTTTACCACCAACTTTATATGTTGTGTATTCTTTTAGGGATACATTCTCTAGAATTTTACCAAAATTTTTCTTTTTTAATTCATCAAGCCAATTATTCATAATCTTCTCCGCCTACTAATTCTTTAATACAATTATATATTCTTGTTGCACTATCTGTAACTCTTAATTTTTCACAGCCTTCTTTCATGCTTTCAGATAATTTTTCATTACTTAGTATATCATCTATTGTATTAATAAGTACATTACTATTTAGATTTTTCTCTTCTATAATTGTACTTGCACCTTGTTCTTTTAAATCTTTTGCATTCAAATATTGATGATTATTTGTTACATAAGGACTAGGTATTAAAATACTTGGTAATTTTATAGAAGTTATTTCTGAAATAATAGTTGCTCCTGCTCTTGATACTATTAAATCTGTTACTTTTAATAAACCTAACATATTATCTACAAATGGTAATATTTTTACATTTTTAGGTATTTCCATATTTTTATAATTATCATAGTAATTTTTTCCTGTTATAAAGATAACTTCATAATTTTTATTATTAAACTTAGGAATAATTTCTTTAAATAAATTATTTATAGTTTTAGATCCTAAAGAACCCATAACTATTACTACTAATTTTTTATCTTTAGTTAAATGATAATCTTCTTTGTTAGCTGGTAAAACATTTATTGCTTCTTCTCCTCTAGGATTACCTGTTGTAATTGTTTTTTTCTTTGGAAAATATTTAAATGATCCTGGGAGACTTACTCCTATCTTATCTGAATACATACTTAGAAATCTATTAGATAATCCTGGAATAGAATTTTGTTCATGAATAAAAGTTTTATAACCTTTTCTTTTAGCTGTATAGATTACTGGAAAAGTTACATATCCACCAAAACCAATAACTATATCAGGATTAAAAGATGTTAATATGTTCTCTACTTCCTTGCAAGCTATTGAAAGCTCTTCTATTACTTTAATATTATTAAGAATCTTTTTTCTATTTATTCCTTCCATTTTTATACCAACATAAGGAATATTTAAACTTGGAATCAAAGTTGCTTCCATTCTGTCTTTTGTACCTATATATAATATTTCACTTTTAGGTGACATTTCTTTTATTTTATTTATAACTGATAAGGCTGGATAGACATGTCCTCCAGTTCCTCCTGCTGTTACTATAACTCTCACATTACCACATCCTTAATTAATTATAGCATAAGTGATTGATGAAATTTATATAAAATATACACTTTATGTGTCAAGTGATTTTTTTTTTACAAATTTGTAGATAAATTTGATATAATAATGTTAATGATAAGGAGGAAGATAAATGATTAAAAACGGAAAGATTGTATTAATCGGTTGTGGTAATGTTGGAATGGCCTATGCCTATGCATTACTGAATCAGAAAAATTATTGTAATGAGTTGATTTTAGTAGACTTAGATATTGAAAGAATTAAGGGTGAAGCTAGTGATTTAAGTCATGGATTACCCTTTGCCCCTAATAAAATCGATATAAAGGTTGGTAATTATAAGGATTGTTTTGATGCAGAATTAGTTGTTATAGCAGCTGGAGCAAATCAGAGTCCTGGGGAAACTAGAATGGACTTAATTGAAAAAAATAGTAATATTTTTGAAAAAATAGTTACTGAAGTAATGAGAAGTGGATTTGATGGAATATTTTTAGTTGCTACTAATCCATTAGATGTTATGACTTATATTACTTGGAAGTATTCTAAACTTCCTACTAATAAGGTTATTGGTAGTGGTACTTCCCTAGATACTGCTAGATTAAGATATAAAATAAGTGAAAAAGTAAATATGAATTCTAAAAATATTCATGCCTATGTTATGGGAGAACATGGAGACAGTGAATTTGTTCCTTGGAGTATAGCTAAAGTTGGAGCTGAGGATATAAATGTTTATTTAAATGAAGATGAAAAAATAGAAATAGAAAATAGTGTTAGAAATGCTGCATATGAAATCATCAAACAGAAAGGCTCTACTTATTATGGAATAGGAATGTGTTTAGCAAGAATTACTAATGCTATTTTAGGTGATGAAAACACGGTAATTACAGTTTCTTCTTATGATGAAACTAATGAAGTATTTATAGGTGGTCCTACTATATTGAATAAAGATGGAGTTAAAAAGCGTGTTTATATAAAATTGACTGAACAAGAAGAAGGAAAATTAGTAAATTCAATTAATACAATAAAAAAAGCTATTAATACTTTAGAAATAATATAAATAATTTATAAGGAGAGAGAAAAATGAAAATTAATTTAAAAGATAAAAAAATATTTATACCTATTATAGTTTTAGGAGGAATTATTGTTCTTTCAGGAATTGTATATTTTTTAGGTGATAAAGTTGTTAATCCCCTATTTGGAACTTGGGAAACTTCTTACGAACTTGGAATGTACGGAAAAGTAAAACAATCATATACATTTAATAGTAATAAGACATGCGAAAAAGTATTAGTAACAGATAGAACAATTACTAAAAAATGTAAATATGAATTTGATGGTGATAATAAAATTAAAGTAACTTTCGATGATAAAGGTATTTCTATTTTAACTTATAGAAAAGAAGGAAAAGGATATGTTATTGATGGTTACATGTATGAAAAAAAATAATAAAGGATTTACTTTAATCGAAATTTTAGCAGTTATTGTCATCCTAGGAATAATTATGGTTATTGCTGTACCTGAGGTTTCAAGATTAGTGACTAAATCTAAGATGGAATCTCTTAAAATTAGTGCAGATGGTATTATGAGAGCTGCTCAATTATATCAATCAAGCAACATACAAAGTGATGATGTTACTAAATTTACTATTTTAAATGGTGAAGAAACAAGTTTAAATAAGTTAAATTATCAAGGTAAGGTTGATTCTGGTACTGTAATGATTTACGGAGATGATGAAATTGCTCTTTGCGTAACAAGCGGAAGATATACTGCTATTAAAAATATTGATGATTCTAAAATAACAGTTACAGAAGGTAGTTGCCTTTTTAATGAACAAACTCAAGCTTTTGAATTTAAAGAATATTGTGGAGACTACATTGATGAATTAAATGATTTAAAAGCTCAAGGAAATGCTACTTCTGAGAATATCTTATCTGGTAAATCAGCTTTAATTAATGGTGTTTTAACTGAAGGTACAATGGCAAACAATGGATCTTTATCTGCTATATTGAAGGCTGGTGAAAGTTTTACTGTTCCAGAAGGATTTACTAGTGGTGGAATGATTAGTGCTGAGAGTTTAGAAACTTTAACTAGTAGTGCAAATGCTACTGCTGCAGATATAACTATTGGAAAAACCGCCTATATAGATGGTGTTGAAGTTGTTGGTACTAAACCAGCTTTTGATACAGTTGTATTTGCAGGTTCTTCATATACTGCTGCAAAAGATGGAGTTTTAGTATTTAGTTATACAATAGCTGGTGGTGTAGATACTGGTGAAACTCACCAAATGCACTCTATTCTATATAAAAATGGAGTTCCTATCCACGATGTTTGGTATAATTCTAGAGGTTGGACAAGTGAAAATTCTGGTCTTTACAAATATAGATATGATATGAAAGCTGGAGATGTTTTTTCTTATACATGGAGTCAAAACTTCGGTACAGCTCAATCAATACAAGGTGTAAATATGACAGCCTTTTATTAAAATTAAGGCAAAGAAAAAGTATCAATTTTTGATACTTTTTTTGTTATTATATTAAATTTGAATTAATAGTTTTTTCTACAATTCTTTTAACGTCTCTTTCATTAAATGGTTTAGTAAGCATATCAACTATATTATATTTAAATGCTCTATCTATAACCTCTTTTGAACTTTCTCCAGTAATGATTGAAACTGGTATTTTAGAAAACATTTCATGCATTTTAAAATATTCTAAAACTGCAAAACCATCTACATTTGGCATATTTAAATCTAGTAGTGCTCCAATAATTCTTCCTGAAGGTGATTTTTCAATTATTTCAATTGCTTTTAATCCATCTCCTGCCATTATTACTTCAAAACTATTGTTAAATATTTTTTCTATAAAGTTTCTTATAATATCTGAATCATCAATAACAAGAAGAGCATGTTCTTTTGGAAGAGATTGTTGTACGTGTTCTATTGTTGTTATATTTTCAACTTTTTCTCCTAAATAATTTTTTACTAAATTAATAATTCTGCTAGCTTCTTGAACTAATTTATTATAATTATCAGAAACTGCATAAATATTATTAGCTTTACTATCCATTTCGTGTTGGAATGCTATTTCTCCTAAAACAGTAAATCCTAGATATCTAGCATCACTTTTTAGTGAGTGAACTAAGATAGCATAATTAGCCATATCTCCTACTTCTTTAAAAGCTTGGATCTTTGCCATTTTTTCATCTACACCATCTAAAAAATCTTTAAGAGTAGTATTATATAGTTCCATATCCCCAAATAGTTCTAAACTCTTATTAACGTCTACTCCATTACTTATAAGTAAATTTACATCTTTCATATTTACACTTCCTATTCTTCTTATATTATACTATTTTATTTATTGTTTATCAATATCAAAATAAAAAGAACCTAAGTTCTTTTTTTATAACCATACTCCAAAGAAAATACCACTCATAGCTAAACATAATCCAACTACCCAAAATAGTTTAACGATATCTGTTTCTTGCCATCCTAGTTTCTCAAAGTGATGATGTAATGGTGTCATTAAAAATATTTTTTTTCTAAACATAACCATCCAAGATGTTTGAAGCATTACACTTAATGTTTCTATTATAAATACTCCTGCTACAACAGCTAAAGTTATTTCTCTATGTGTTATTATTGCAATTGCTGCCATGGCTGCTCCTAGTGATAATGATCCTGTATCACCCATAAATACTTTTGCTGGATGTGTATTGTAAACTAAAAAGCCAAATAATGATCCAGTTAGAATTAATGAGAAGATAGCGATATCTTCATAACCTACTACCATTGATATTAAAGCGAAAGCTATAAAAGCAATTGCTGATAAGCCACCAGCTAATCCATCTTCACCATCAGTTAAATTAACAGCATTACTAGCTCCTACTAAAACAAATAAGATAAATAAACCATATACCCAACCCATTTCTATATTAATACCTAGTGATGAAATTATTAAGTCAGTTGTTCCACCATTTAACATATATAAATAGAAAAATATAAGGGCTACTACTATTTGTAAAACTAATTTTTGTATTTCAGTTAATCCTTCATTAAATTTCTTTTTTAAACTTAAAAAATCATCTAAAAAGCCTATTATTCCATAACTTACAAATACAAATAATACCATTAATAACGAATTATTTAAATGTAATCTTCCTGTTAATCCCAAATATAAAGTTGAAACTACTGTGGGTATAATGAAAATAAGACCTCCTAAAGTTGGAGTTCCTTCTTTCTTTTGATGTTTATTACCAACAAAAACACTTATTTTTTGTCCTGTTTTTAATCTTTTTAATATTGGGATTAATATTAATCCTAAAACCGCACTCGATAAGAATCCAATCATTATGGCAAATATCGACTTAGTTAATATATACATAAAACCACTCCTATGTCTCTTATGAAATTATACTACAATTGTTATGTAGAGTGAAACTTAAAATTTTAAATATACATAACTTTACACTAGATATTCTAATTAGTTGTTATGGATATATTTTTAATTAGTACTGAAGGAGTAGATAAAGATACACTATTAAATTCTAAATCATTTCCTATCTCTTCAATGTTATTTAAAAGTTCAAAAATATCTGTTGTTAAAATTGATGGTTCAATACCTGATATAATCTTACCATTTTCTACAAGAAAACCAAATATTTGCAAAGATATATTTCCATTACTTATATCAATAGCCGTATTAGATGATCCCATACTCTCAGTAATAATAATACCATTATTCATCAATTTTAATAATTGATTATATGAAAGATTACCTTTTTCTACATAAGCATTTCTAGTTAGTGTATCAAAAAAATTAGCAGTTGATTTTTCATTTACCTTTAAAGCCTCTTTATTTCCATATAAATAAGTATTTAAAACTCCTTTAGAAATGATTTCTTTATTATATGTAAACGTACCTTCTTCATCAAAAGTTCTATATCCAGGCATATTTTTATTTAGAGGTTCTTCGATTACAGTTAATTTATCAGAAAATACTTTAATATTTAATTTATCTGTTAGAATAGATTTTTTAAGTCTTATATTTGAACCTTCTAACATTATAAAAATATTTTTAATTACTTTATTAAAAACTCTTGGTTCAAGAATAATATTATATCTATCTGAGTCTATTTTTTTCTTATATAAAGAATTAGAAATTTTAGTAAGAACTTCCTCTAATAATTTTTCTATTTCTTTAACGTCATTAAAGAAGATACTTTTACTTTCTTGGACATATTTATCATTATCTTTAGCAAGTATTTCTAAATAACAACTATTAATAGAGGAGTCACTAGAAATATTAACTCCATTACTATTAGTTATAGATACTTTTTCATATTCTTTTGAAATATAGATACTTATTTTATCTATAAATTCATATTTTTCTTTAATATCCATAAGTGATATTGCCTTAGATATTTCCTTATCTAAAGATAAATCAACTTTTTTAGTTTCTATAACATTATTTTTACTTGTATCTGACAAATAAACGTCATCATATTTTACTTCTAATATTCTACCTTTTTCTAATAATTCATCTATTATAGAAATATCCAAATAATTAGTCTCAATACTAATATTATTATCATTATAATTACCTTTAATTATATATGATATTTCATCTGATACATCATATTTAATTACTTCTTTATCAATTATTCTAACAACATTTTCTTTATTTAGTTTCTCATTTATTTGAACTTGTTTAATGCCTTTATTTATACATTCAATAATAAATTGTTCTTTAGTCATTATCTCTTCCTCCTACTAATATCTTTGATATTTTTATAGTTGGTTGTCCAATAGTAACTGGAATCATTCCACTATCACTTCCACAATATCCAGAAGCTAAAGTTAAGTCATCCCCTACCATTTCTACTTTATTTAAAATATCTTTACTATTACCAATTAAAGTTATTCCTTTTATTCTTTTAGTTAATTGTCCATCTTCGATTAAAAAAGCATCTTCCACTGCAAAATTAAAATCTCCTGTAGCTGGGTTTACAGAACCACCACTCATTGTTTTACAATATACTCCAAGATTAATACTTTTTACCATATCTTCAAAATTATCATTTCCTTTTTCTAAATAAGTATTGTTCATTCTTGAAGTTGGAGCAAATCTATAATTTTCTCTTCTTGATGATGATGTTATTTCATGATTAAGAATATCTTTATTTAATTCATCTACTAAGAAACTTTTTAATATCCCTTTTTCTATTAAAGTATTCTTTTTAGTTTTATTACCTTCTGTATCATATAATGTACTGCCCCATTCTCCTGTAATAGAACCATCATCTATAATAGTAACTTTTTTTGATGCTATTTGTTTATTTAAATCTTCTTTAAAAACTGAGAATCCAGGAGCTACTGAAGTTGCTTCTAGTCCATGAACACATGCTTCATGAAAGATAACCCCTCCAAAGCCATTACCTAATATAACAGGTAGTTCTCCACCTTTAAAATTAACAGAGTTTAATTTATCAATACAATTAATAGCATTATCTAATGCTAATTTTTTATAATCAAAATCTTCAAACATTTCATAACCTTTACCACTTCCGTGGTTATACATGCATCTTTCTTGTCTATCATCCTTTTTAGCAATTGAGGCAATATTAAGTCTAGTTTCCATACTATTTGTATTTAGTAAAATACCTTTAGATGTAGCTGTTGTATATTTTACTTCTTCTTCTCTTAATATAACTTCAACTTGGTTTATTAAAGGAGAATAATTTCTAACTATTTTATCAATATCTTTTAATATATCTTTTTTAGATTCAATACTAAAACTATTATGTGATATTTTTGGTATATAATAATCAGAAGTTTCTTCTAAAGATATTTTAGAAAAAGTCTTATTTTTATTATCTATATTCTTACATAAATCATTAGCAATATTAATAATATTTTCTTTATCAATATTACTTGTACTTGCATAGAAAACTTTATGATTAAATCCTATTCTTATTCCTATACCTTTTGTTTTACTTATAGAAATATTATCTAATTGACTATTTCTTAATATAATACTTTTTGTCTCTTTTTCTTCTAAATATATATCAGCATAATCTGCTCCTTTAGATAAGCAAAGATTAATTATTTCTTCAAAAAATTCTTTTTTCATATTGCACCTCTCTTATTATTATAACAAAAAAATAGATTTAAAATCTATTTTATTAAAGTATATATAATTATTGCTATACCGAATAGTATCCTGTACCACATAAAAATTTTAAAGTCATTTTTCTTTAAATATTTTAATAAAAATGATATACATAAAAGACCTACTATAAAAGCAGTTAATATTCCTGCTATGAAAATACTTAAATTAGCTGTTATTAAAGCAATAGTTGTTTTATCTAATAAATGAATTAAGACTGCACCTACTACTATTGGAGCAGATAAATAAAAAGAAAACTTTGCGGCTGATGTTCTATCTATTTTTAATAGTCTTGCTGTTGCTATTGTAGTTCCGCTTCTTGAAAGACCTGGCATTAGGGCAAAAGCTTGACTTATACCTATAATTATTGCATCTTTTAATGTCATTTCTTCAGTACTTTTTACTTCTTTGCTTGTTGTATCTGCTAAATATATTATAATACCCATTAATATTAAAGCACTTGCTATAACTATGTAATTTCCTCGTACTAATTCATCAATCATATCCTCAAATAAAACGCCTACTATTGCAGCTGGTATTGTAGCTATGACTAAGTAATAAAATATTTTACCTTCTTTATCTTTAATACCTTTAGTTATTCCTTTAGTAAACATTGTCCAAAAGTCTTTGAAAAAATATATTACTATTGCTAATAAAGTCCCAAGATGAAGAGCAATATCAAATACCAAAGCAAAATCTTTTGTAATTACATTTGCACCTACTCCAAATAAATCTCTAAAAATAATTAAGTGAGCACTTGATGAGATTGGTAAAAATTCTGCTATTCCTTGTATTATTGCTAATATTATAACACCTATATCCATTTTATAATCCTCCTGTTTAACACTTTTCAATTATTACATTATATTATAAAATTGACAAGCAATTATTAATTTTTTTATAAAACTTTACATTATATTTTGTTTACTATTTCATCTAATATAGAATATAAATAAATATTTGTTTTTTTATTCATTTTATTTTCTATATAGTTTTTATATCCTTTTAGTTGATTAATATAGTTATTATCATTTATCTCTTTTAACTTATAATCTATTATATCTATCTGATCCTTATATTCTAAAATTAAGTCTATTATTCCATGTTTTATAGTATCTTCTTCTGTATATATAAATTCATATTCTTTAATTATTTTTGATTCTGTAATATTTTCAAGTAAAGGATTATTTAAAAACTTAATTATTTTATTTTTAATAAAAGGATCTATATCTAGATTTATTTCTTTTTTAGTTAAATCAATAGTTTCTAATATATAGTGTATATAATTCCCAAAATTAATGTTCTCTTTTATTTTTTTATCTTTAAGTATAGATATTTTTTTAGAAAACTTTTCTGTTTTTTCTTCTTCTATAGGTAGTTCTAATATATCTGTAATTATCTTTTTATTTATAGACTTAATATCAAAATTATTCGATTTGATTTTATCATAATCTTTTGTTATTTCTATATTATCTAAATTTACATCTACTTTATAATTACTTATTCTTGAAGCAATACTTTCGATTATATCTAAAAACGATTTATAGTTTTCTCTTATATCATTGTCGACTATGTCATTAGAGATTGTTATTGATTCTTTATCTCTTGATGGTAATACAATAATCATTTTTTCCATACTTCTTGTTAAAGCTACATAAAATAATCTTAATTTTTCTCCTACTTCTTCTTTGACATATTTGTCTTTTAATAAAGATTTTTCAATGGTATCACCTATACCATTATTGAAATAAGGACTTATTATTCCATATTGATTATCATAGAGAAATCTATCATTTAACTCTTTTAAATTAAATGTTTTATAGAATCCTGAAAAATAACATATATGATATTCTAAACCTTTAGATTTATGAATATTTATTATTTTTACACTATCTCCGCCACCTATATTTAATGAGTATTTTATTTTTTCTTCTGTATCTAACATTTCTTTTAGACATTCAGATAACATTTCTTTTGTATATCCTATTGTTGATGTTGAAGAAGCAAATTCTAATATCATTTCAAGACAAATTGTATTTTCCTTCATATTAGGAAGTTTTAATAATTTATTATATATATCAAGTTTATCTATTATATTTTGAATTAATTCTTTATTAGATAAATAATCTATAACAGATGATATTTCATTTAAATCCTTGTAAATTGATGTTTCAAAGTATCTATTTTCTTTTATAACATCATATATATATTGATCACTATATTCATAAATATAACTTCTAGCTATAGATATAAATGAATATTTAAATTCATCATCATATTTTTTATTTTTAATCTTTAAAATAAATTTTATGATGTTACTTATAATATATATATTATCTTGATCTGTTAAATCTTGGTCATTAATAATGGTAAGAGGAATTTGCATATACTCAAATATTTTTTTGTATAATGGAAAATCTTTACCTCTATCCATAATTATTACAAAATCATCGTATTTAGCTTTTCTTAGAATTAATGGATTACTATCTTTATCAAATATTTGATAATTATTATTTATTTTTTCTTTTATATCATTTGCTATGATGAATGCTTCTATTTCCTCTTTAGAAAAGTTTTCTACTCCTTTAGGATCATAATTATATATTTCTATATCATTATTTTGATCAGAGTTTCCTTCTTCTATATAAGTATTATTACCAAAGACCATTCTATGGCTTTCTTTATACTCTGCTCCTCCTAAATTATTATCCATTATTAAATCAAAAATAGTATTTATATTATCTAAAACTTCTTTTCTACTTCTAAAATTCTTATTTAAATCTATTTTATGACCATTTATATTATTTGAATATTTATCATATTTTTCTTTAAATATATTAGGATTAGCATTTCTAAAACGATATATCGATTGTTTAATATCTCCTACCATATAAATATTATTATTTTCTATTTCTTTTATAAACTCTTCTTGTAAGTCATTAGTATCTTGATATTCATCAATCATAATTTCATTAAAGTAATTTTTTATTTCTTCTTTTACATCTTTAAACTCTTTAACTAATTTAATAGCCATTTTACTTATATCCACAAATTCAAATATATTATTTTTATACTTAAAAGAAGTTATTCTTTTATCTAGTTCTTTTATTATATTTATGATTGTTTTCTTATATGGATAAGTACTATTTATTGATTGTTTTATTTCTTCCTCTGTAGTTAAAAAAGTCTTTTCTTGAATTAATTTTTGATATTTTTTGATGTCTCTTATTATTTCTTTAGCTTCATCTTCATATTTACTTGATGTATTTGGCAGCTTAAAATTAATATTTTTAGATATATCATCATATGTTTTTGCATAAACTAAATTAATTATAAGATCATAATATTTTTGATATTGATCTTCTTCTAGATAGTGTTGTAAATCTTCTAGTAAAGTTTCTATTATATCTTTGTAATTTAATATTACTTTTACGTATTCATTAATGATATTTTCTATGTAATTATCATTATAAAATGTTTCTAAATAAGTATTTAGATATTCATCTTTATCGTATCTCATATCTATTTTCTTACTTAAAGATAGAATTGTTTTTTTGATATTATCATCATCTTTATTACAAAAATCTCTAATGAGTTTAAGAAAATCATTATCTTTTTCTTGATATTTTTCTTCTAATATTTCTTCTAAAATTTTCTTTTTTTCTATATTAATAATACTATTATCTACTATTGATAAATCTCTTGAAACATTTAATTCTATACAATATTTTTTTACAAGTGATAGGGCAAATGAATCAAATGTTGTTATATAAGATGAATCTAATTTAGATAATTGTTCTTTCATATTATTAGAAATTATTTTTTTTCTTATTCTTATCTTCATTTCTGCTGCTGCTGCATTAGTAAAGGTTAAAACTAATAATTTATCTACATCTATTCCATCTTTTATTTTTCTAATAACTCTTTCACTTAAAACAGCTGTTTTCCCACTTCCTGCTCCTGCAGAAACTATTATATTAGAATTATCCAAATCTATGGCTTGTTGTTGTTCTTTAGTCCAAGTCGGCATTTTCTTCACCTCCTAAAAAAGATAATTTATTTTCTTTTTGTAATTCTATAAAATCTTTTGGTGTTTTGAAACATATATCTCTGTAATTACAATATTTACATCCTTCGTTTTCATTTGAAATTATTTTAGGATTTATAGAAAAATCAGCATTTATAATACCTGTTGCAGCTTCTTTTATTTTATCTTCTACTACTTTTATTAATTCTTCTATTTGGTCATCAGTTATAACTTTAGAATAACTTGTAAAAGTACCATCTGTTTTTAACTTCATACTTTTAATCATTTCACTATTTACAAATGATTTATCAAATTTTTCTAGATTTTCCATATTATCTGTTGAGTATCCTATTAATTTCATATCATCTTTTCTTTGTTCATCATAAGTTTTCTTGGGATTTATTTTATATTCTTGGTGAATTATCTTTTGTAAGTAAAAACCTACTATTTTAGGATTAGTAAACATATTACTTTTCTTTACTAAATATAAATATACTGGTAATTGCATAGATATACCATGAATAGTATTTGATAAATCACTATGAATTGTACCTGTTTTATAGTCAATTATACTTATTAAGGTATTTACTTCTTCTTTATACATTAATTTGTCTATAATACCTTTAAAAATGATTTTAATTGGTACATCTGATATTTCTATTTCTATCTTTTGTTCATATAATTCTTTATCAAAAGTAGATAGTTCTTTTTGTTCTTTTATAACATCTAAAATGAATGGTAATTCTTCTTCTAATTTTTTAATATAGAAATTACCTTTAATATCTAAATTGGATTCTTTTACTTTTTCTTCAAAACTTAATATAGGATTTTTATCTTTATTAGATAAAGCATAATGGAATATTTCTCCTATTTGAGTTTTAAAAGTACTTTCAAATACATTTAATTTTAATATATTATTTAAATAATATTTAAATTTACATCTATAATAATCATCCATTGTTGAATAAGAAAGTTTTAAAGTATTATCTATGTTTTTTCTTAAAACTTCTTTATCTATTCCTTTAAATCTATTATCATAACTAAAATAAGATTCTGAATTATAATAATTATTATATAGAAGTTCTAATAAATTATCTTTAGTAGAATATTTAATATAATCATCTAATTTTTCAGATAATAATATTTTATTATATTTTTCTGAGTAATTAGAAAATTTTTCATCATGATAATTTATTTTCATATTTAACTCTTCTATTAGTGATGAATCACGATATTCCTTAAAAGGTGTATTTTCTTTTAAAGATATAATTATATTATTACTTTTAAATAATGAATTAGCTACTCTTATTCTTTCATATTTATTTATATCTTCTATAGTATTTAAATTTAATACTTTTCTTAAGTTATCAGTTAAGAAACCATCATCTTTAAAAGTTTTTGGTATGTTTTCGTTATTAAAACCCATAATAAAAACATATTGATCCTCTTCTATTTCATCAATTGATATTTCTTCTATTTGATTTATATATGTTTTTTGTTTTATCTTTGTAGATTTTAAATCATATTCTATTATGTTATATAATTCTTTAGGTGATATATTCCAAGTATAATATTTATTTATTATATTTATTAAATCTTCAGTATTATCTTTTTTTTCTATGAAAGTTATAATTTCTTCAAAGTCATTACTGTCTTTAACTAAATTTAAAAATTCTAATCCTAAATCTGTTTCATATAGTGAAATAGTCTCTTTAAACTTAACTTTAAGATTAAATAAAGGGAATATTCTGTTTATTGGATTAATGTACTCACTAGATATATTACAAAGCTTTATTTGACTTATATTTATATCTTTTTTTAATAAGTTACAAATTTCTTCTGCTATATAAAAAACTTCATCATTTATATATTTAAATTTATTTATAATTAATTCTTTTTCTATTAATTTATTATTATCTATAAATGAAATATCATCTAACTTATTTAAAATATTTTTTATAAATGGATCTAAATTTTGATAATATACTTCAATTTTATATTCCTTTAACAATTCTTTAAATAAAAAATTTTCTTTAATAAGATTATTATCTTTTAAGTAATTTTTTATTGTTACCATTAAATCTAATTTCTTATTATTATAGGTTTTATCTTCTATATAAATTAAATTATCTAGATATTCTTTAGCAGTTGGAACTAATAGATTAAATTCTTTTACTATTTTATATAAAGCTTCTTCTTCATAGTCAAACAAATAATTTTTAAGGAATTCTTCTATACTTATTACTTTGTATTGTACTAAAGTTTGATAATTGTTTATCTTTTCAATTATATTCTTTTTTATATGATTAGGAACTATATACATAGTTTTATTTTTCATTGTTATCACCTATTAATATTATAACAAAAAAAGAGATAAAATTATCTCTTTTTTACTATTTTAAAATAATGATGAAATATTACTGTTAATAGCATTTGTGATTGTTAAAGTTAATAAGTAATATATTCCACCAGCTATTAATGATAAAATTACAAAATTAAAGTAAATTTTACCATCTTTTGTTTTAAATTTAATTTGATTATTCATAAGTTCAAGTAATACTAATATTGAATAAACTCCTGTTGCTATTACTACTATTATTGTTAAGTATGAATTAATTAAACCTAAAATAGGAGAAACAATTCCTGCTCCAATAATAACTGGTAGGAATGATACTGCTGTATTATTTAAGTTTTTAAAGAAATTCCCATCTTTTTTAATTATGATTGTTGCTAAATAATAAATTAAAGAAATAGCTCCCATCCATAAAACGATAACTAAAGCATAATTAAATATTTCACTTAACCAATTAATATTTTTAATTCCTTCTAATGAGAATTTTGTTACTGGTTT
>JAQUVS010000045.1 GCA_028693275.1 Bacilli bacterium
GAATATAAATTGCAAAAAACAAAATAAAAAATTAGAATATAAGAATTTTAAAGATAATATTTATTTAAAGATGACAAGAAATTATCTGAGGTTTGGATGGCTTATCATATATCTTTTGGGTGCAAGTAGTGTTGTTGATAAAAGTTATATAAAAAATTGTGCGAATTCACCTAAAAAAATTGTAAATGACGGTTTTTCAAATGAAGGTGCATTATCTTACAGAAATAGTGAATGTGGCTACAAAAATAAAGTTGATTTATTTCCAAACTATAATTCTGTAGAGGATTATATTAAAAGCTTAAAGGAGTTTATAAATGATAAACTTATAGATAGTCATAAAGAACTTTATAGTGAAATAAGACTCAAACCTAATGATGTTAATGATTTTTTTAAGTCACTTAGTACAGATGGAATTAAATATCTAGAGTATAGAAGTATTGATATTAATCCTTTTGAAAAGGGTGGTATAAGTTTAAATGATTTATATTTTCTTCAATTGTTTAACTTATTTTTGCTTATAAATGAAGAAAGCTATTATGATAAGTGGCAGGAAGAAGGAGTAGAAAATCAAAATATAATATCCAAGTTTGGACAAAATGATGTTATGTTAAAGAAGGATGGAAAACTTATTCCAAAAAAGCAGTGGGGAATAGAAATATTAGAAAGTATTAAAAATATTAATAAAGAGCTTAATCTTGGAAAAGAGGAAGTTATTAACTTAATGATTGAAAAAGTTAAGGATTATAGATTAACTTATGCTTATAAAATACAACAAAAGGTTAAAGAAGAAGGATATATTGCCGCTAATTTAAATATTGCAAAAGAACATAAAAAAAGTGCTTATGAGAATAGATTTAAGTTAGAAGGTTATGAAAAATTAGAATTATCTACTCAAATTTTAATGAAGGAAGCTATTAAAAGAGGAATAAAGGTTGAGATTTTAGATAAAACTGAGAATTTCATTTCGCTTAAGAAAAATGGTAAAGTAGAATATGTTAAGCAGGCAACTAAAACTTCAAAAGATAATTATGTGACTGTTTTAATTATGGAAAATAAGAGTGTTACAAAAAAAGTACTTTTAGACAGCAGTATTAAAGTTCCAGAAGGAATAGAAGTTAATTCTATGGATGAAGCTCTAAATGTAATAAAAGATTTTGTTAAAATTCCAATAGTAATAAAGCCAAAATCTACTAATTTTGGAACAGGTATAAGTATATTTAAGGATGGTGCAGATGAAGAGAGCATTAAAAGGGCCTTTGAGATTGCATTTAAATATGATAATACAGTTCTTATTGAAGAGTTTATAAATGGAAAAGAATATCGCTTTTTAGTTATAGATGATAAGGTTGTTGGGATACTTCATAGAGTACCAGCTAATGTTAAAGGAGATGGAATAAAATCCATAACTGAACTTGTAGAAATAAAAAATCAAGATCCATTAAGAGGATATCATTATGTAACACCTCTTGAAAAAATAAACTTAGATGAAAATGCAGAATTATTTCTAAAGCAGCAAAACAAAGACTTTAATTATATTCCAGAAAAAGATGAAGTAGTTTATTTAAGAGAAAATTCAAATATAAGTACAGGTGGAGACAGTATAGATTACACTGATGATATTTCAGAAAAGTTTAAGATTATAGCAGTAAATGCAGCAAAAGCAGTTAATGCCAGGATTTGTGGTGTTGATATGATACTAGAAGATTATAGTGATGAAAATTCTAATTATGCAATAATTGAGCTTAATTTTAATCCTGCTATCCATATTCATTGTTATCCTTATGAAGGTGTTGAAAGAAAAATTGGTGTAGAGGTATTGAAGGTATTAGGATTTGTTTAAGTTAATTCATAGTGCATAAATAAGAGAAGCTCTAATAAAAGAGCTCCCTGTAATATAATTAATTACTGTTAAAAAGTTTCGATAGCTAAAGCAGTTAAGGTTGCATTAGTTATAGTTAAACCAGCTGTTTCAGCAATCAAACTACTTGGTGCAAGTTTAACTGTGTAGGTTGTACAACTAGTACATGGACTACAATCACAGTATTGGAAACAAAATGATTCAGATTCTAGAACACTAGCTAATTCAGAAAAAGTATGGGTTCCACCAATTTCTTGAGGACAGCCTCCATCAGTACACTTTTCAATTATAAAATTTAAATTTACTAAAATAGTTGCAGGTAAACAAATTAAACTAGTAAATGTTAAAAGAACTCTAGCGTTGCATAAGCGGCTAGTATCTATAGATACACTAGCTACAGGTATAGGTCTAGATAAGTGTGTTGAAATTATAGGCATAGGTCCAATTCCACCAGAACCACAACTTAATAAAGCTCTACCAGGTTCAGGAGAATTACCAGTACGCCTACTACTAGTATCACTAGTAGTTAAAAAGTTTTCAGAATCAAGTTCATTTTCAGAATTATAGCGTCTACAATTATGATGATTATTAGCTAGAAAATTTTCAAAGCCACGTTCATTTCCAGATATATTACACATAAAATACCTCCATATTATCATAAGTTTATCAAAATTTTCTCTGTATAATTAGTTATAAGAGCTTGTTTTATAGTATATTATATGAAAAGCATATATATATGTGATATATTGTGATTTCAATATTTTACATAGTGCTATAGTTTATTAATATGAAAGAAAATAATTATCTATTATATTTCTTTGATTAGATGAGTTAATATGATAAAATTTTATGAGATGTATACTTAAAAAATATAATTATAAAGTGTGAGTTAATGTAAATGATGTTAAATAATTAATTATAAAAAATTATAATTAGCAATTCAAAATATGAGGTGGACTAAAATGCTAAAAAATGATTATATGAAGGAAGTAGAAAATACTTTAAAATTAGTAAGAGAAGAAGTAGATAAAAACATAATTAATGGAGATATAGAAAATGCTAAGGAAAGAGTGAATAAAGAACTTAAAGCTTTAGTTGGGCTTGATATAGGAACTGTAGATATTTTTTCTTTTAATAGCATTGAAGAAATTATAAGTAAAGAAATGCAATATAATGCTGAAAAGTTTATTGCATTTGGATGTCTTATGCAACTTGAAGGGATAATTAGTGATAAAGAAAGTAATGAAAATGCAAAAATTAAGTATTATGAAAAATCTCTAGAAGGTTTTTATAAGGCTTATTCTGAGGATGAAGATATCAATTCTAAATATTTAGAGGATGCAGTGGAGGTAGCGGGTGAATTAATAAATTATGAACTTGCATTAGATTTGGATAGTAAAATTTTAAAGCTCTATGAACTAGCAAACAAACTTGATAAGGCTGAAGATACTTTATTTTATATGCTTAGAAAGACTAATAATGATGGCAGTATGATTTTAGAAGGAATAAGATTTTATAATAGACTTAAAGAAAGAGAAACGGATGAATTAATATTAGGGAATCTACCAATAGAAGAAGTTGAAGATGGAATTTCAGAACTTGAAAGAAGACTTGGACTAGAATAAGGATTATTCTAAGTTGTTCATTAAATATGGAAGTACTAAGAAT
>JAQUVS010000046.1 GCA_028693275.1 Bacilli bacterium
GAATATAAATTGCAAAAAACAAAATAAAAAATTAGAATATAAGAATTTTAAAGATAATATTTATTTAAAGATGACAAGAAATTATCTGAGGTTTGGATGGCTTATCATATATCTTTTGGGTGCAAGTGGTGTTGTTGATAAAAGTTATATAAAAAATTGTGTGAATTCACCTAAAAAAATTGTAAATGACGGTTTTTCAAATGAAGGTGCATTATCTTACAGAAATAGTGAATGTGGCTACAAAAATAAAGTTGATTTGTTTCCGAACTATAATTCTGTAGAGGATTATATTAAAAGCTTAAAAGAGTTTATAAATGATAAACTTATAGATAGTCATAAAGAACTTTATAGTGAAATAAGGCTCAAACCTAATGATGTTAATGATTTTTTTAATTCACTTAGTATAGATGGAATTAAATATCTAGAGTATAGAAGTATTGATATTAATCCTTTTGAAAAGGGAGGTATAAGTTTAAATGATTTATGTTTTCTTCAATTGTTTAACTTATTTTTGCTTATAAATGAAGAAAGTGATTATGATAAGTGGCAGGAAGAAGCAGTAGAAAATCAAAATATAATATCCAAGTTTGGACAAAATGATGTTATGTTAAAGAAAGATGGAAAAGTTATTTCAAAAGAGCAGTGGGGAATAGAGATATTAGAAAGTATTAAAAATATTAATAAAGAGCTTAATCTTGGAAAAGAGGAAGTTATTAACTTAATGATTGAAAAAGTTAAGGATCATAGATTAACTTATGCTTACAAAATACAACAAAAGGTTAAAAAAGAAGGATATATTGACGCTCATTTAAATATTGCAAAAGAACATAAAAAAAGTGCTTATGAGAATAGATTTAAGTTAGAAGGGTATGAAAAATTAGAATTATCTACTCAAATTTTAATGAAGGAAGCTATTAAAAGAGGAATAAAGGTCGAGATTTTAGATAGAACTGAGAATTTTATTTCACTTAAGAAAAATGGTAAAGTAGAATATGTTAAGCAGGCAACTAAAACTTCAAAAGATAATTATGTAACTGTTTTAATTATGGAAAATAAGAGTGTTACAAAAAAAGTACTTTTAGGCAGCAACATTAAAATTCCGGAAGGAATAGAAGTTAATTCTATGGATGAAGCTCTAAATGTAATAAAAGATTTTGTTAAGATTCCAATAGTAATCAAGCCAAAATCTACTAATTTTGGAACAGGTATAAGTATATTTAAAGATGGTGCAGATGAAGAGAGTATTAAAAAGGCCTTTAAGATTGCATTTAAATATGATAATACAGTTCTTATTGAAGAATTTATAAAGGGAAAAGAATATCGTTTTTTAGTTATGGATGATAAGGTTGCTGGGATACTTCATAGAGTACCAGCTAATGTTAAAGGTGATGGAATAAAATCTATAACTGAACTTGTAGAAATAAAAAATCAAGATTCATTAAGAGGATATCATTATGTAACACCTCTTGAAAAAATAAACTTAGATGAAAATGCTGAATTATTTTTAAATCAGCAAAACAAAGACTTTAATTATATTCCAGAAAAAGATGAAGTAGTTTATTTAAGAGAAAATTCAAATATAAGCACAGGCGGAGACAGTATAGATTATACTGATGATATTTCAGAAAAATTTAAGATTATAGCGGTAAATGCAGCAAAAGCAGTCAATGCCAGGATTTGTGGTGTTGATATGATGCTAGAAGATTACAGTGATGAAAATTCTAATTATGCAATAATTGAGCTTAATTTTAATCCTGCTATCCATATTCATTGTTATCCTTATGAAGGTGTTGAAAGAAAAATTGGTGTAGAGGTATTGAAGGTATTAGGATTTGTTTAAGTCAATTCATAGTGCATAAATAAGAGAAGCTCTAATAAAAGAGCTCCCTGTAATATAATTAATTACTGTTAAAAAGTTTCAATAGCTAAAGCAGTTAAGGTTGCATTAGTTATAGTTAAACCAGCTGTTTCAGCAATCAAACTACTTGGTGCAAGTTTAACTGTGTAGGTTGTACAACTAGTGCATGGACTACAATCACAATATTGGAAACAGAATGATTCAGATTCTAAAACACTAGCTAATTCAGAAAAAGTATGGGTTCCACCAATTTCTTGAGGACAGCCTCCATCAGTACATTTTTCAATTATAAAATTTAAATTTACTAAAATAGTTGCAGGTAAACAAATTAAACTAGTAAATGTTAAAAGAACTCTAGGGTTGCATAAGCGGCTAGTATCTATAGATACACTAGCTACAGGTATAGGTCTAGATAAGTGTGTTGAAATTATAGGCATAGGTCCAATTCCGCCAGAACCACAACTTAATAAAGCTCTACCAGGTTCAGGAGAATTATTACTGCGCCTATTACTAGTATCACTAGTAGTTAAAAAGTTTTCAGAGCCAAGTTCATTTTCAGAATTATGGCGTCTACAATTAGGATGATTATTAGCTAGAAAATTTTCAAAGCCACGTTCATTTCCAGATATATTGCACATAAAATACCTCCATATTATCATAAGTTTATCAAAATTTTCTCTGTATAATTAGTTATAAGAGCTTGTTTTATAGTATATTATATGAAAAGCATATAGATATGTGATATATAGTAATTTCAATATTTTACATAGTGTTATAGTTTATTAATATGAAAGAAAATAATTATCTATTATATTTCTTTGATTAGATGAGTTAATATGATAAAATTTTATGAGATGTATACTTAAAAATATACTTATAAAGTGTGAGTTAATGTAAATGATGTTAAATAATTAATTATTAAAAATTATAATTAGTAATTCAAAATATGAGGTGGACTAAAATGCTAAAAAATGATTATATGAAGGAAGTAGAAAATACTTTAAAATTAGTAAGAGAAGAAGTAGATAAAAATATAATTAATGGAGATATAGAAAAGGCTAAGGAAAGAGTGAATAAAGAACTTAAAGCTTTAGTTGGGCTTGATATAGGAACTGTAGATATTTTTTCTTTTAATAGTATTGAAGGAATTATAAGTAAAGAAATGCAATATAATGCTGAAAAGTTTATTGCATTTGGATGTCTTATGCAACTTGAAGGAATAATTAGTGATAAAGAAAGTAATGAAAATGCAAAAGTTAAGTATTATGAAAAATCCCTAGAAGGTTTTTATAAGGCCTATACTGAGGATAAAGATATCAATTCTAAATATTTAGATGATGCAGTAGAGGTAGCAGGTGAATTAATAAATTATGAACTTTCATTAGATTTGGATAGGAAAATTTTAAAACTTTATGAACTAGCCAATAAACTTGATAAGGCTGAAGATACTTTATTTTATATGCTTAGAAAGACTAATAACGATGGAAGTATGATTTTAGAGGGAATGAGATTTTACAATAGACTTAAAGAAAGAGAAACTGATGAATTAATATTAGGGAATCTACCAATAGAAGAAGTTGAAGATGGAATTTCAGAACTTGAAAGAAGACTTGGACTAGAATAAGGATTATTCTAAGTTGTTCATTAAATATGGAAGTACTAAGAAT
>JAQUVS010000017.1 GCA_028693275.1 Bacilli bacterium
AATTAGTAAAGAGTTAAACAGTTCAAATAAAAAAAAGGTTATCAAACTTTTAGAAGACTATGGACTTAAAGATTTTATTAATAAGTATCCTGAAGAATTATCAGGCGGTATGAGACAAAGAGTAGCATGAATGCAGTAAAGACACTTTTTAGTTTAACTTTTGTTTAATTTATAAGTGTTAATCAATGATTTTGATTTTTTCATTTAATTTGATATTCTTTATTTTATTACTAAATTCTATTAATGACTGTGATTCTATATTCTCAACATAAAAACAGGTTTGATGCTTTGTTGGATTAACCTCATCATTTTTGGTGAATAATTTTCTTCTTTTCTTAATAGGTTTATCATTGCAATATTTACCATCTTGTATCTTGCTAAAAATCTCAAAACAAATATGTCCAAGACTATCACCATAAAACCCCTTTATATAAAATTCTATTATATCTGAACTATGTTGTGAATACCTATTTTCCCAGTATATTTCCTTAGTCTTATTTGATGCAAACTTTTCTAAAAGTTCACCTAATTTTATCATGTCATCATCAGACACATAAAAAGTCGTTTTTACTTTTGCAAGTTCAGATTCAGCTATAAATATATATTCTCCAAAAGGCTCTACTTCGTCTTGCCATACTTTTTCAATTATTAAATTATTCATATTTGCTCCTTAACTTATAAAATCATTTATATGACTATCAATATAATCGTCTACAGCAGTTATTAATTTTTGTTCATAATCATAAAACTTAGTATCAAGTTCATATAACTCTTTATCATACTTTTCTTCTTCTTTTTCACTTTTGGCATTCCTTAACTTTTTATATACTGAAATCGCTTTAATAAAATCATTATGAAATTCCTTAACTATTATAAGATGCTCAGAAATCAAATCATAGTATGGTTGTAATATTTTATTACAATTTTCAAAATTGTCAAAAAATTGAAAGTATCCTCCATTATTTATTTCACTTTGCAAATGCCAAATCAAATATATCATTTGATGACCTTTGTTCATTTTCATGACTTCTTCATAAGCTTCTTTATCAAAATCTATTTCATAATCAATAATATGATTATATATTTCTTGTTGTCTAAGTTCTTTTGGGATATTTAATAGAAATTCTTTTGAAATAAATTCTGTGCTTTTTGGTATAGTAAACCCATCATTGTTTTTACTTCTAAATATAGAGAACAGTTTTTCAAATATTTTCATAGTATTCTTCTTTCTTTGGTATTACATTATTAGTGAGTGTTCTTCATATATTAAAATTATATCACAAATAATTGAAATTCTATATCGAGTCAAATTTGTTCAATAAAAGCAACTCTATTACTCGAAATTCCATTTGATTTGAATATTTCTTGTACTTGTTTCTTCATTTACTTTACCAATATAAATACTTTCGATAAATTCTTCAACAATTACCCTGTTTAAATTATTAAGTTTTTGGTATTTTTTAAATAGTTTCTTATTATTAGAATTAGATTGTTCTTTTGATTTATAAAGTTCAATCTCTTTATTTATTTGTTCTATTTGTTTTTTATAAACTTCTTCATTATTATTATAATCATTTAATAGGTCTTTAAATTGCTCTCCAGTAATAACTTCATTGACCTTGTCTTCATATAAACTCTTAAGATAGTTTCTTGTTTTGCCTAGTCTATTATCTAAATCTTGTTTCTGTTTCTCTAAAGAAATAATTTTATCAACAAAACGTGATTTTGTATTTTTATTATCTTCTTGTTTTAATCGTTCTGCATCATAATACTTTCTGATCTTTTTATTTATAGCATCTAACATAAGTTCTTCTAATTTGTCATATCTCATAGCTGTCTTATTACAGCAATCATCATAACCATCTCGATTACTAGAACAAACTAGATATTCATGTTTACTAGAATTTTTCTTCCTTAAATATCTATTGCATTCTGCACAAAATACTTTTCCTGAAAAATTGTGTACCATTCCAGTTTTTTTAACTGGTTTAGTTCTTTCTTCCATAGCAATCTTAACTTTATTATATATTTCTTCAGTTATAATTGCTTGGTGCATATTTTCTTTTTTTATCCATTCTTTTTTATCTTTATCAACAATTTTACGATTTTTATAGCTTACTGTTGTTCTCTTACCTTGTATTAAATGTCCAAGATATAATTCATTTGTTAGAATGGTTTTAATTGCATTTGTAGTCCATTTAATCTCTTCTCTAGGGCGATTACTTATTATGTTAAGTTTAATTCCCTTCTGATACTTATATAAGGAAGGACAAGGAATATTCTTGTTGTTTAAATGCTTTGCAATTCCAGTAAATCCTAACCCTGATAAGTATAAATCAAATATGTCTTTAACAACTTCACTTGCAACTGGGTCAATAACTAGTTTGTTGTTATCTTCTTTAGATATCTCATAACCATAAGAGGCAAATGGCGATATAAACTCGCCTTGCTTCATTTTAGAATGAAAAGCACTTCTTATATTATTTGATACATCTTCTAAATACCATTCATTTACAAGCCCGTTGATTTGCCTTGACTTTTTATTGCCTGCATTAGCTGTATCAGCATTATCAGATAAACCAATAAATCTTATATTCCATTCAATAAATTTATTATGCAAATACTTTTCAATAATTTCCATGTCTCTTGAAAATCTTGATTGACTTTTGCATAATATTATATCTAGTTTACCAAGTTCACAATCTCTAATTAGCCTTTCAAAGTCTGGTCGATATGTTCCAGCGCCTGATAAGTCTTCATCACAATATTCATCCACTAATACAAAATCAGGTCTTTTAGATATTTCATCTAATAATAAATTTCTTTGATTTTTAATACTTTCACTATCATCTTCTTTATTTTGTTTATTATCATCTTCATCAGATAGTCTTAAATAAATACCAACCCTTGATAGTTTTTGACTTCTAGCACTCCCCGTTTCATCCATTACTATTACCTCTTTTCTATAAGGCAATAATCATTAATTAAGTTAAACTTATAACCAATATAATTATAACACTTTTTAACCTTCATTTAAGCTGCTCATCTCAAGAAATAAAAGGATTTTATAGATTTTTTTATTAATTATATCTTTTAAACTTTCATTGGTTATATCTTCCCTAATTATATCAATAACATTATAATTCATAATAAGGATTACCTCCTATTAAAGAATATGCTATTGTGCAAAAGAGTATTATAAATCCACACATAATGTATACTTTATAGTATTGCTTAAGGGTACACTGGTTAGATAAAACTTCTTTTATTACTACCTTTCCCCAATTACCCATACTATACACCTTGAGGAAATGGGGAATTATCCTCTAATAAGTACCAATAAACTATTCGTCCTTTATATTCCTTATCAATTACCATTTCTTCCTTTAAATCATCTCTTGCACGATTAAGTGTTTTTTCTGTTATTCTACATTGTATAGCTAATGATAATATATCATCATATTTTGACTTGCCATTTTTTTCTAAATATTCAACTATGAATTCTTTAGCAATTTCTTTTGCTGTTGCTTTAATTCCTAATTCCACATTATTTGATATTTCATCATCTTGCAAATATTCTCTAGTTCCTAGCCATACAATACCATTCTCATTTGTGGTTTTAAAAGCAATAGTTAAACCCCTTTCACTTAAATTGTGTTTTGTATGCATAAATAGCTTTTCTTCCTTATTATTGGGATTAATTCCTATTGATACAACTGATCTAGCAATACCACCAAAGTCAACACTACCTAACAACCTATGTAATTGATTTCCACCTTGTATCCCCTTATTTCTATGTATAACGAATACAATAGCACAATTATATTTTTCCGCAAGTTTTACTATAGGTTTTAATACCTGTCTAACCCTTGTAGCACTGTTCATATCTATATCCCCCAAAAAATTTGTAATAGGATCAAATATAACTAGTTTAGGTTTTAATTGTTCAAATATTAAATCAATATCATTAACATCCTTTAAAAGTAAATCTGACTCATCCTCTCTTTCTTTTTTTAACTCAATAATGTGGATACTACTATCATTTGCATTAAATGTATTTAACCTTTGTTTTATAGTAATTCCTTTACCATCTTCACCATTTTGAATTATAACTTGCCCTATTGGAGCATTTATATCAGAAAAGGGAAATTTTTCCCCTTTCGATACAACACTAGCTAAAAATGTAGTTAAAAATGTTTTGCCAATACCTGGATCACCAGCTATGAAAGATATGGTGCCAAGTGGGAAATATGGTTTCCAAAGCCATTGAACCTCTTCCACTTTAATATCTTTAAAACTTGTTATTTTGAATCTACTTTCTGACATATTACTCACCATCAACATTTTCAAAGATATTAAGTATGTGTTCTTGCCCCTTAGGTGTGATAAAAGCACTGTAACTAATGAAGCAATTAAATTCTTCAATATCTATAATTGCCTTTTTCTTATTAATCATGTAGCCATTTTCCTCTGAAAAATTAGTTGCAATAAATTTACCATCATTACGTTTAGCATAATAATTGTTCTCTATCCATTGCTTAAACCCTTCTTCTTTTAACCCAATAACTTCTTTATTATTTCTATAGAAGTTTAGAATAGTAGTACTATTTTCTGTAATATTTTTCTTCATTTTAATATTTTCTCCTTTATGATATAATTTAATTAAACTTGTCAAAATTAAACGCGTTTTTGTTCTTGACGTGACCATTATACGACATAATAAAAAACATGTCTAAAAAACGAACAAAAGCATGAAACACAACACATTTTTAATAACTTGTTCAATAAAATGAACATGATTTTGGAGGGATTTTATGCATCATATTGGAACTAATTTAAAAACTATTAGAGAAAGAAAAGATTTGACAATTCGAGATGTTAACAAGAAAACCAAAATTGCGACTGGTACAATATCTAATTATGAAAGAAGTAAATCAGTACCAAATATTGAAAATTTAATGAAGTTGGCTAAAGCCTACGATGTTACCACAGATGAGATTTTGGGGATGTATAATATAGATAAAAAAAATACATATGAAATTGGTCTTGATTCTGAAACAATTGCAAAACTTTGTTCTTTGAAAAAAGAAACTTATACTAAAGATGATATAGTAGAAATAGATAAACCGAGTTTAAAATTTTTTAATTTATTTATTAAAAATATAAAACCAGAAGAATTAGAAAAAATTTATAAACTTATATTCTATCCACATATTTATAATAAAAACTTTGACAGTTCGTATTTTTTTAATAATCCTTTTTTCTATGAGGAGATTACCAGTAAAAAATTATCTTTAGATACAAGAAATGTATTTGAAAGCGTTATGAAAAGAATTAGATTATCAAAAGAAATTGCTATCTGTATAATGAATATCGAAAATGATCGTATTAAAAACATATTCATGCGAGAAAATAAAATAAAAAAAGAAGAAGAATGGCGTGATACTATGCAACTTGAAAACACAATAGCAAATTTTCATGAAGATAGTAATCCCAAAACTCCTGAGGAATGGGAAGAATACAACAAAGCCTCTAAAGAAGGTTGGGAAGAATATAAAAAATATCTAGAGTACGAGGCTGATAAAGAGAAACAACATGTGGAAAAATTAAAACAGACCAAATTAGATGAAAGAAAAAAGGCATTGAATTCCATAAAAAAATAAGAGTGTTTGTAAATACTCTTATTTTATATATTCTGATTCTTTTTCTAAATAATCTTTTTGAAAATTATCCCACATTTCCTTTTCTCTTATAAATTCTTTTAAATCTATATGTCTAGGTTTGATTTTTGTAATTTCTTCATCTTTAAAGTTAGATATTACTTTTCTATATGAATGTTCTACTATAATTTTTTTGAATACTAAACTCATTTTATAATTAACTTTCATCCTAGGCTTACATTTTATGCCAACCTGAGTATATAGAATTTTGTTTGGAGAAATAGGAAATATGATATTACTATTTTCTTTTCCCCATCCACCACCAAAGTTATAATCATTTTCATTATTATAGTTAAGACAAATTACTGGACTATCACTAGTAGGTAAAATGACTTTATCATTAATGGTTATAATTCCCCACTTATGTTTGTGTAAAATTTTAGATGTTTTTTCAAGTAGATGTTTCATAATCCATAAATAAAACTGTTTCCCAAAAATCGTTTCTACTTTAATTAACCTATTTAACCCAGTTTCATCATCACCAACATCAACACATTTAATTGGGAATAAATCCATATTAATATCTATTTTCATATTTTTTATGGACTCTTTTATTGTCTCTTCAGAAAAACGGGAAATACTTTCAATCTCTTCTTCAAAAATAGGAGCACAATCCCGTTTAGCTGTTTCCAAAATTTTTACTAAAAAGTCAGGAGTTCTAACAATATGGCAGGCAACAAAATTAATTAATTTATGCCATTCATCAACACTAATTCTTTCTTCATTTATTGCCTTATTTAAAGCTTCTTTAGCAGGTGATTCGTATTCAGTGGCGAACCATTTTTCAATATCATCTGTTTCGATATTATTATTTAGTCTTACAAATAAACTATCAATACTTGCAACACTACGTATGGATTTAGATGACCATATTGGAACTTTATCATCTGGGACAAGTAAATCGTATACCATTACTTTATTATTACTGTTTTGCCAAGCTTCTAGATACATTTGAGAGACAAAATGGTTATTTCTACTTATATTAAATTTTCTCACTGCTTCCTCCATATTTAAGGATTACTTACTTGTAGTATCTTTCTTTGATAATATAATACACAACTATTTAAAATAGAATTGAAATATGATAATAATTCTAAAATTAAATCATAATTTAGTTTTTTAATAGTTCTCCCATTTAAATGGGCTAAATCATTTCTAATATTGTCCCCCACACTATAAAAGTCGACTTTGTGCAAATAATATCTAAGACATTTAATTTGCTCTTTGCCAAGTATATCTAATATAATACTTGAATTGTTATCACACTCATTTAATAAATTGCCAAGCGTAATATTAGAGTCTGGAATATATGAAATATTCCTCATATTATATTTATAGATAATACGAAGTGTTTTTTCAATTAAACCACATACAAACATAGAACAACCATAAATAGTATTTTTGGTTGTCATTTTTAATGATGCATCATCTGATAATAAATTAATAAATAGATCAGTTAGATATTGTGATAACATTTCTATATTTTCATCCAATCCTTCTAGCTCCATAGTTGTATCAATATTAGTGCAAATATATTTTAATTCTCCGTATATATCAGAAATATACTCACTTAAGTTCTTATCAGTACGCATTATAGACATTAATCGAGATTTTATTTCAAAAGAATACAAAGACAAATTTCTTAATCTCCAACTTGTAAAGTATTCATCAGTACCTGGGTTACTTCTAGCAAGTTCATCAGTAAGTGCTTTTGTTTCGCTTTTTGCCCCTTGTTCAAGAAAACTTACTAATTTGTTTTGTTTGTCCTTGGAATGTGTTAAATATATAATTCTAATTTCCCAAGGATTATTTTTATTTTCAAAAAAATTAATAAATGGTTTCATATCATACTCAAATGTACTAGAATGACCATTTTTGACTAAATTATTATTAAAAACTTCTTCTTGTTTAACTAATTCTTTTTCCAATTCATATACGTACGTAGATTTCATTTTTTTTAGAAATATCATACAGTCATTGATCATATAATAACTTTGCCAAATAGCTAGATCTTCTTTTGGATAAAAATAATTATCTTTCACAATTTTATAAATAATATCTATAGAATTTGATATTGTTTTAGAAAATTTAAAATTCGATTTTATGGATTCTAAAATATTAGCAATTTCTTCAAAGCGCATATAAAATACTTTATTTATGTTATTTTCACTAAATAATTTGTCTAACTCATTGGGATGCTTGATAAAATATTTTTGCCATTTTTCAAAGCTATCTATAACATCATAAGTAGCCTCATTTATTACATAATCAATCACATTTGTATCAAAGGAATTGAAATGTAATCCAATTAAATCGGAAGTATAATCTTTTAAATCATGTGCAAGATATAGATTTTTTTCCACTGCATCTTCATAAGAATAAATATCTATATAATGTTCATTTATAAAAAAAACTACATCTTTAACTTTATATCCTTCATAAGCTTGTTTACATTTATCAAGAAAGTTACTAAAAGCTTCTTTATCTTCAATCATATAAGGTATAATTTCATAAAAATTCATAATGTTCTCTAAAAAAACATAATCAATATAATTATTTAAAATTTTAATATCATTAGTTTTAAAATGATTTAGAATGATATCTTTATTCTCTAATAATTGTTTAACCTTAATGTTAGTAGACATATCGTCAACACCATAGTGTCTAATATCCATTGAAACATTATTCTCATTTAAAATTTCTAAAATATTCATACGTCACCTCTTAAATTTAAAAATAAAAAGCAAATAAATAAGACAAAATAATAGATTTAATCTATTATTTAAGTAAATTTTCAAAAAAATATCTTATACCTAATACACTATGATTATATCATTTTTTACCAAGTAAGACCATCTCCACAAAACAGGTCATATAGCGACTTTAAAAATAGTATTCCACAAGCAATCAATAAATAATTTCCTAATTCTGTATATGTAAGTAATAAGTCTATTCTATCTTTAGGAAATTTAATTATAATACTAATAAATGATAGTATCGAAGTAAGTACTTCATTAAAATTTAGCCATACGATAAAATCGAGTAAGCAAGTAAATAAATATAACAAAAAATATAATGATGCTGCTATTTGTATTCCTTTCATAAATACCTCCAATAATAAATAAAAATATTATATACTAATAATTTAACCTTATCAAATCATTTCAAAATTCAAAATAATATAGGAATATAATGTGAATAGTAATTTATTATCTTATTATCTTTAATTATTAAAATATAATATTCGCATATTTTATTATAAAAAAAGAGACCATTAAGTCCCTTGATTTTAAAACAATTTAAATAATAAAAATTTATTTTTTATTATTTAAATCATTTTCTGTTATATTTTTTAAAGCAAATTCAATACATTCGTTTATTAATCTATTTATCGATATATTAGTATCTTTCGATAGTTTGTCAATTTTCTTCAATGTAGGAAGTTTAATTCTAATTGTCTTTAAAACTGTTTGTTCTTCTTCTAAATTAGGTAATTCAAATTTTTCCACAATATCAACTCCTTAATTAAATTATAAATATTTGTGTTACAAATAGTAAGTTACACATTTTGTGTTACAAATTATTTTTTTGTAGTATAATGATATAAAGGAGTGTATTAATATGAAAAAAATGATTGATGCAATAATTTTATTGATGCTATGCATACTACTATCTGGATGCGTAGGAAAAAAAGAACCAGTAGCTATAACTTTGAATAAAGATAACTTTGAAGAATACATTATTTTAGATGTACAACTTAATGAATTTGAAAAACAATCCCAAAGGGGGCTAGTAACACGTTATGAATATAGAGGCTCTGCAAAATTAGAAGCAAAAGCAAGATTGAGAAAAGATGTTAAAGTTGAAAATGTAATTATTAAAGGAAAAATTCTTACATCAGGATGGTGTTGGGCAGCTAATACTTATGAATTTACTTTAGAATTGGATAAGGATGGAAGAGCAGAATATTCTGAAACTATATATTCAGGAGACTATGGGCTTGCTTCGCCAGAGGAACCTTCAATTTCAAGTGCAATTGATCGTTGGGTAGATGTTCAAGAAAACGAATTTATCGTTGACAACATAATTATTCAAGTTGATGGTGTTGTTTATGAGTAAATGATAAACTTTTTAAAATAATTATATTATTATATATGTACACTAGTAAAAAACATATATTTAAAATACGAAATATGATATAATATTTTTGTAATAAGAATATGGGGATGATTCTATGAACAATTATTTTGATTATGAAAAAGATTTAGTCGAAATATTTATTAGTAATTATTTTAAGAAAAACAATATTATAACAATTAAAGAATTGCCACTAAGATGGGGAAATATTGATATTGTTGGAATATCAAACAGTAAAAAGATGCCATTTAATTATAACCAAGCATCTATATTATCAAAGCCAGCGAATGCTAAAATATTTATGAAAATTAAAAATACTAGACCTATTACAAAGCAAAAAATAATTAGTGAAATAGGTTTGAGTATAAATACAGTTGATAACTCAATTAGACAACTTTTGTCGTCTAATCTAATATATAAAGATGAAAAAAACAATTACTTTAGAAATATTAACTTCATTTTCCCAAAAGTAAAAGTCCTTGGATACGAAGCAAAGTTAACTGATTATAATAAAGCATTTTATCAGTCTTGTTTAAATAAAAATTATGTAGATTATAGTTACATGGTTTTTCCATTTGATATAGCAACCAAAATAAAAGAGAAACATTATGATATGATAAACGCAAACAATATAGGCTTAATTGGTGTTACTAACAACAAAGTAAAAATATTAATAAAGGCTAAACAAAATAGTTCAATAAAATCATATATTAAACTTATGGCATTAGTTAAGACTTCAGAAACAATATCAAATTAAAAAGCATTGATTAAATAATCGATGCTTTTTTTTCAAATAAATCAATGGCAAACAACCAATTTTGCAAATGAGCCGCTGATATTTTTATAAGGTTGTGCAATTCTTTTTCTGATTCAAAGTGTCTCAATATTACTTCGTAATAATCAATGGCATTTTTTAAAGAATTTTTTACATAATTAATCTTATCACTAATGCTAGTTTGTTTATTTATTTCATTTATTATGTTGCTAATAGATGCCCAATATTGTTGTTCATAATCTACAAGTGATAAAATATCATAGTCCCTCATAAAAGGTTCGTCATATATCGTATTAGAAAGAATAAATCTTACATCCATTTTATTTTTTAATTGTTTAACCAATTCTCCAGTAAGATAACTTAATAGTGGTACACTGGTATAATGTTTCTTCCTTGATCCCCATATTTCACTATCGTCAAATCTATTTTTTGAAAATTTTCTTAAAGTGTTAAACCAACCGCTTCCTACATAATCAACTTCAAGCATAGAAAACAATATTGAATTTAAAAATGAATATCCAATGATAATTGAAAAACTATTTTGCTTAAGAGTATATATTAAATAAAGTAAATTAGATAATGCTTCTACATCCATATAATCATAATTCTTATGTTCGCTTTTATCATGTGCTACAATTATATATATACCATCTTTACTGTCAATACTATCTTTTATGTCATCTAATATTTCATCAACATCATTTTTACTATTAAACAATTTTGACGAAATAACAAGTGAAAAATAATATTTTTTAAATTCTGGATATTTGCTCCTACAATGATTATATATATCTAGACTATAGTCAAATTCCCATCCAATATTATCTATACAAAAACCTGGTGTTATTAGCGAATTAGATACATTTTTAGAAATAGTAACATAGTCTTCAAGATAATTTATTATTTTATCCGTTCGCATCCTCCAATCTTTTCTTCTTATGTCCTTTGGAAAATTTAGCATTTTATCCAAATTGCCATAAAATTGGCTATTATATGTAGAATAATAAAACTGAGGGTCTAAAAAAGCATTGTCTTTATTTAAAAAATCACTTTTACTAACATAATCTATAATGGAATCAATAGACTCATCTCGTGGTGAAAATATGACTCCATTTACATAATGGTTATTTATAGCATCTTTTATTTTTTGCCCTTTTCCAAAACCATGTTGGACTATATAATTAGTCATTTTAATCATCTCCTTCAACTAATACACTTATTGATTCTCTAAAACTTTCTGGAGTATTATATCTATTCTCATTTTTAAATTGTAGCATTTTTCTTATAATTAAATAGAGGTTCCCAGCTTTATCACTATCTATTTTTATTGATGAATAAAACATATCTTCTACATCCCTATCAATCTTCATACTAATTTCTTTATGTGGCATCTTATTATTGTTATCATATAAATTAATAAGATTTATACCAGTTATTAATTCGTATATTACTATTCCCAATGTATAAATGTCGCTGGTAAAATCAACTTTAGAAGCATTTCCTAAAAACTGTTCTGGTGAAGAGTACAAGCGCTTGCATAAACCTAATCCGCTTTTTGTAGATGTACTTCCAACAATTTTAACTACACCTGGATCTATAATTATATAATCTATTTCTATCCCAAATTTAATCATAATGTTGTCTGGTGATAAGTCCCTATGAACAAAATTATGTTCAAAGTACCCACACATTTTTAAGGAAATAATATCTAGAAATTTAATACCTATGTCTAACATATCTTCTTTTTTTCTATCTATGCTTCTCATATAATCTTCTAATGTAATTCCATTTATAGCTTTCTCAACAATAAATCCACAAATTGTATTGTTTATTTTAATTTCCTCCTCATAATAAAATATTTTTGGAAATATATTAGTCGTCATATTTGATGCTAATATATATCTGCCAAAGCACCTTTTTCTTAATTGAAGAAGTTCTATTATCATTTCTACATTAGTAGCACAATTGGGGTTGGATTCAAGAAATAAAATGTAATCATTCATATTATTTATTTCTTCCCATTTTTCGCTTGCTATATCTATTTCATTATCCTTTGTGTATGTGAAAAATTTAGCAATAAATATTTTTTGTTCACCATTTACAACAAAAATACTCTTTGACTGCCCTCTATTATTGTCATTGACTTTAAGACTATATTTATCAGACCATAGTGATTTTTCACTTAGTTTGTCAATTACAAATTTCTCATAATTTCTATAATCCATGCTTTTACTCCTTTCGTAAATTAACAAAAAAAGAAGTTGAAAATTTACGACTTCAACTTCTTCGCAACTTGATTATATCATTTTTCGACATTTTTTTCAATTGTATATGAAAATTCTTTCTAAACTAATGGAGGTATATAAAAAATAATTATTACCTTATTAAATAACAACTTAATAGTCATATTAATGCAATATTAGGTGAGGTAAAAACAAATGATTAAATTACGTTTTATATGTGTTTCTATTGCCATATATTTTTATGCATTTAAATCTATTAATGCTTATAAATAAATGTATTATTCAAAGTGTGACGCAATAAAATACAAATCACAAATACCAATATATATACATCATATATGGCTTATTTTATAATAGTTTATATTTTAATAACAACATTTTATGTATAGAGGTGCATATATCATTGCCGTTATAATTAAAATTTCTTAATTTGTAAAGTACACCCTATATAAAAAGTATATAACGTTATTTCAATCAAAAAGCACTTGTTTTATACAAATAAAAAAACGGATTATTCCGTTTTGTATCAATATGTGCTATTTTTTTTATATTATTGTATTTATCTTTTACATCAAAGGTCAACTAATTACAACATTTCAATATTGTTTCTTCAAATAATTTCAATAATCTCTTTAAAAAAACCTCAATCGTTATTATATATTCTAATTCAGAGAAATTAAATATTTGTTCTACTAATCCTAAAAAAAGTTTGTTTTCATCATAATATTCTTTAGTAATAACATGTTTAATATCATAATGAAACATACAATTTCTAAAATCTTGATTTAAATAAATTTTTTGATTATTTAAAATATCACTGAATTTCTTTTCCTCAAGTGGTTTATCAAATGAAGAATTTACATCTATAATCTTGCTTAAGTCATTATATGCAGTATACCAAATTATATATGCTATTCTATATCTCAAAGTAGAATTATTTTCTAATATATTAACAATAATCATAAAGTAATAGTTAATATTGCTGATCATATCTAATATTTTCAAACAAATAGTTCTATCTATATTATCATTAAATATTTTCGTCTTTAAAGAAAAAACATCAAAGTCTTTGCACACTATATCAATTTTTTTAGTATCAATTTTTTCACCAGTAGAAACTTTAAATATTTTTGAAAATTCTGCTACTAATTGTCCTTGTTCATTACCGTAATCGATTATTTTCTCTTTACCGTAACTACCATCCGTTTTTAAATATTTGTAATTTTTATCATATAAAAATGTATTCCCTATTATTTTTTTATCTTTATAGTATATACCCAAATTTTCCACCGAAATGTTTAAAATATCACTAATAATATTTGTCTTTTTAAATTCCTCATAAGTTTCTTTATTGAATTGTGCAATTTTGATACTTCTTTCTTTAAAACTAATATTTTCCTCTTTAAGTCTTGCACGTATATTTATTATAATATTTTTAAATTTCAAAAATTGCCTTAAGTCAGTATTAAAATTATTACTAATATAATTCATAACTTCAAGATTAATAAAACTAGTATAATTAATTAAACCTAGCATAAGTATTTCAGAACTACTACTTTTTATAATGCTCATATTCAATTTAAGTATATCCTCTAATTCTCTTTTTATTATTGTATTATTACCAATAAATATTTTTTCTTCAAAATTATTCACATTGTCACCTTCAATTATTTCTTCTTTTTGTTTATGCTATTATAATATTGTCTTTTAGGTATTTCAAAAAAGTTGTGTCACTAAATCTTAGAATTATTATAAAATTAGAAAACTTCGTTTCATATATCTAAAATGACTATCTTAATAATATAAATTATGTTTAAAAATACCTCTATATAAGCTCTTGTATTGAAATGAATTATTTATATTAATTTGAAAAATTAATTTTATTTCCTAATAGAGAAATTGCTTCAAAATATGGAAACTCACGATATTTATCATTTGATTCAAATATTTTTTTATATTGTCTTATAAAACTTTCTTCTAGGGTTTCACTTTGAGGAACTTTCAAAATTTCAATAAACCAGTCTTTATATTCCTTA
The DNA here is from genome assembly GCA_028693275.1 of Bacilli bacterium. Taxonomy (GTDB): domain Bacteria; phylum Bacillota_I; class Bacilli_A; order RF39; family UBA660; genus JAQUVS01. The sequence goes on from JAQUVS010000017.1 coordinate 14,912, forward strand.
TGTTTTTCTATATTATCAATTGATTTTATAAATTCTTTTATAAATTCCTCACCTTCTCCATTGATAAATTTATTGTATATATCTATATTTTTAATTTTTAATGCGATTGTCATCGGTAAAATCATACTGCTTTCAAATGAATTGATATCTCTACCAAAAGCATCCTTATAATTAATATATGGTTCTACAATTCTATACATGGACATATATTTATTACATTCTCTATATGAAAAAAATAAATGCTTAAATAATAAAAAGGACATGTTTTCAGGAAGATGAGTTTTAGCCATTATAGAACAATGATTTTGTACATAGTTTTCTAAATTCTCAATCTCAAGTGTTATTACAGTATCATACATTTTATTCAAATAACTGTATCCATCAAAACCATATCCATAAAAATGTTTTACAGTATGACTCAATTGATTATTATTAGTAACAACAAGAATTGTTAATCTATCGTTATTATAAAAATGCTTTAAAGTTTCTAACATTTTTACAGCGTAATCTGGCTTACATCTATCTAGCTCATCAACTATTAATAGTATTCTTTTGTTATTTTCTATTATTAAATTAAATAACTTATTAAGTGCTTTTTTCTTCTCTTCAATTGTATTAACATTTTCTTCTAAATCCTCAAATGATTTGAGTTGTTCAAAGCATTCCTTAGTTATAATTCCCTTCGTTACCATCTCTATTAGGTTTTGCAAAATTGGTTTTGCAGCGGCAAAAGTTTTAGTTGGATTTGAAATAAAATTTTTATATTTTGGATATTCATTTAAAACATTATATATTAGTGACTCTAAAGGAGTTTCATGATTGTCATTTTCCCAGGCATTATAATATACTACTAAATGTTTTTCGGAAAAGTTTTTTATTGCATCATAATCTTTATTTTGTTTAAAGTAGGAAATGCTATCTAAATTGTTGGAAATATATTTTAGTTGTTTCACAAAAAAAGTTTTCCCAGAGCCCCAAACTCCATCAATAGATATAATAAAATTCTCATTTAAGTTATTTAATAATTTCATTAAGTTAATTAATTTTTTATTTCTACCAAGCCAATCTTCATTAATAGTTTTCAAAATATTGTCTTCCGCTACAGTTAATTCATACCTCTTCATAATTTTCCTCCATCATATATATCTACATTATAACATGTATAATCTTAATATTTTATTATATATGCTTTTTACAAGAGAACTGTAATTATTTGATAGCTACTTTAACAATTAAAGCTTACAATAAGACTTAGTTGCAAAATACTCATCTACATAAAAAAACAACTATTAATGTTGTTTAGTGATTACAAGTACCTTTATGATTATTACCTAGTTGTGTCTTCAGAACATTCAAAGAGTAGCACTAATCAGAACTCTTGCAACTAATCCTGACATAATGTTACTCGATGAACCTTTTTCAGCACTGGACTATCAAACCAGACTAGCTGTATCTGATGATGTATATCGTATAATAAAAA
>JAQUVS010000047.1 GCA_028693275.1 Bacilli bacterium
GAACTATCCATCTCATAACCGCATTGTATTTCAAAGGCTCCAAATTTTTCAAGGCTTTCTTTCTTTAAATTATTTTCTGAATTTATTGAGAAATTCATAAGTGATGTTATTAACAAAATTGATAAAGCTATTGCAGTTATAGATGGAATTGTAATCCACTTATTAGATATAAAGAATCTTTTTGATAACCCTCTTAAATTCTTAATCATGCTTACTAATAACTCCTTTAAATTTCTCTAATATGATATCAATACTTTCCTTATTATTTTCTTTATTTTCATATTCATCTACAATTTGTCCATCATAAAAAAATAATACTCTATCTGCATAGCTTGCTACCATAGGATCATGGGTTACAATTATAATACTTTGATTTAATTTTTCTCTCATCATCTTAAATATATTAAGTACTTCTAAAGAAGTGTTATAATCAAGATTACCTGTAGGCTCATCTGCAAGTAATAAATTAGGCTCTGTAATCTTAGCTCTTGCTATGGCCACTCGTTGTTGTTGCCCTCCTGAAAGCTCTAATGGTCTATGCTTTTTCCATCTTTCTAAACCAACTAGTTCTAATTCTTCTTTAACTTTTTTCCCTACTTCCTTAGAATTCACCCCTTGCAAAATTAATGGCAGTGCCACATTTTCTTCAACACTTAAATCCCTCAATAAATTAAATGATTGAAAAATGAATCCTATATTTTTACTTCTATATTTAGTTGCAAAAGGTTCTATATGATATTCTTTTTGCAATTTTCCATTTAGATAAACTTTACCTGAATCTGGCGAATCTAATGCTCCAAGTATATTTAGGAGTGTGCTTTTTCCTGATCCGCTACTCCCCATAATCGCAAGTAATTCCCCCTTATTCAGAGAAAAACTAATATCATTTAAAGCCAATATTTTATTTTTCTTTATACCATATGCTTTTGAAATATTTTCAATTCTTAATGCTTCCATATCCTATCTCCTATCCATAATATCTAATTAAGCTTCATATATAGTCTCATTATGTTTTTTTATTAATTAAGCTATTTCAACTCCACTCATTTTAGACATATGAAAGAACATAGCAAGTTCAGTTTTTTCATGTGCCTTAACTTGTTATCTTCTTTCATATTCCCAATTCAATATTACATTTTATAGCGATTCTAAAGAATGCATTAACCTTAAAATAACCTTACAATTTTGAAAGGTAAGTAATTCTAACCTCCGTACCTACATTAAATTCAGAATTAATCTCAATACTATGCCCCAAATTTTTGCATATCTCTTTACTAATAAATAATCCAATACCCGTTGAATTCCTTACTTTTCGTCCATTCTCTCCTGTGAAAAATGCTTCAAATACTCTCTTCAGATCATATTTTGGTATTCCAATCCCATTATCTCTTATACTAAGTATTACTTCTTCATTACTACTTTCAATATTAAAATAAACCTTTCTATTACTATTGTTTACTGTATATTTTATTGCATTAGTAATAAGTTGTTCTATTATTATTCGATTCCATTTTTTATCTGTACATACATATACATCACTTGCATTACAATCAAATACTGGAAAAACTTCATTATTAATAAATTTGCTTTTATTATTATTAATTATATTTTTCAATTCTTGAATAATATTTATATTATTTAATTCTAAATCATTTCCAAAGCTATCTATTCTAATAAAACTTAAGACTTGCTCTAAGGATGATTCTAAATTGCTATTTTCATTTTCTATATCAATCAAAATATCTTTTTCTATTATTTTCTGTGATTTTCCCTTATCTATTATTAATGCCATAACAGATATATAATTTTTAAACTTATGAATACCATTAGCTAAAAAATGTTCTTTTTCTTTATATTTATTAACTATATTGTTTTCATTTTTTATATTCTCAAGATTAAGATCTTTTAATAGGGCATATATTTCTTGCTGTTCTTTAGTTGCACACCTTATATTATAATTTTTTTCAACTCTAGAATTTTGTATGTCTATATTGAATCTTGAATATTTAACAAACTCAATAACTAAATAACTTAATATTAAAAATGTTGTTATTGAAATTGGATATAAAATCTCCACAGTCTCATTTACTGTTAGGCTATAAAACGTAATTACTAATATTGAATTTATAATCATAAATAAGATATAACTTGCCCTATCTATGAAAAAATTTATAATTATCTTTTTCATGAAAATGCACCTAACTTATTGCAGCTACATCTAACATATAGCCTACACCTCTCTTAGTCTTTATAACATCTACTAATCCAAGTTCCTTTAAAATATTTTTAATTCTAGTTATATTAACAGTCAATGTATTTTCATCTATGAAATTTCCATCATCCCAAAGCTCTTCAAATAATACAGCCCTAGATAAAATTTCTCCTGAATTATCAAAAAACTTTTTTAACAATTTTAACTCATTCTTGCTAAGTTCAAAATATTTTTCTTTATAAATTATTTGATAATTATGTGAATCTAAAACTAGCCCATTAATATTAGCTGTAGTTTTTATTTCAGAGTATTCTCCATAGCTTCTTCTAAGTACTGCTTTAATCTTAGAATTCAATATATCCAATTTAAATGGTTTTATTATGTAATCATCTGCTCCTAAATCAATAGCTATAATCTGATCCATTTCTCCACTTCTAGCGGATGTAATAATTATAGGAATATTTGAACTTCTTCTAATCTCTCTACATATATAATAGCCATCAAAGTACGGAAGGTTTATATCTAGAATAATAATATTGGGCTTTATTTTTTTAATTTCTTTCATTATATCAATAAAGTTTTCTGTTTGATGTACTATATATCCCTTACTCTCTAAATACTCCCTAGTAATATCGCTAAGCTTTAAATCATCCTCAATAATATATATCTTGTCCATATCAATGTATATCTCCTTTAGATGCGGAACAAATTGCTCCACAATTTTAATTGATGAAAAGTTCTTGGTTGCGCTTCGCGCTTTTTTTATAGGTATATATTTCTTTAAAATTATACCAATTATCCTGATTATTGTCTAAATATTACCAAAGCAGAAATTATCGTACTAAAAAAGTAGCTACTAATCGCTAACTAGAAGCTACTTCTTCATCTGACTTTCCAAATACTTTCTTAAAAGGCTCTCCGTTGGATAAATACAAAGCCATTTCTTCTGTAAACCATAATTTAATACTTCGATATTTACAATCTAGAGAAAAATAGTATTATTTCTCCTTTCAAAAAAATATACTAATAAAAAGGTGGTGTTTACAATTTATAATGATTCATTAATTAATCTCTATTC
>JAQUVS010000018.1 GCA_028693275.1 Bacilli bacterium
TCAAAATGGATAAAACTTGCTTTTTTACGCAAAATATATTATAATATAGCCCATCTTCGAAAGAGAGGGAATTATGAAAACATATGAGCGGTATATTTATCCATTATTAGGATTAATAATATTTACAATGATATTATTTAATATACCAAAATCAAATATAAAGATGTGTTCAAATATAGCTTTAGCTAGTATACCTAGTTATAAGTTTGAACATAAAAAATTAGAAAAAATAGAAAAGACTGAAATAAAAGAAATAGAAACTATAGAAGAACCAGTGGTGATAAAAATTGATTCTATAGTAAAAGAAGTTAAAAATACATTAAATTATAATCCTATAGATACATTAAATATTCCAGTAATAGAAACAACATATGGAACAGCTAGTGCGTATTCGCCATACTGTTATGGATGTAGTGGATATACAGCATCAGGATATGATGTTAAAAATAATACTTATTATCAAGATAATACATTTGGTACTATAAAAATAGTAGCAGCTGATAGTAAATATCCATTTGGGACTATAGTTAGAATTAATAGTAGTATTATTGCAATTGTTCTAGATAGGGGTGGAGGAATTGGAATTAATAAGAAATTCCAATATGATATACTTACTTCAAGTGATACTGAAGCATATCAAATTGGAGTTATGTATAATGCTAAATTCGAAATTTTAAGATTGGGTTATTAATCCAATCTTTTTTCTTGTCTTAAAATTATAAATAGTATATAATATAGAAGTATTGGAGGAGATATTATGGCAGAAAAAAAAGAAAAAGAAATTAAAAACAGAAAAGAAGTAGCTGTAAAAATAGAAGGACAAGCTTGGGATGATGCAATTGAAAAAGCCTTCCTTAAAAGACAAAAAGATGTTGTTGTTGATGGATATAGAAAAGGTAAAGTACCAAGAGATATGTACGAAAAGAAATTTGGTAAAGAATCTTTATTCTTTGATGCAGCTGATATGGTTTTACAAGATGCATTTACTAAGGTTATGATGGAAAATAAAGATTTAGTTCCAGTAGTACAACCTAAAGTAGATTTAAAATCATTAGATGAAAAAGGTGTAGAATTTACATTTACAATTGTTACAACACCAGAAGTAAAAGTAAATAAATACAAAGGATTAAATGTAAAAAGAGAAACTCCAGTTGTAACTGACGAAGAAGTAGCTCATGAATTAGGACATTTAACTGAAAGATATGCTGAATTCGTTGTAAGTGATGATAAAGCAAAATTAACTGATGTTGCAGTAATTGACTTTGAAGGATTCAAAGATGGTGTAGCATTTAATGGTGGAAAAGGAGAAAATTACTCTCTAGAATTAGGAAGTAATACTTTTATCCCAGGATTTGAAGAACAAGTAGTTGGTATGGCTAAAGGAGAAGAAAAAGAAATAAATGTAACTTTCCCTGAAGAATATCCAAGTGAAGAATTAAAAGGACAACCAGTAGTATTTAAAGTAAAAGTAAATGAAATAAAAGTTAAACAAGAAAGAGAATTAGATAAAGAATTCTTTGAAGATCTTGGTATGGAAGGAATCGATACTAAAGAAAAACTAGAAGAAGAAATCAAAAATAATATTTTTGCTAATAAAGATATGGAATCAGAAAATAAATATTTAGATGATTTATTTAAAGCTATTTCAGAACATACAGAAGTAGAAATACCTGAAGAAATGATCGAAGATGAATTAGATAGAATGATTTCAAGATTCAAACAACAACTTGAAATGCAAAAAATATCTATAGAAACATATTATCAATTTACTCAAAGTAGTGAAGAAGCTTTAAGAAATCAAATGAAAGAAGAAGCAAATAATCATGTATTATATAGATTAATGTTAGAAGAAATAGCTAAATTAGAAAAAGTAGAAATATCAGAAGCTGAAGTTGAAACAGAAGTAGAAGAATTAGCTACTAAATACCAAATGAAAAAAGAAGAATTCTTAAAAGAATTTGGTGGATCTGATATGGTTAAATACGATTTAGAAATGAGAAAACTAATAGCAATTCTTAAAGAAGCAAATAAATAAAGAGCATAGCTCTTTTTTTGTTTAATATTGTAAAATAATATAACAAAACCTTGATTTTTATATTATATGTGTTACAATAAAAAGCATATATTTTGAGGAGGGATACCAATGAAAAATAAAAACCTACCTGTTCTACTTTTAAGAAATGTGGTACTATTTCCCTCTAATGAATTAAGACTTGAATTAGATACTTTAGAAGATAGAAAAGTATTATCACTTGCAGAAGGGTGTTTTAAGAACAATATTGTTATTGTTCACCCATCTGACCCACTAGAAACAAATCCCGATTTTACAGAACTTCCTAAGATAGGTGTATTATCGGAAATAAAAATGAAAATGGATATGCCAAATGGAAAAACAAGAATTATTTTAGTGGGCCTTGAAAGAATTAAAATTGATGAATATAAAATAGAAGATAATATTTTTTCAGCAGATATCGATAAAGTAGAAATCCCAACTATTGAAGCTAAAGAAGAACTAGCTTATATAAGAACAATAAAAAGTACGCTTGAAAAATATATTAAAGAAATACCATATATGAGTAATAGTTTATTAACTGAGGTTATTGGTATGAATAACTTGAATACTTTTACTGATATCGTAACTTCTAACTTACCACAAGACTATTTAAAAAAAATAAAGTACATAGAAGAAATAACTCCAGAAACAAGAGCTAAAAAACTTCTTGATGATATGACAGAAGATTTAAACATAATAGAACTAGAAAGAAAAATAGAAGAAAAAATAAATAGAGAATTAGAAAAAACTCAAAAAGAATATGTTTTAAGAGAAAAAATAAAACAAATCAAATTAGAACTTGGTGATATTAAAGATAAAGATAATGAAGTAGATGAATTAAGAAAAAAAATTATTAATTTAGATGCTCCTATAGAAGTAAAAGAAAGATTAAATTTAGAAATATCAAGATATGAAAGTACTAATCCTAATTCTCCAGAAGTAGGAATAATAAGAAATTATATAGATTGGTTATTATCCCTTCCTTGGAATACGGAAACTAAAGATAATGATAATCTAAGAAAAGTAAAAGACAAATTAGATAGTTCACATTTTGGTCTTGAAAAGGTTAAAGAAAGAATTATTGAATATTTAGCAGTTAAACAAAACAATAAAAATGTAAAAAGTCCTATTTTATGTTTGGTTGGTCCTCCTGGTGTAGGTAAAACATCATTAGCCAAAAGTATTGGTGAAAGCCTAAACAGAGAAGTAACTAAAATATCAGTAGGTGGAATCAATGATGAAGCAGAAATAGTTGGACACAGAAGAACATATATTGGAGCAGCTCCTGGTTTGATTATTCAAGGAATGAAAAAAGTAGGAACTAAAAATCCAGTCTTTATAATAGATGAAATAGATAAGATGACTAAAGATATTAAAGGAGACCCAGCTAGTGCTTTATTAGAAATATTAGATCCTGAACAAAATAAAAAATTTAGTGATCATTATATAGAAGAACCTTTTGATTTAAGTAAAGTAATGTTTTTAACAACAGCAAATTACTATTTTCAAATACCAGTAGAATTAAGAGATCGTCTTGAAATAATAGAACTTTCTTCTTACACTGAATATGAAAAATTAGATATAGCAAAAAAACATCTTATTCCAAGAGAATTAGAAACTCATGGCTTAAAAAAAGATTTCATAACTTTCTCAGATGAAGTAATTTTAAAAATTATAAGAAACTATACAAAAGAATCAGGAGTAAGAAATCTTGATAGACAAATAGCAAGTATCATAAGAAAAATAGTTACTGAAAAAGTTTTAGGAGAAAGTCTTGAAGAATATAAAATAACTATATATAACTTAGAAAAATATTTAGGAAAATCAAAATACTTCTATGGTGGATTAGATATAGTAGGACATATTGGAGTCGTTAATGGCTTAGCATATACAGAATTTGGTGGAGATGTACTTCAAGTAGAAGCAACTCTTTATAAAGGGAAAGGTAATATTATATTAACAGGTTCTCTTGGGGAAGTAATGAGGGAGTCTGCCACCGTTGCTATAAGTTACATAAAAACACATGCAGAAGAATTTCATGTTGATTTAAATATTATCGAAAACAATGATATTCATATACATATACCAGAAGGAGCTATCCCTAAAGATGGCCCATCTGCTGGTAGTGCACTAGTAACAACTCTTATTTCATTATTTACAAATACGTTAATTAATACTAATGTAGCTATGACTGGTGAAATGACATTAAGAGGAAAAATTCTTCCAATAGGAGGACTTAAAGAAAAAGTAATTGGCGGTCATAGAAGTGGAATAAGAAAAATATTTATTCCAAGAATAAATGAAAAAGATTTAGAAGATGTACCAGAAGAAATAAAAAGAGAAATAGAATTTATCTTAGTAGATAGATATATGGATATTTATAAAAATCTCTTTAAATTGAAAAGAAAGAGTGAAATAGATGAAACAAATAGAATCAGACTACAATTTGACTAACCAAAGAATTCTAGATTTTAGAGAAGAATTATATAATTACTTTGCAGTCAGATATGCTGTTTTAAAACCAGAAGAAAATTTTATTTCTGAACATTTTCCAAATATTAATGATCAAAGAAAAATAATAATTACCTTAAATGAAATGATTAAAGTTAATAATATATTTTACTTGGTAAAAGACAAAAAAATTCTTATTAACACTTTAAATCTAATTAAAAATATTAGAACAGATAATATTGATAAAGAATTACTAGAAGCATCAAATGAATTAATTATTACCATAAATGGAATTTTAACTCAAAGTGAAAGTAAACTTGTTTGGGAACAAGACTTATGTCTTTTATTAGAAAGCCAAACAAGAAGAATTCCAAGTGACTTAAAACCATTCTTGCACAATGCAGTAAAAGATTTTATAGATTCAGACTATATGTTAATGGAACATTTGATAAAAGGTAGATCAATAGAAGGTATATATCCTTTAAATATAATTTCTTCAATAAATACAATCTTATATATGTATGAATATACTGTTGATTTATACGATAAAGAATTAACAGATTACTTATCATTAATTCTTGAAGAACAAAAGAAAGTAATAAAAGAAGGAAAAATATTAATAGGAAATTTTTTTGATAGAAGATATCAAAAAAAGATTCTTAATTATTATATTGAAGATACTGAAAATAATATTTTTGAAATCAATGAAAACAAGAAAAATTATGTCAAAAAGATATAGTTTTTTCTTTTATAAAATAATTGGCACTCGGTGTTGACAAGTGCCAAAATAGTGATATAATTATTTTGTGAGGTGATAATTATGTATAATCAAGAACAAGAAGAAAAAGTTTTAGAGAAATATGGGCGTAATATCATAGAAGATGTAAAAAAAGGAAAAATAGATCCTGTCATTGGAAGAGATGAAGAAATACGTTCTATTACTCGTATTTTGTCTAGAAAAACAAAAAACAATCCAGTTTTAATTGGAGAACCAGGTGTTGGTAAAACTGCAATAGTAGAAGGTTTAGCTCTTCGTATTGTAAAAGGTGATGTTCCAAATAGTTTAAAAAACAAAATAGTATGGGAACTAGATATGGCTAGTTTAATAGCTGGTGCAAAGTATAGGGGAGAATTCGAAGAAAGATTAAAAAAAATCTTAGATGAAGTTAAAAAGTCCGACGGTAATATTATTATGTTTATTGATGAAATTCATACAATAGTAGGAAGTGGAGCAGTAGACGGAGCAATGGATACTTCTAATATATTAAAACCATTATTAGCACGTGGAGAAATACATGTAATTGGTGCAACCACATATAATGAATATAGAAAATATATTGAAAAAGATGGAGCTCTTGAAAGAAGATTTCAAAAAATAAAAGTAGAAGAACCAACTGTAGAAGATACTATTACAATTTTAAGAGGGCTAAAAGAAAGATTTGAAATTCATCATGGAGTAACAATTCAAGATAAAGCATTAATAGCTGCTTCAACATTATCAAGTAGATATATAACTGATAGATTCTTACCAGATAAAGCTCTAGATTTAGTTGATGAAGCATGTGCAAGTATTAGAGTACAAATGGATTCTGTTCCTATAGAATTAGATAAATTAACTAGAGAAATAATGCGATTAGAAATAGAAAAACAAGCCATAAAAAAAGAAAAAGATGAATTACATAAAAAAAGAATAGAACAAATAGAAGAAGAGTTATCTAAACTAAAAAAAGAAGAAGATATATTAACAGTTTCATGGAATAAAGAAAAAAGTATCAACGATGATATTAAAAAAATTAAATCAGAAATAGAAAAAAGTAAATTTGAATTAGACCAAGCAGAAAACAATTATGATTTAGAATTAGCTGCTAAATTAAGACATGGAGTTATTCCTAAATTAGAAAAAGAATTAATATCTTTAAAAGATAAAGATGAAAATAAGCTTTTAAGTGATGAAGTAACAGACGAAGATATCGCAAAAGTTATTTCTAAATGGACTCATATTCCTATTTCCAAATTAATAAGTAGTGAAAGAGAAAAGCTATTAACATTAGAAGATAATTTAAAGAAAAGAGTTATTGGTCAAGATCAAGCAATTAATCTAGTCAGTGATGCTATTTTAAAGGCAAGAAGTGGAATAAAAGATCCTAATAGACCAATAGGTTCATTTATCTTTTTAGGTCCTACAGGAGTAGGTAAAACAGAGATAGCAAGAAGTTTAGCTTATGAGTTATTTGATGATGAAAAACATATGATAAGAATAGATATGAGTGAATACATGGAAAAATTCTCTGTATCTAGATTAATAGGTTCTCCTCCAGGTTATGTAGGATACGATGAAGGTGGACAATTAACAGAAGCAGTAAGACATAATCCATATAGTATAGTTTTATTTGACGAAATAGAAAAAGCTCATCCTGAAGTATTAAACTTATTACTTCAAATATTAGATGATGGTAGAATTACAGATTCTAATGGTAGAACTGTAGATTTTAAAAATACTATTATTATTATGACTTCTAACTTCGGTAGTGAATATATTTTAAATAATGAAGAAGATAGAGTTATAAAAGAATTAAGACAAGTCTTTAAACCTGAATTTCTAAATAGAATAGATGAAATAATAGTCTTTAATAAATTAACTAAAGAAGTTCTATATGATATTCTAGATAAAATAATTAAAGAAATAGAATTAAGATTAAAAGATTTAAATATTAAATTTGAATTAGATAAATCAGCAAAAGATTATTTAATAGATTTAGGTTATGATGAAGCTTATGGAGCAAGACCATTAAAAAGATTAGTAAGTAAAGAAATAGAAACAAACATTGCAAAAAAACTAATTAATGATGAAATTAGACAAAATACAACAATCAACATAAGTTATGATAATAACAATAATAACTTAATAATAAAGTAATATGTGTAAATATATTACTTTTTTTATTTTTTATGTATCATAAATAATAAAATATTAGTATAATGATAATGGGTGATACTATGAATTTAGATATAATTAGGGAAAAAATTATTAATTATATTAAATCTTTTGAGCAAGATAATGATAATATTAAACTTAAATATTATCATACTTTACAAGTAGAAGATTTAATGAAAGAATTAGCTATTAAATTATCTTTATCAGAAGAAGATATTATCTTAGCAAGAATAATAGCTCTTTTACATGATATAGGTAGATTTGAACAAATAAAAACATATGGAAGTATGTTAGATAAAAATACAGTAGATCATGCTGATTTTGGTGTTGAAATACTATTTAAAAATGGTCTTATTAAAGAATTTGATATCCCAAATAATTATTATAATATTATAGAAAAAACAATTAGATTACATAATAAACTAAATATTGCAGAAGAATTAGATCAAAAAGAAGAATTATTTGTTAATATGATTAGAGATACAGATAAAATTGATATATATAGAGTAAGAGCTCATGAAATAAAAAATATTTTTTACGACGAACCAACAGGCAAAGTTTTAAGAGAATTCTACGATGAAAAAACAATTAATCTAATGGATAAAAAAACTAAAAGTGATGCTATCATAATAGTTATGGCTTTTATATATGATATAAAATTTTTAGAAAGTTTCCAAATATTAAAAGAAAAGAAATATTATAAAGAATTCTTAAAAAGTGTAGAAGTAGATGAAGAGTTAATAGATACATTCAATAGATTAAAAGAAAAAGCAATAGCTTATATAGATGAGAAAGTATATGGTGATTTAATATGAAAAAAGAAGGATTTACTTTAATAGAACTATTAACAGTTATAGTAATATTAGGAATAATAATAACAGTAGCTTTTCCTTCATTAAAAAAAGTTTTTAATGATAATAGTGAAAAGGCATATAAATATCAAATCCAAGTAGTGGATACTGCTCTTGATCTATATGTTAAAAAAAATACAAGTTCATTTAGTGATGGTAATTCTTGCTATTTTCTAGACTATAAAACATTACTATTAGAAGATTATTTTACTGAAGAAAATACAACTTGTTCAGGAATAATAAAATTAAATAGAATAAGAACAAGTGGTAATTTTGAATATGAATATTTTTTAGATTGTAATTACAAAGGTGATGAAATAAGAAGTGATTTTGATGATTACGAAGATAATGGTCTATGTAATTACTTATAGGAGGAAATTATGAAATTAAATAATAAGGGAATATCGATAATAGAAATGTTTTTATTTATACTTTTAGTAGTAGCTCTTACAGTTATATGTTTACCATTATCAGAAAAATTACTCTTATCAAAACAAGAAGAATCAATACAAAAAGAAACAAAAGTAGCAATGGATCTATATGTAAAAGGTAGAATATTAATCAATGATAAAAATTGCTATAATGTTCCATATAGTGCTTTATTAGTACAAGGTTATTTAAAACAAAAAGACGATGAAAATTGCAGTGGATTTATTCAAGTTAAAACAGTTAATAATAATAGCTATCAATATAAATATTATTTAAATTGTACAAATGCAACTAATATAATTATGAATGATACTAAAGAATTACCTAAAGGTTGTATAAATAAAAATGGTTAAATATTTACAAAATCAGGAATATAATATATAATATCGTAAGAAACGAAGATATTGAGGAGTAAATTAGTAAATTATTATAGAGAATCTATGGTAGGTGTAAATAGATATAATTACTAGTTGAAGGTAGCAATGGAGTTTATTTAATGAAATAAAAGTAGTTAATTACGTTAATACGCGTTAAGTATAATTAAGTGCATAGATATCTATGAATTAAGGTGGTACCGCGGGTTTACTCGTCCTTGTATAAGTTAATATAAGGAGGAGTTTTTTTATGGAAAATTTAGACTATAATAAGATTAAAGAAGAATTTATAAAGTATTATAATAAAGTAGCAGGAAATACTAAAAAAGATATATTGAAATATAATCATTCATTTGATGTGGCAGAATTAATGGTTGATTTAGCTGAAAAAATGAATTTAAATAAAGAACAAACTGTCCTAGCAAGAATTATCGGATTATTACATGATATTGGAAGATTTGAACAAATAAAGAAACATGGTACTTTTAAAGACCATGAATCATTTGATCATGCTGACTATGGAGTCAAAATTTTATTTGAAGAAAACAATATAAGAAAATATATAGAAACAGATAAATATGACTTAGTAATAGCAACAGCTATTTTATATCATAATAAGAAAAATTTACCTGATAATTTATCTGATGAAGAAGAATTATTTTCTAAAATGATTAGAGATTGCGATAAAATAGATATTTTTAGACAAGTTGCACTATTAGAAGAAGATGAATTTATCAAAGAAGAATTAACAGACAAAGTATTAGAAGATTTTAAGAATGGTCAATTAGTAAATAATACAGATATCAAAACAAAAAGTGATTATGTAGTTAGTTTATTTTCATTTATATATGATTTTAATTATAATGAATCATTAGATTTACTAATCTACAAAGATAATTTTGAATTTTTCCTAAGTATGATTGATGTAGATAATAAGTCAGAGGAATTATTTAATGAATTAAAGAAGATATGTTTTAATAAAATAGAAGAAGGAGTATAGAATATGTTAGAAAAAAAATATGATCATTTATCAGTTGAAGCAAATAAATATTCTTTTTGGATGGACAAAGATTATTTTACAGCTGGTAAAGATAAATCAAAAGAACCATTTTGTATAGTAATACCACCACCAAATGTAACTGGTGTTTTACATCTTGGACATGCTTGGGATACAACTATTCAAGATATTATTATTAGATATAAAAGAATGGATGGTTATGATGCTCTATGGTTAGCAGGAATGGACCATGCAGGTATTGCTACTCAAGCTAAAGTAGATAAAAAATTAAAAGAACAAGGAATTGCACCAAGAACAATGGATAGAGAAAAGTGGTTAGAAAAAGCTTGGGATTGGAAAGAAGAATACTCTGAAAATATAAGAAGACAATGGGCTAAAATGGGATTATCGCTAGACTACAGTAGAGAAAGATTTACATTAGATGAAGGATTGAATAAAGCAGTAAATGAAGTCTTTGTAAAACTATATAATGAAGGTCTTATTTATAGAGGCGAAAGAATAATTAACTGGGATCCAGAAGCAACAACAGCTCTATCAAACGAAGAAGTTATATATAAAGACGTAGAAGGAGCTTTCTATCATATGAAGTACTATATAGAAGGAACAAACGATTTCTTAACAGTAGCAACTACCCGTCCAGAAACTTTATTTGGTGATACAGCAGTAGCAGTTAACCCTAGTGATGAAAGATATAATAAATTAATAGGTAAAAATGTTATTCTGCCAATAATAAATAAATTAATTCCAATAGTAGGAGATTTACATGCAGACCCTGAATTTGGAACAGGTGTTGTTAAAATAACTCCAGCTCATGATCCAAACGATTTTGAAGTAGGGAATAGACATAATCTAGAACGAGTAGTAGTAATGAATCCAAATGGAACTATGAACGAACAAACAGGTAAATATAATGGCTTAGATCGTTTTGAATGTAGAAAACAATTAATAGAAGATTTAACTAAAGAAGATATTTTAATTAAAATAGAAAAAATGACCCATTCAGTAGGACATTCTGAAAGAACTGGAGTAATGGTAGAACCATATTTATCTAAACAATGGTTTGTCAAAATGAGACCATTAGCAGATAGAGTGCTTGAAAATCAAAAAGATAAAAATAGTAAAGTTAACTTCGTTCCAAAAAGATTCGAAAAAGTAATGAATCACTGGATGGAAATAACTTATGATTGGTGTATATCTAGACAACTTTGGTGGGGACATAGAATTCCTGCTTGGTACAACGGGGATGAAATATATGTAGGTTTAGAAAAACCAATAGGTGAAGGATGGACTCAAGATAATGATGTTCTAGATACTTGGTTTTCATCTGCTCTTTGGCCATTTTCAACTTTAGGATGGCCAGAAAATACTGATGATTTAAAAAGATATTATCCAAACAATGTCTTAGTAACTGGATATGATATTATACCTTTTTGGGTTAATAGAATGACTTTCCAAGGATTACATTTTACAGATAAAAGACCATTTAAAGATTGTTTGATCCATGGCTTAATAAGAGATAAAGAAGGACAAAAAATGTCTAAATCTTTAGGTAATGGTGTAGATCCTATGGATGTAATAGAAAAATATGGAGCAGATTCTCTAAGATTTTTCTTAACTACAAATTCTTCTCCAGGACAAGATTTAAGATATGATGAAGAAAAAGTAAAATCTACATGGAACTTTATTAATAAGTTATGGAATGCATCAAGATTTGTATTAATGAATCTAGATGACTTTAAAGAAGAAGATTATTCATTAGAAAATATATCTATTCAAGATAAATGGATTTTAACTAAGTTAAATAAAACTATAAAATCAATTAGACAAAACATGGATAAATATGAATTCCATAACGTAGGAAATGAACTTTATAGTTTTATTTGGAATGATTATTGTGATTGGTACATTGAATTATCAAAAGCAAAAATGGATAATAGTACTAAATCAGTATTATTAAAAGTATTAACAGATATCTTAAAGATGTTACATCCATTTATGCCTTATGTAACAGAAGAAATTTATCAAATGTTACCAGTTAAAGAAGAATCAATAATGATTAGCTCTTATCCAAAATATAATGATAAAGAAGTATTTAATAAAGAATTAGAACAAGTAAATAAAATAATTACAGATATAGTAGCAATAAGAAATCTTAAAGCTACAAATCAAATAACAAAAGATGCTAAAGTAAAAGTTGATGTATTAGATGAATACAAAGGTATTTATTTCCATCAATTAAAAATACAAAATGATAATTTAATAACAGAAGAAATATTAGATTTTGAAAAAGAATCTTATAAATCTTCTATAATAGAAATAACATATTATTTTGAAGGTAATAAGGATAATAGTAAGATATTAGAAGAAATATCTTCTTTAGAAAAATCAATAGAAAGAAGACAATCTCTTTTAAATAATCCTAACTATGTAGCTAAAGCTCCACAAAATATAGTTGAATTAGATAGAAAAAAATTATCAGAAGAAATAGAAAAATTAAATATCTTAAAAGAAAAAGTATAATCTTACTTTTTCTTTTTTATTTGTATGTTATAATTGTAAAAGGTGAGTTTATGTTAGATGAAATAAAAATTAAAGATAAATATAAAGTATTTATCAAAAATCAAGATCATTTTGGAAATGGAATAACAAAATTAAAAAATAAATTAGTTTTTGTAAATAAAGCCCTTCCTAATGAAGAGTGTGAAATAGAAATAACTAATGTTAAAAAAACATTTGCAGAAGCAAAAATAATTGACATTATAAAAAGTTCTGATGAAAGAAAAGAACCAATTTGTCCATATTATAATAGCTGTGGTGGTTGTAATTTAATGCATCAAGATTTTCAAAAACAACTTGAATATAAAGAAAATAAAGTAAAAGAAATTTTAGAAAGATTTGCAGATTTAAATCTTAAAGATATAAATATAAATAAAATTATTTCTACTAATGAATTTAATTATAGAAATAAAGTTGTATTGCACTTCGAAAATAACAATTTTGGTTTTTATAAAGAAAAATCAAATGAAATAGTAGCTATAGATAATTGTTGTTTATTAGATCCTTCTCTAAATACAATAATAGATAATATTAGAGAATATTTAGTATCAAATCCAAAAGAACAGATATATGATATGATGATAAGAACTACAAATTTAAATGAAACTATGGTAGTTATAGAGGGAAAAATAAAGAGTAAAATTATTTCTAAAATGTTAAAAGACTTAGGAGTAACAACTGTTAATATAAATGGAATAAATACATTAGGAAATGGGTATATTAAAGAACAAATATTTGAACAATATTTTCAAATATCTCCATCTTCATTTTTCCAAGTAAATTATAAAACTATGTTAAAACTATATAGTAATGTAGTTAATTTTTATAAAGAAAAAAATTATAATAAAGTATTAGATTTATACTGTGGAACAGGAACAATAGGCATGCTATTAACTCCTTATGTAAATAAAGTAATAGGTATAGAAATAGAAAAATCATCTATTATAGATGCTAAAAACAATAAACTTATAAATGATATAAGTAATATAGAGTTTATTAAAGGAAAAGTAGAAGAAAAAATAGAAAGATTTATGGATATAGATTCAATAATTGTTGATCCTCCAAGAAGTGGATTAGATACTAAAACAATCAAAGCTATTATGAATATTAAACCAGAAAGTATTTGTTATATTTCTTGTGATCCAGTGACTTTATCAAGAGATTTAAAAGTATTACTAACAAAATATGATATAGAAGAAGTATCAATCTATGATATGTTTTCAAATACTTATCATGTAGAAACATTAGTTAAATTGAATAGAAAATAAAAAGCTTTTATAAGCTTTTTTTATTGAAACAAAACATATGAAATGATATAATTATAACAATAGGGTAATGTAGGTGAGTTTATGAATAAAAAAGGTTATACATTAATTGAAATATTAGCAGTTTTAGTAATAATTGGAGTAATAGCAACAATAGCAATCTTTGGAGTACTAGAATTAATCCAATGGTCAAAGATGGAATCTTTTAGAGCAACAGCAATAAATATTTCAGGAGCATCATCTTTATACGCAAGTGATAAAGGGATGGAAGAAGGAGATGAAAAAGTAGTAATAAAATATCCAGATGAAGATAATATATTACAAATAAAAGGAAAACTTCCAGATTATGGAAAAGTAATAATAGAAACAGAAAATGATATAATGATGAACCTATATAGTAGAGAATTAAGAACATGTGCCTATAAAGATAAAATATCAACAAAAGTAAGATTAGTAAGAAGTATGACAGCTTATGAATGTTATATTTATCAAGGAGAAGAAGGAGAAAACTCAGGTAATGGAAGTGGAAATACATCAGATGAAGAAGATTTAGCTAATGGTGGAAACACATCATTTTTAGGATGGATAACTCTACATTTATTTTATCCTGATGAAAGTTATGATAGACAATGGAGACTAGACACAAACGGAGAAATAAGAACAAGCGAAGATGATTGGCAAGAATATACAGGGCCAATAACAATACCAATAGATAGAGTAGAAGATGTATGGATAAAATACAAATTAGATGATGGATATAAAATAATAGCACCAAATGGAAAAGCAGTAGTAGATATAGTGCCTGATGAAAGTGTAAAACTAGTAGAAAAAGTTAAAATTAGAATAGACTATGATGAACAAGCAACAAAAAAATTATATCGAATAGACTACGGAACATGGATGGAATATACAAAAGAATTCTATGTAACAGAAAATGTAATAGTAGAGGCTAAAGTAGAAAA
>JAQUVS010000019.1 GCA_028693275.1 Bacilli bacterium
TCCACTACCTATAATTTTTGCTAAAAATCATATAAAAAGTATTATAATGTGTAAAAAGAAAGCACTGTTTTTTCCTTTATTTTTAAGGGTTTAAGTGTTGTTTTTCTTATGTCCCCACTTACCAATTAATTATATTTTCTTTAACTTCAGCTTCAAAACCATTAGTTTCATTAGCTTTTATTTTTCGTTCTCTTCTCTTTTGATACATATCTTTTGCCATATGCCTACCTCCTCGTTTTTACTTTTTATTATATCATACTATTTAGGTTTTATGACACTTTAATACAAATTCATACTCATCTTAATGCCTAAATACTATTCAAATTTCAAAAATAGAATACTGCATCTATTTGTTAAATTAAGTATAGCACATTCCATCGTACACTTAATTACAATAATTTCCAATCTCAATTTTATTATTTCCTATAATAATATCATTACATACATTTTGGTTTCCTGTATATCGCTGATATACAACAATTGTAAAATCATCATATCTATATATGATGATTCCACCATCCCAATATTCCTCTTTATTTTTAGCTATAGATAATATATCAGAAAAATCTATGATTTTTTTTAAAGCGTATTTCAAATCATAATTTTTATTATTTTTATTGATAGTAATAGAATTAACAAAAGCCAAATATACTTTTTTACCATCTTAATCAAAATAGTATTTTTTTTCTTCACAGTCTTGATCTAGAATTACTTTAACTAATAATTTACTTTTTTCTTTTAACTGGTGAATAATAAATACTCCTCCCACAATGACTATTATTATTAGAAAAAATAAAATCAAATTTTTTTCTTCATATTCTTTACTACTCCTTTATTTTTTTTAACTTTTGCTATATCAATTAATGGGACATATAAATTTAAAACCATATCATCTTGTAGAGTTGAACCCGTCTTTAAATTAATAGCATATTTTCCATTACCAGCTGGTGAAAAGACATTTACCAGTGGTCTTCTAATAATATTATAATTAATAAAATCTGGTCTATAAGAATTTATTATAAACTTATCACCATCTTTTTCAATAACTAATCTGCTAATTTTGTTAGTACAATTAATATCATCTAAATCACCATATTGATCAGATAACCACACTAATTTATCTTTGCTTTTAACACTTAAATCATTATCAAAAAATTGATAATTACTATCCATTATTTCTTTAATGCCTTCGTAAAAAGTTCCATCTAGCTCACTATCAATTATTATTGGTTCTTCACTATAAAATAAACAAACAAACTCATCTGCTATAAATTTTAAAGATATTAATAATTTATCATCATCTTTTATATTAATTTCACTATTACTTTTTAATATTTCCATCTTTTTTCACCTGTAATTATATTTTTATTCAATTCTTTA
Organism: Bacilli bacterium; assembly: GCA_028693275.1. Taxonomy (GTDB): domain Bacteria; phylum Bacillota_I; class Bacilli_A; order RF39; family UBA660; genus JAQUVS01. The sequence goes on from JAQUVS010000019.1 coordinate 1,381, forward strand.
ATTCTTTCAATAAATAATTCTGTAGATTTTTCTATTTTTTCTTTTGTCATACTCAAGTTATCTAATCCAATAACTTTAAGAGAAAAATTAAAATCATTATCAAATAAACTTTTATTAAACTCTAATATGTTTTTAATAAAATGATTATTTTCTTTATATTCTTCATATAAATAAACTGCTAAAGGATAACCTAAGACATTCCAAGTATAATTAAATATTGTCTTTTTAGTTAAAATATACTTATCAAAATTATCTATCATTCTTTCATAGTTATCATCTGAAAACATTTCATCATATGCACTTTTTGTTATGTCTTTTTTTTCTTTATATAAATAAATGATTTTATAAAGATCATATCCTATATTCATCTGCATATAATTTGATCTAGCAAGATTATTTAAAGAATCTATAGCATCATTTTTATATTCAGTATCTATTTTAGAATCAATATATATTGCTTCTACTCCAAAAGATAAAGCCTCCGTAAGTAAATGATTATTGATATTTCTATCATTATCTGGTTGATTTAAATAATGCATAATTTCATGAATAATAATCATTGAATCAAAAAGATTATATTCTAAATCAACATTTATTTTTTTTAAATTTTCTTCATAATATGAAACCCCAGAAGCCTTGAAATTATAAAATGGATCAACCCTTTTTTCACTATTATTAAAAACTAATATATTATTCTTAATTAAGTCTTCAACATTAATAGAAATACTATGTTCATTAAAAAAGTTTTGAGCTAAAGAAATACTTTCATCTAATAAAATTTCTTTATAGTCATGTTTTTTTATATATTTATCATCACAGATAAATCTATATTTAGTACCTATGTACCTGACAAGACTAAATATAGTTTCTATATTATCAATAACAAAATTATTATTACCATAAAAAGACTTATCGTCTAATATTTTTTTGTAAAAATTAAGTTTTTCTTCCATTATACATTCACTTCCTAAATCATTAATAATTCAATTAATCAAATATAAAAATATTATAACATACAAAAAGAGATTAATAATCGTTTTATTAATCTCTAATACCATATTAAGAATATTATTTCATACTATTAATAATAAAATCAATAACATGAGTTTCATCTTCTTTAATTAATATTTTATCTTCATCTGTAATGTCAGTAAAATATTTATTTAATTTTTTATGTACTGAAATAGAATTAAGTGGATATCCTGGATTAATTATATTAGTAGGAGTATCTACAATATAAAATTCTTCTTTATTCCAAGTATAAGTGTATTCCTTACCTTCAAATATAAGAGCCATTCCATATACCCATTTTGCAGTTAATTTTCCGTCATTCCCATAGACTTTAGCTAAATTAGAATAGTGTTCAATCATTTCGTTATCATCTAATCTTTTTCCATTTACTCTTCTAACATACATACCTGGTTGTAAGTCTTCAGGTACATTTTCTAAATACAAAGTATCATCCATAGCTAATATTGCAAAATCAACAATATTAGAATAAGCTCTAGCTTTTATCAAAGCATTTTCTATAGCATCTTTACCATTTTCTTCAACATCCAAATCTATATCAATATCTTTTAAGCTTATCATTTCAATATCTTTTTTAGCTAAAGAATCATAAAATCTCTTTACTTTAGCCTCATTACCTGTAGCAAATAATATTTTTTTCATAAAACTCCTTTATTTATTTACACTACCAAAATCTTTAAATGGAAAAACTGTAAAAATAGCCTTTCCCATAATATCATCTTTTTTGATTAAACCTAATACCCTACTATCTATTGAGTTTTCTCTATTATCTCCCATAACAAAATAATAATTGTTAGGTATTTTATCTACATCAATATCACTTAAATCAAAATCAAAAGTATAACCATACCCATACTTATCTTCTAATAATTTACCATTAATATATAAATTATCATCTTTATATTCAACCGTTTCACCAGGCAAACCAATTACTCTCTTTATTAATTTTCTATCAACTTTAGTATCAAAAACAATTATATCAAATCTCTTTAATCCTTTTGTATTAAATCCAATTTTATCCAAAATCATTAATTCCCCATTGGATAGGGTTTCAGCCATACTTTCTCCATTTACCCTAATTGTAGTATACAAAAAAGTTCTAACTAAAACAACAGTTATTATAATTAATAGGTATGGAATTATTTCCTTTAATATTCTTTTTATTTTCATATATTTTCCTCTATAAAGAAAAAATAAGACCTAGGTCTTATTTGCTTCTTCTTTCTTTAATACGATATTGACCTACTAAACCTCTTAAGAAATTTAACTTAGCACGTCTTACCATACCTTTTCTAACTACTGTAATCTTTGCTATTTTTGGTGAGTTAACAGGGAATATTCTTTCTACTCCTACTCCACTAGAAACTTTTCTAACTGTGAAAGTTTCATTAACGCTTCCTCCACGTTTAGCAATTACAAGACCTTCGAAAGCTTGGATACGTTCTCTTTTACCTTCGACGATTTTTACGTCAACAACAACTGTGTCCCCAACTCTAAATTCAGGTACATTTGGGTTGATTTGTTTAGCATTAATCTTGTCTATTACGTTTGCCATAAGATATCACTCCTTCTTTGTATTATAAGGATCATAACGTATATACGTAAGCGGATCACTAACGAAATAGATTATATCATATATTTATATATTTATGCAAGTAAATTGAATAATTTATTTTATTAAGGATTTAAGATTAATCTAGAGCCTGTATACGTCAAAGCACCACCTGACTCCCTAGAAAAATTAAAAATTCCATTAAGTATTCCTCCATTATACATTCCACCTTTTAAAAACCATGGATAAGTTGAATCAACCATATTTGATATATCACAGTACCAACTACTACCATTTCCAGTCCAGCTTCCTATTGTTCCCGAAAGAAAAGGCCCCATTTCACCAGTCGAATCACCTAACATCCTATAATTGTAAGTAGTAATAGTCGTAGTCGCATTATAAATATCAAAATATTTCGAATCATAAGTACCAATAATTGCAATTGTAAAACCACTACTTCCTAATGTGCCCGACCTATAAGAAGACATATATTCTGTTGTTCCACCTGACATATCATATATTCCTGTAATATTTCCCGTTGTCGATGATAAAAACCCATTACTAGTATTATATAAAGTATTATATGATGCACCATCACCATTTGTTCCTGGATATGATTGTTGTGTTGTTGTAGACAAAGCACCATACCCTGTTTTATAAGAAGAATTATTGTTTATATTTACCTCATTATTTATGCCATATAACGAATGTGATAAATAGGCTATAGCTCCCCATTCTGTATTCTTAGCCATGTGTGAATCAAGTGTTCTATTATAATTATAACTTGATAAAAAAATGTTATAAACTGTATTATTTCTCCAGCTAAATACATTTGGTTTAACTATTATTTTAGTCTGATCAGAGCTTGTTACTTGAGCAGTTGCAGTTGTTGTCGCTCCTAAGTATCCTGTTTCAAATTTACCAACCCAGAAACCATTAGAGTTAAAAGTGATAAATGCTGGATGAGTCATATATTCCCCATTGTCACAGTTTCCGCTTCCACCACTTGTCATAGGTGTTGTACATTCTCCACTTACAGCATCACTTGTAACATGATCTTTATCCTGAAATATTATCTCTATTGAATGAGCTTTTTTACTAGGAGTAGTAACATTCCATAATTTATACTTATATCTTGGTATCCATACAAAGTATGATTGAATATTTGCTTCTGGTATAGTATCTCCTACATTAAAAGTACCACTAGAAAGAATTACTGCATTAGCCCATTTCTTATCAGAGTAATTATACCATTCACTAGATGTATCAGCGTATTTTACTGTTCCATCATCCATTATTGTTACTGGTATCATTCCTGTTCCTATTACCGGATCTGCTCCATTTAAGATTCTATCTGCATATTTTACACTACTTAATCTTACCCAATTAGATCCATCATATAAATATGAATCTACACTATTCCATTTACCTGATGAATATTGTTTTAAATTTGATACTGGTATAAAAGCTTTTCCTAGTACTACACTAGTATTACTTGATTCATCAAGTAAAACCCAAACGTCTCCATTAGTTGGATTACTTGGTTCTGTTTTTGATACTGTATATCCAGCTACTTCAACTCCGTTTACTACTTGGATTTCATTTAGTAATCCGTTTCCTGATGGAGCTGCTGTTTCATTATGAACATAAATACTACTATTATTTTCTGTTGGTAAGAAATCATTTGTATTTATAGCATTTTCTCCTACATAACATACTCCTGTCTTTACTTCTCCTACTGTTACTTTCTTATCCATAAAGTATTTATATCCACAGTACTTATCATTTAAGGTAACTATAGCTATATCTCCTTCTTCGTTAAAAGATAAATAGAAGTTATCTACTTTACCTTTATAACTAATTAGGTTATCACTTTTATCTATAATAGCACTAGTAAGTACTCCTTCAGATTCATTTGATGAATAGTATAAACTAGCTGCATCTAATATCCCTTGAGTTGATGTCTTAGTTGCATCTTTTTTACTTCTTTCAATATATCCTGTTACAAATGGTATTGCTATTACCATTATTATTCCTAATATTACTATTACTGCTAGTAACTCTATTAATGTAAATCCCTTTTTATTTTTCATATGTACTCTCCTATTATGTTTTAAGTATAACAAAAAAAGCATCTTTTTAAAAGATACTTTTTTGTTAATTATTATATTTAAAATTAAATTCTTAATTTATCAATCTTTTTTACATAACTTCCTGAGGTTTTTATATCTTTTATTCCTATTTCAAAATAATTAATAAAAGTTACAACATCAATTTTCCCTGATATTAAATCTCTATATTTTTCTAATGCATCTTTTCTATCATTTATATAAAAATCAATAAATCTAGTAGCATATATATCGGAAATGATATAGCCAAAAAATAAATGTTTTAAATAACTATAACAATCACCAAACTCTTTGGAATCATCTTCATTTTTTTTCTTTGAAAATTTATCAAGTTTAAGAAGCATTGCCTTATTTTTATTCAGCCTAAATCCATCAATATAATCAGAAAATTGCCTATTAGATAATCTATAACCCATCTCAATCGAAGTTATTTTTTCCATTATAATACTAGGCAATTCTTCATAATGAATATTACAAATATTTTCAGCATACTTTACTTCTCCCTTTTTCCTAAATAGTATATGGGAATACTCATGTGCAAGCATAGGAATAATAAACGGATGTGAAGAGCTACTTACTTCAATCCTATCTGTAACTCTATACGCATTACTAAAATAAGTTTGAGCACCAAGTTTACTTTTTGAAATAAGTTCCACTTTCTTATTACATTTTTTTATTAATGTAGAATATTTATCAAAAAAAACGCTATCAAATATATTATTTAAATAATGAAAAATTTCAGATGGTGTTAATTCTTCAAAAATAAATTTTTCATAATCATGAAAAGTAGAATCATTTATTCTTTTTACTATATTGTTATATCTTTTCTCTCCTCTATCTGTTCTTAATTCTATAAATGTACTATCCAAATGCATATAATCAAGATCTAAAAAAAAGTTATAAACTTCATCCATTATTTTCCTATCCATATTTATCACCACCTAATAAAAAATCAAGATAGATGTCTACCTTGATTTTCCTGATGTCATTATATTTTCTTGTTCATAAACTTTTCTATCAATAATTTGTATTCTTAATTTCAATTCAGTTTCTAGAATCTCTAATTTCTTTAAAAATAATTCTTCTTCTTCCTTAGTAATATGTTCTTTATATTTATTAATCATTTCCATTCTTAATTTCTCAAGTTCATTTAAAGCATGTCTATATCCAACATCATCATCACTATCTTCTTCATAAATTAAAGTAATTATTTTTAATAATTTTTCAAACTTATTGTTTAACTTTTTTATAACCATTTTATTAATCATAGTAGGATTAATAATGACCATTTTGTTAACATTAATAGCATCTTTTATTTTAACATTACTTTTAGGTGTAATATCATAGCCCTTCATTTTATCATATTCAAAATATGTTATAGTTTTATTTTTGTTATCCTTAACAACATAATATTTTATATCATTATTTTTCATATTATACTCCTTATCTCAATAAGTCAGATCTTCTTTCCTTAGTTCTATTATACCTCGATTTTTCCCTAAAGTCTTGTATTTTTTTATGGTCTCCACTTAATAATACATCAGGAACAAGCATTCCTCTAAAATCTCTAGGTTTTGTATAAGTTTCATAATCTAATAAATTATCATTAAATGATTCATTTAAATGAGATTCCCTTGCTATAACTCCATCTAGTAATCTAATAACTGAATCACTAACGACCATAGCTGGTATTTCACCACCAGTTAATACATAATCACCAATACTAATTTCTAAATCAACTATACTTCTAATTCTTTCATCAAAGCCTTCATAATGACCGCAAAGAATTATTAAATGTTTATTATTAGCTAATTCATATGCTTTTTCTTGTTCATATTTAACCCCATCAGGCGTCATCATTATTACTAATGAATCTTCTGTTTTTAAAGCTTCAACAGCATCAAAAATAGGTTGACACATTAAAACCATACCGTTACCTCCACCAAAAGGTGTATCATCAACTTTACCATGAGGATCTAGTGTATAATCTCTAAAATTACAAATATTAACATTTACTGATCCCTTTTCAATAGCTCTTTTTATAATGGATTCATTTAAAAAACCAGTAAACATCTCAGGAAATAGAGTAAGTATATCAATTTTCATTAAAACATCCCCTCAATTGGTAAAATATCTATTCTTTTTTCTTTAATATTAATATTTTTTACAAATACATCATTATATGGTATTAGAACAATATCATAATTATATTCTATTTCAATTATTTTATTAGAATTACCCTCATCTCTAACAGCAGTAACTATTCCATGTTCTACTTCATCTACATAAACATTTAATCCAATTAAATCTCTATCTAATATTTGATTATCATCTAATACTAAATCATTTTTATCTATATAAACAGATAATCCCTTATATTTTAAAACTTGATTAATATCAAAATAATTTCTTAAAGTAATCATTTCAAAGCACTTATGATGCCTATAACTATTTATTACTTCCAATTCTTTTTTTCTTCCTACATAAATTTTCATACCTTTTACAAAAACTTTATCTTTATATTCAAAATCAGATAATAATCTTAATTCACCTTTAATACCATGAGTATTTACAATCTTTCCTATACAAATATATTCTATCATTAACTACCTCCTATTTAACTCATATAATAATATACTAGTTGCCACTCCAACATTTAAACTTTCTACATCACTATTCATATCTATAAATATCTTTTTATCTGCAAGTTTCATTATTTCTTCTCTTACTCCCTTGCCTTCATTTCCCATAACAAGAGCAAATTTATTTTTAGTATTATCATCTAACTTTCTAACATCTTCCCCATATAAAACATTAGTAACTAATATAGGAACATTTTTTTCTTTTAATTTATTTATTTCTTCTAATAAATCTACTATAACTATATTTATATGAAACATAGTTCCTTGTGTAGATCTAAGCACTTTTGAATTATATAAATCAACTGTTCCATTACTAATTAAAATAGTATCTATATCAAAAGCTTTAGCACTTCTTATAATAGTTCCTAAATTACCTGGATCTTGAATTTGATCAAGCATTAATATTTTATTACCATAATTTAAATTAGGTGTTATCTTATTACAAATCGCAATAATATCTACACTTGTATCTAACATAGTTATTTTTTTCATAACTTCTTCACTAACAATAGTAATAGGACTATCAAAAGGAACAAAAACATCTTCTAGTGATAATATCTCAATAATTATCCCTTTTTTAAAAGCTTCTTGTACTAGATGAAATCCTTCAACAATAAAAGTATTAGTTATATCTCTATACTTTTTATCTTTTAATTTCGCATAATTTTTTATTTTTTCATTTTCTAAACTTGTAATAACCATGTAATCACCTCATACAATTATACATTAATATTAATACTTTTTCATCATTTTTCTTATTTCTTTATAATTTGGATAATTAATAGATACTAAATTCCAAAAATCTTTTGAATGATTAGGATGAATCAAATGAGAAAGTTCATGATTAATAACATAATCTAAGAAAGTTATATCTCTCTTTATTAATTCTAAATTTAAAGTAATTATCTTAGTTTTAGTATTACATACTCCCCATCTACTTTTCATTTTTCTTATTCTTAAGCTTACTTTAGGTAAAGGTAGGCTAAAAGAACTATAATAGTAATCTAATTTATTTAAAAATATTTCTTCAGCTTGCTTCTTTATCCATTTATCTAAATTAGCCCTATTTCCTACAAATATCTTATCTCCAATAATTTCAATATCATCATTGTTAACTTTAACAATATCATATTTATCACCCAAATAATAAAAATCATTATTTCTATCTTTTTTATCAATTTGTTTATTATACATTTTCTCTATTGTAGCTATATTGTCTTCTATTATTTTTTCTATTTTTTTATCACTAACAAAAAGATTAGAAGTTATATGTAAGTTCATATCTTCTTTAACTCTCATGTATATATTTTTATTACCTCTTTTTTTTATTATAACTACATCGTGTATTTGCCCATTAATATTAATTTTCATTACATCACCTATATTTATTATATCAAATTAAAAGAAAAAAAAGAGATATTATTTATCTCTTAATTCTGCATTAAATTTTGCTTTTACTTCTTCTATTATTTTATCAAAGTAATTCATAACTTCTACATCTGTAAGTGTCTTTGTATTATCAGAGAAAACTAAATTAAATGCTACTGATTTTCTATTACTATCTATATTTTCACCAGTATATATGTCAAAAACACCTATATTAGTTAACATTCTTCCAGCTGTTTTTTTAATTAATTTAATTACATCACCAGCTAATACATCTTTATCAAGAATAAAAGCTACATCTTTAGAAATACTAGGATATTTATTTATCTCTTTATTTTTTATATTTCTAACTTTAATATTTAATATTTTATCTAAATCAAGTTCAAATACATAAACGTTTCCTTTAGTTAATTTAGGATGAACTTTACCTATAATACCAACTTGTTCTCTATCAATAATAATATTAGCTGATTGATAAGGATGTAATTCACTAGGTAATTCATTAATTACAAAATCATATCTATCTGTTAAACCTAAGTAATTTAAAATATTTTCTACAATTCCTTTTAATACATAAAAGTCACCAATTACTTTTTCATTTTTCCATGAATTAGTAGTATATACTCCATTTATTAATCCACTTATTAATCTCTTTGTTTTAACATTCTTTTCTGAATCATAATAATAAATATTACTACTCTCATATATAAAAATATCATTATTTTTTCTAGCTATATTATAATTCATTACTTCTAATAAAGAAGGAATTAAAGTAGTTCTTAAATATTTTCTATCTTCACTCATTGGAGATTGTAAAATAATAGCATCTACTTTATTTAAATTAAATTGATTAATGTTGTTTTGATTAGTCAATGTATAAGTTTTAACTTGAGTTAATCCTAAAGATGATAATCTTTTTCTTATTTGTTTTTCTCTATAATATTCTTCTTCGTAACTACCAGGAATCGCTTCAGTTGTAGGTAGTTTACCAATAATATTATTTATACCATGTATTCTTCCTACTTCTTCAATAATATCTTCTTTTATATTTAAATCTAGTCTTCTACTAGGAATATTAATAGTAAACTTATCATTATTATAAGTAGCTTCTAAAGTTAATTTAGATAATGCTGAAATAACTTCTTCTACTGTCAAATTAAGACCTAAAACACTATTAATCTTATCTAATGTAACTTCTACTATCTTTTCTTTATATTCAATTTTATTATGTACTAATTGCCCTTTTATTACTAAAGCATCAGCATATTTTTCAAGTAAATAAACTGCTCTATTAATAGCCATATATGTTCTTTTATAGTCTATTCCTTTTTCAAATCTATTTGAAGCTTCACTTCTTAATATATTATTTGAAGTTTTTCTTACATTAAATGAATCAAAAATAGCTGCTTCAATAGCTACATTAACAGTATTATTATCAACTTCACTATTTAATCCACCCATAACTCCAGCTAAGCATATAGCTTCTTTATCATTACAAATAACTATATCTTCTTCTGTTAAAGCTCTCTCAATTTGATCTAAAGTAACAATTTTCTCATTATTATTAGCCATTCTTACATTTATTACTTTATTAAGTTTATCATAATCAAAGAAATGTAATGGTTGCCCATATTCAAGCATAACATAATTAGAAATATCTACTACATTATTAATAGGTCTAATTCCGCTAGCTATTAATCTATTTTTAATAAATAATGGACTTTCTTTAATAACTACATTTTTAACCATTCTAGCAATATATAAAGGACATTTATCTGTATTTACATTAATAGATAAATAATCATTAATATCTTCTACTTCCCTAGAAATAATGTCTTCTTTTATTTCTACTTTACTATCTATTATACTATTAACTTCATAAGCCATTCCTATAATACTTAATAAATCACTTCTATTAGATGTTAATTCAAAATCAATTACTTCATCATCATATCCTAAATAACTAATTGCATCTATTCCTATAGGAGCATCATTTTCTAAAGCATGAATTCCATTTTTATCTTCTTCAGATAAATATTTACTATCTATTCCTAATTCTCCTAAAGAACAAATCATTCCATTAGATTCTTCTCCTCTAATAACTCCCTTTTTAATTTCAAAATTACCAGGTAATATAGCTCCTGGTAAAGCTACTATAACTTTTTGACCTTTATCTACATTAGGAGCTCCACAAACAATTTGAGTAATCTCATTATCATTTATTTTAACTTGACATACATGTAAGTGATCACTATCAGGATGTTCTTTAATTTCTTCTACATATCCAACAACACAATTAGTAGCAGATGATAATTTTTCAACTGAATCATATTCATTACCAATTAATATCATTTTCTCAGCTAATTCATTAAATGATAAACCACTAACGTCTAAATAATCACTTAAAAACTTTTTAGATAATCTCATTATTTATTTCCTCCTTCCATACGATCATAATTACTTAAGAAACGTAAATCATTAGTATAAAAATCTCTTATATCATTTATACCGTATTTAAGCATCGCTACTCTTTCAATACCAATACCAAAAGCAAATCCTACATACTTATTAGAATCAAAGCCACAAGCATTTAAAACGTTAGGATGAACCATACCACTACCAAGTATTTCTATCCATCCTGTATTTTTACATAAAGGACATCCTACTCCTCCACATTTAAAACAAGATACATCTACTTCATAAGAAGGTTCAGTAAATGGAAAGAAACTAGGTCTAAATCTAATAACTCTTTCTTCACCAAAGAATCTTTTTACAAATACTTCTAAAGTTCCTTTTAAATCTGCTAATGAAACATTTTCTTGAACTACTAATCCTTCCATTTGCATAAACTGATGAGAATGAGTTGCATCATCACTATCTCTTCTATAGGTATTACCTGGACAAATAATCTTAAATGGTTTCTTTTCTTGATTAGCTAACATACTTCTTACTTGCACAGCAGAAGTTTGAGTTCTAAGTAAAGTATCATTTGTAATATAAAATGAATCTTGACTATCTCTAGCTGGATGTTCTTTAGGTAAGTTTAACATTTCAAAGTTATATAAATCACTTTCAACCTCAGGCCCAGAAACAACACTATATCCCATAGAAACAAATAATTCTTCTAATTCATCAACTATTTTTACAATTGGATGAACTCCACCAACTCTAATTTGAGTAGCTGGTAAAGTAATATCTATCTTTTCATTATTTAGTTTTCTGTTTATTCCTTCTTCTTTTAATCTTTCTTCAATAATTAAAACATTAGAATTAAAATATTCTTTTAATTCATTAATACTTTTACCAAAATCTTTTTTTTGTTCTGGAGATAATTCTCCCATCATCTTCATTAAATCAGTAATAAGACCCTTTTTACCCATATATTTAACTTTTATATCATTAACCCCATTTATATCATTAACAAGATTAATATCACTAATCATTTCTTCTTTTATTTTTATTATTTGTTCATTAATAACCATCTTAATCCTCCTACTAAGTAACTTTCTATATACTTACTTACTTCTTCTTTTTTCTTTCCTCTTAAAATATTATGTCTACCATTTTTTATTACTTTTATATTTTTTCTTTTATATTTAATATTCTTAAAAGCATCTAAACTAGATTTTAAAGGAACAACCTCATCTTTATCACCATGAATTATAAGTATTCTTTTTTTAATTGATAAAATCTTTTTATTATTCTTATCAACTAATTGATGAAATTCTTTTATTGAACCTTTACTAGTCTGAAAAGCTTTAATAAATAAATTTTTATAATTAACATCTTCATCCAACATAGTCTCTTTAAAATTAATTAAATCTTCTTTATATTGATCAGTACTAAAATAAGATAAAGCTGGTGCTATCAATACAACCTTTTTAATTTGTCTATAATTATTAGCCAACATACTAACAATTAAACCACCCATACTATGTCCAACAAGATAAATAGTATCATAGTGATTCTTTATTAATAATTTTATTTGATCATCAACACTTTTTACCCATTCTTCTTTTTTTACCTTTTCTAATCTAAATTTATCATGTCCAGGCAAAGTAAAAGCAAAGACATCAAATCTTCCATTTAACTGAAGTAAATTTACCAAGTATTCATTATCATAAAGTTTTCCTGTAAAACCATGAACTACTAAGACTGCTCTCCTATATCTCATATTAACCTCCAAAAAAAAATTACTCACCCTATAAGGGCGAATAATCGCGGTACCACCTTAATTATAAACTATTGTTTATATCTCTTAATTTATAACGTAATTACACGCTTAAACTTTTCATTTAAGTGCTATTAAGGTGAATTCATTAATATAAGTTATCTATTTACACCAACCATAGATTCTCTATATACTTATTTATTAATTACTATTTCTTAATCACTGCATCAAATATAGGTAAATTATACCAAATTAATCTTTTTTTGTAAAGAAATGAATTACCTAGTTCTTTCTACTATCTTATTATCTAACTCATAATCACAAATATCAGTAATAGTTAAATTTAATTCACGTGCTAAATCATAATAATCGCCATCTTCTTCTACAAAGACAAATGGT
>JAQUVS010000048.1 GCA_028693275.1 Bacilli bacterium
TATTTTGAAAGGTTGATGGTTGATTTTGGGTAGTAGAACAAAAAATGCTAGTAAGAATGATGTTAATGTTAAGCTTAACAAGTTAGATTCATATATTAGAATGCATTTTGATCAGATTAATGAAACGATGCTACAAGGTTTTATGAGATTTGAAGCAATGATTGAAGTTCTTTTAGAAAATAATATTGTTGAAAAAGAAAAGTATTCTAATAAGTTAAAAGAAATTTTTGAAGAAATGCAAAGAAATATGATGCCACCTGATAATTCAAAGGGAGCTACTGCCACAATTGATCTTAGTAATGTTCCGGTAGAATTTGAACAAGAAAAAGAAGATGGAACGACTGAAGTTCTTAAACTAGAAGAATAGAAGAAAAGTTAAAGACTGTTAGTTCTAGTAGCTAACAGTCTTTTTTCAAAAAGAAAAATTAAATTAAGAAAATTGAAAGGAATTGAAAAACAATGGCTAAATTTATTGTTTCAAAAGATACAGAAATTTATACTTCTCATGGTCCTACAAGAACAGAAGTTATTTTTGAAGAATATCAAAAAGGAAGAATTACAGAAGATTTTAAGATTGCTGGATTTTTTAATGCAGGCGAAGTACTTTCTTCAATTGAATCCATGGAAGAATTAACATGTTCGGTAGGATTAGTTGCTAGATTTAGTGCTATTGGGATGCAGCCTGTTGTTATGACTTTTTATCCTGGACAAAGAGCTATGACTAATGAAGGTTCCTTTGTTGAAGTTGAAAAAGCTAATCCAGGAGATTTAATGCTTTCATTAAATGGTTTACTTGAAGTAGAGTATATAGAATTATTTGATGATGAAGAAAAAGAACAGCAGCATACTTATTATATTATTGAAACAACTAATGCTTTACCAACTTTGTATGTCAATAATTTAATTATTATTCCTGTAATGGAGGTGGATGTCAGCAATCCTTTTTTCGAACATTACCAATTCATTTAGGTGAATTAAAAAGAAGATTGCTTGAACAACTTAAAATGACTATGATTAAAATTAATGATCCAAAGAAAGCTGAATCTTTACAAATAACAACTAATTTTTCAGGAAAAGAATTTTGGTGTAACCATTGTAAACAACTTTTAATAGATGAAAACTTAGTTAAAAAATTACAACAATTAAGAGATTTATATGGAACAGGAATTATTATTACAAGTGGATATAGATGTCCTACTCATAATGCTAGAGTAGGTGGTTCTAATCAAAGTTTACATAAAGATGGTAAAGCGGTTGATTTTATTATGGCAGGAAGACACAATGCTTTTCAAGTTTTTACAGAAGCATGTAAAATTTTTGGTAGAGTTGGTTTATATCAATCAACAAATAATCCTATGAGTGCTTATATTCACGTTGATATAGGAGAAAAAGGCACTTGGTGGTTATCATATCCTATTTCTTCAGGCAGTAAAATTAAAAGAGTTTATGCTTATTACAAGAGTTTATCTAATTTAGCTAAAGCTGTACAAGAAGATAAACAACGTGACTGGCTAAATATGACTATTTAAGGATGAGAATACGTTGGCTGAATTAAATTTTCTTAATATATTTCATGAAGATTCTGATAAAGAAACTTTAAGAAATATGGTAAATGAATTAGTCAATTTGTATGGCTTCCCATGTTCTCATAGAAAATGGACTGGTATGCAAGTTCAATTAGATCCTTTATATGGAGATCAATTATCTGTTTTTCAAAAGGATGAAGATATGTATGATGTAGTTAATTCTTATGTATATATTGATTATAATAGATTAAATCAAGTTCTTCATCCTTATGGTTTAGCTTTAGAAAAAAATGCTTCTCTTCAAGGTTTTATGAAGTTAGCAGATCATCCTAGAGAAAACGATTTAATAACAATTAAACTTCCTTATGATGATAGAAAATTAACGTTAAAAGTTGGTAGTGCTGATATTCACAAAGATATTTGTTATTCAGTCATACTTCAAGTTGCTCATTTTGAACAGAAACAAAATTAAAAACTAATGTAC
Organism: Bacilli bacterium; assembly: GCA_028693275.1. Lineage (GTDB taxonomy): Bacteria > Bacillota_I > Bacilli_A > RF39 > UBA660 > JAQUVS01. The sequence goes on from JAQUVS010000048.1 coordinate 2,011, forward strand.
ATCCAAACGTTTTTGTGATAAAATAGAATCAACTTGCTAACTAAACTCTATGGAGAGAAGAAAGGAATGATTTAATGTGAATAAACTAACAGAACTTGAAATTAAAATTAAGAATCGTTTGAATAGGAATTATGTATATTTTAGAACATTAGCCCCTATTGAAATTAAAGATTATGCAATTTATTTAGATAAAGGCGCTTTACTTCAAAAAGCTGAAATTAAACCATTAAAAGAAGATGAAATTTATATTTCTGTAATGTATGAAACAACTACTGATATGGAAGAAGGTCTTCTAAGACTACCAATTACAGTTCTTGCTACACTTCTTTATGCTAAAAAAATTAAAGCTATTAATGTTTCATCAGATGAAGAAGACTCTATTATTAGAGATCTCGTGATGCAAGAAAGGTATTAAAAAATGAGAAGAGTTAATTTATCTGCTGAGTTACTTCAATGTTCTAATTTAGATATACCATTTAAAGCTGGATTGATGTGTACAAATAATTTTGATAAATCTAATGATTTTGAAAAGAATAAATTTCTTCTCAATATGGTAAATGAAAAACATTATAGTGTTATAGAACATCTTAGTTACTCATTCGTTGTTAGAAATATTTCAAGAGCTCTTCTTCAAGAATTAGCAAGACACAGATTAGTTTCTCTTAGTGTTCTTTCTACCCGATGGGCTTTAAAGAAAATAACTAAAGATATTGAAGTTCATTATCCCGTTTATGTTCCAGCCACAGTTCAACAAACTAATATATTAAATGAACTTGATGCTGTATCAGAAAAACTTTTTAATTTAATTAGTGAAGCCGCAGCTTCTGGTATGCCTAATGACATTCTTAAATACTATATTCAAGAAAGCCTTTGTACTAGTTTAGTTCTAACTGTTAACGCTAGAGAACTAATACATATTTTTGAATTAAGAACATCAAAAAGAGCTCTTAAAGAGTTTAGAATTCTTTGTCATTCATTATTTGATTCTTTACCTGAGGATCATAAATTTCTATTTGAAAAATTTATAGAAAAGGATTTGAGCTAATTGGTTGTACCTTTCCAAAGAATAATGCAATATGTTAAAAAGAACCAAAAACCTTCAATTATAGCTCCTCAACCGAATGATGCTATATTAGC
>JAQUVS010000020.1 GCA_028693275.1 Bacilli bacterium
TGTAAATATTATTAATCCTAATAATGGATAAATATACCGCTCATATGTTTTCATAATTCCCTCTCTTTCGAAGATGGGCTATATTATAATATATTTTGCGTAAAAAAGCAAGTTTTATCCATTTTGAGCTTTGTTTTATAAATAAAATTATCTTCTATAATAGTTCAACATCATTATAAATTAAATTATTTTTTAATATTCTATCGAGTTCTTTTCTAATTGTTGGTTTTGCAATATAATCATCAAATCCCTCATCTATATAATGTTCTTTAGCTCCATCAACCGCATTTGCAGTAAGAACTATTATTAGCATCTTTTCTAATTTTCCTTTAAGAAAATGCATTGTTTCTGTTTCTAATAATTTATTTTTGAATCTTAGGTCATTATAATATTTTTCTGTTTCTTCTAATGTTAATTTACTTCTTTCCTCAAGAGGAATTTCTCTAAAATAATTTGTATAATTTTTAGAAATATCACAATAAATTTGAGAAAAATGAGTAGTTTTTTTAATATTTATATTCTCTGGTATAACAAAATCTTTATTATATGGTGTTTCATATAAATATCCCTTCATATTAGGATTTCTAGTTAATACTTCAATTAGGTTTTCAGGAGTATCTTCAATTATATAATCTGCATTATTTTCTTTACACCACTCTGCTTTAAATTCTTTTGTATTTTCTAATGGGCAAAAATGAATATTTTCTCTATTGATTTTTATGTTTGAAGAAGATGCCCACTTAATTACCATTTTTTTTATCATCCTACCAACTACATCATCATCGTAAGCTTTTATACGAGCGGACAAAAGATATACTTCATTTTTGTCTTCAATTAGTTTATTGATATATCCGCTTGCACCTATTCTTGCTTCTACCATTTTTGTATAAAAAAGTAAATTTTTAGTCCAGAAATCTTTTTCTATTTCGCTGTCACAGCCAAACATATCTTTTAAATTAGAGGCGTTCTCATCTACAACAGTAAATTTTTTATCATATTTTTCTTTTAATTTTCCGTTATTTAATTCAAAGTAGTTTCTTCCATATTCCAAAAGAAAAAGGTTTAGATCAGTTAAAACGCCATCAATATCAAATACTATTTTTTCCATCAAAAAACCTCTCTTCCTATTTTCTTAATTATACTATATCTAAAAATAATATAAAAGAAAAAACTAACAAATGTTAGTTTTATTAATGTTTTTTATCCTAATATATACCATAAAGCATGACTGAAGTTGCTACTGATGTGTACCTTGCTAAATAAACTTGATTTTCTCCAGCATATTTAATCCATGCAACTGCATCGAAAGTTCCATTTGAATAATTAGCAAAATACCTTTGATTAGTAGAAATCAATGTTGGTATATGAACCAAAATGTTTCCTAATCTATCTCCGCCATTATTTATAATTACCATAAAATATGTATACTTACTCATATTAGGGACATTTACTAGTGCAGACGCCGATGTTGTTGTAGCAATAACAGTTGAATCTGTTATTAAGTCCATGTTTTTTAATCCTGTAGATGCTAATAATGATGTTATTTGAGAATTTTGACTATTTAATTGATTTTGAAGAGCAGTTATTTGATTTTGAAGATTAGTTATTGTTTCATCTTCACTTTCTCCTGCTGCATATTGCATTACTGTTACTCCTGTACATTTTCCTTCTAATACTTTTACTTTTGTTTCATTTCCATTTTTATATGCACAGTATTCTCCATTTGTTATTGATAATGATATTGTATAATCATCATATATATTTACTACTCCACTTGGTACTTTTCCTTTAAACGATAAGTTTCCACACTTGTTGTAGTCACATGTAATGCTTGTTACATATTCTTCTCCATTTTCTAGGTTAGTTGTGTAATATTGAGCTGATGAAATAATTCCATAAGCAGTATCTTCGAACGAACTTCTTTTACTCTTTTCAATATACCCCATTACAAACGGTATTGCTATTACCATTATTACTCCTAATATTACTATTACTGCTAATAATTCTATTAATGTAAATCCTTTTTTATTTTTCATATTCAAGACTCCTTTTTATAAATCCAATATTAATATTTTTTTATCTTACTAATTTAATATAGCATATTAAGTTTTAAAAAAAAAGAAAAAAACTAACAAATGTTAGTTTTATTTATAATTATCTGCTTTTACTTCTTGATAACTTTTTGGATGTTTACAAACAGGACATAATTCTAAAGCTTTTGTACCTACGTACACATGTCCACAATTTCTACATATCCATATTTTTTCTTCAGATTTTTCAAATACTCTTTGATCTTCAATATTTTTTAGAAGTGTTTTATATCTTTCTTCATGTTCTTTTTCAATCTTAGCTACTTCTTCAAATAAATATGCTATTTCATTAAATCCTTCTTCTTTTGCTATTATTGCAAAGTTAGCATACATATCAGTCCATTCGTAATTTTCACCTTCTGCTGCGTCTTTTAGATTATCTATTGTAGAAGGAATATCTCCACCGTGTAAATACTTAAACCATAGTTTTGCATGTTCTTTTTCATTATTAGCAGTTTCTTCAAAAATAGAAGCTATTTGTTCATATCCATCTTTCTTTGCTTTAGATGCATAGTAAGAATATTTATTTCTTGCTTGACTTTCTCCAGCAAAAGCTGTCATTAAATTTTGTTCTGTCTTTGTTCCTTTTAATTCCATATTGTCCCTCTTTCTTATTTTTATTTAAACATTCACTACATAAACCTCTAATTATTACATCATAGCTTTTAATATAGCAATTGTTTTTTCTTGATATATCATCAATAGTATTTATGTCTAGTTTTAAATTATCTAAATCTATTAATTTATTACATTCTTCACAAATTAAATGTCCATGATAGCTTATATCACCATCATATCTTATTGTTCCATCTTTGTCTATAATTCTTCTTATTAATCCATTCTCATATAACTTATTTATATTTCTATAAACAGTAGCCTGTCCTAAAGAATTATCTTTTGATTTTACTTCATCATATAATTCTTTAATAGTAGGATGAGTCTTTAAGTTGGTTAATGTTTTGTGGATTAAATCTTTTTGTTTTGTACTTCTTCCCATAAATCACCTATTGATAATAATTATCAATATAATTATATCATATAATAAGTTTATTTCAATATTTTTTTTTATTATTTTTTGTTGTAAAATACATTTTTTTTTGTTATAATCGATTTATCGCTTATGGGTCTATAGCCAAGTGGTAAGGCGTGGGACTGCAACTCCCTGATCGTTGGTTCAAATCCGACTAGGCCCTCCAATAAGAAAAAAGTTCAATAGAACTTAATATAAAAGAATCAGTTTATTACTGATTCTTTTTTGTTTTAATTATTTTATTTAGTTCTTTTTCATATAGTTTTTTATATTCTTTTGATTTTTTTAATAATTCCTCATGAGTTCCTTCTGCTTCTATTTTTCCATTATCTAAAAATAAAATTCTGTCACTGTTAATTATGGTTGAAAGTCTATGAGCTATTATCATTATTGTATAAGTACTTTTCATATTTTCTATAGCTTTTTGAATCTTATTTTGAGTTTCATTATCCAACGCTGAAGTTGCCTCATCAAATAAAATTATTTCTGTTTTTTGAATTAATGCTCTTGCGATAGCTAGTCTTTGTTTTTGACCACCCGATAAATTTATTCCACCTTCACCGATCAATGTATCATATTTATCTGGTAAGCTTTCTATAAAATCATCTAGGCAAGCAAGTCTGCATGCCTCTACCATTTCTTTTTCAGTTAATCCATCTTTAACTATTTTTAAATTTTCTCGTATAGTAAGATTAAATATATATGGATTTTGATTTATAATAGTTATATTTCTTCTTATAGATTCTCTAGTAAGTTCTGTAATATCAATTCCATCTATTTTTATTGTTCCTTCTTTTACATCATACATTTTACATAGCAAATTAAAAATCGTTGTTTTTCCTGCTCCACTCTTTCCTACAAATGCAACTGTTTCATTAGCATTTACTTTGAACGTTAAATTTTCTAAGACATTTTTTTTATCATAAGAAAAAGAAACATTTTCAAATTCAAAATCACCTTTTACTTTTGTTATTTCTTTATTACCAAACTTTTCTTTGTTGTAGCCATTGCCATCTATTATTGAAAAAACTCTTTTTGATGACAAATTAAAATCTTTAGTTACATCTAAAAAATTACCTATAAAATATACAATTGATGATACTCTACCAGAATAATTATATATAATTAAGGCTGTAGCTGTTTCAAGTTCTTTCGCGTAAATTAAGTATGCAAGTAACATTATGAGTAAGAGATCATTTAGGTCTAAAATTAGTCCTTTTAAAAATGAAAATTTATTTTGTTTATCTTCGATTTTATAAGAAGATTCGTTAGCTTCTAAGTTTATATCATTGAATTTCTTTAGAAAACTCTTCTCTGCATTTAGCATTTTTATATCTCTTAAACCTCTAACTAATTCACTTATAAAACTACTTGCTCTTTCTTGTGATTCTCTATATTTTTCATCTTCTCTACTGATTGATGAAGATCTTTTATTTTCTAAAAGATAATTAATAAAAGTAGTAATTAACATGAATAAAAATGCTTTTTCATTCATTATAAAAATAGCCCCTAAAACTCCCAAATTTGTAATAATATTAGAAAGATTTCTATTTAAAGAAAAGAAAATCCCAGATATTTTATAGGAATCCTTTGTTAGTCTTTGTATGAAAACCCCGCTTCCATTTTTATCAATAACTGAATTCTCAAGTTTTAGAATAGATTTACCTAATTCTGTTTGTAGTTTTGCTGATGTTTCTTTATTTATTACTTTTATATTATCACTTTCAAAATAACTAACTACATTTCTAAGTATTTCTATTAAAAATACAAGCATACTAACTAAAACTAGTTGTTCTACTGCACCTTTTGTTAAATTAATTATTATCCCTGCTCCTAAAATGGGCATAATTAAACTAATAATTATTTCTAAAAGACTTAAAAACAGGTAAAATATAAGTCTCTTTTTTTGATATTTTGAAAATTTCCATGCCAACTTTAAATTATTTATGAATTCTTTCATACTACACCAGCCTTTTTATTCTTAATATTTATTTAAATTTAATACTTTATTTTTTATACCATAGAATAAATTTTCGTTAAATTCCATTTCAAAAGATATATATTCTTCTTGATCTATATTTAGAAATTCTTCTATTGCTTGATTTGCTTCTTTTGATATATCTTTTATTCTTATTGGTTTACCTTTTACTAATACTAATGGGTTTATATATCTTTTTTTAGCAGTAATTTTTCTACAATATACATCTTCTAAAAGATGATGTGAGGAATAAACTTCTTTTTGACTTTGAAATTCTATAAATTTTTCACTTAAATAACTATTTGGACAATCATATATTTTTTCTAGGACTTCTTTTTCACTTAATTCATATAATTCATCTATTGTTAAATGACCTTGGTGATTCATTGCCTTACATGTATCTGCTAAAAATTGCATTACAAGTTTATCTTCTTTGCCTACCCAACTTGGCCATAGTTTACTAATTATTTTTATGTATTCTTCACATACTGTTTTATCTTTAAAAGTTAATTCTGGTTGTTCTAACTCATTTAAAGTAACTGTGATATTTTGATAAAATTCTTTGATTTTTTCAAGATTAAAAACTCTATTAAAAGTTAAACCACTTGAAAAAGTATACTCAAATCTATCAGCTGAAAGCATTGGTGTGTCATTATCTGCAATGGGATATATATGATAATCTTCTACTTCTTCTACTTTTATATTATCTCTTTCTAACAGCTCAGTTATTTTTTTTGATGATTTTATTATATGAGAAGTTCTTTCTTCTGTTGATTCTTGAGTTAGTGCATCTCCATTCATAAAATCGATACAATGTTTAAATGTTGGAGCTGCTATATCATGAAACAAACCTGCTAGTGTTTGTTTCTTATCATGAGTAAAATTCCAAACAATTAAAGCAACACCTATACTATGTTCTAAATTAGAATACCAATAATTAATGTTACATAAATCAGAATAATCCATTCCACAACTTAAACTAATTCCACTTAATCTTTTCATTTCATCAGTATTTATATATTCATATAGCCATTCAGGAAATTCTTCACATAAAATTTTAAAATATTCTTTTATTTCTGGATTTAAATTTTTAAGATAATTATTCATATTGTTTCTCCTTAAATTTTAATTTCTATTGTAACATATTATTTATCTTTGAAAAGTCCTTTTGATAAAAAATATGATGTTATGTAAGAAGATATAGGCATTATTAAAATACAACCTATTGCACTAAAAATTATTTTTATAAATTCACTAGCAAAAACTTTCGCATTCATAATATCAAAAAAACTATAATTACATGAATAAAAATATATTAATAGAGTCATAAATTCACCAATAAAAGCAAATAATAAAGTATTAGAAGTTGTAGCAAGGACATCTTTTCCTACATTCATTCCTGATTTATACATTTCTTTTCTTGTCAATAAAGGATTATTCTCTTTAATTTCAAATAAGGCTGTTGATATAGCAATACCTGTATCTATTGTTGCTCCAACTAATCCTATTATTACTAGGGCTACTGTTACATCAATCATTTTAAAATCTATATCATATGAAAACATATTTATCTCTTCAAAGGATTCAAAACCAAATCCTCCTAATAACATATAATCTGATATTATAAAGATCCCTAATGACAAAATAATTAAGACTATAATTACAGATATCATAGAAGATATAGTTTTAATATTTTTACCGTTAACAAAAAATAAAACTATATAACTTATTACTAAAGATCCTAAGATAGATAAAACTATTGGATTTAGTCCTAATGAAGTAAAATAAAAAATTATGATTAATAGAAAAAAGTTAATACATAATGATAAGAATGATTTTATTCCTCTTTTACCACCTACTATAACCATAAGAATTAAAAGGATAATAATCAATAATTTATTCATTTACTTCACCTCTTAATAAGACTTTTTCACATATGTAAATTGATATTGGAATAGCTATAACTATACCTAAAGCTCCAATTAAAAATCTAGTAATTTCTAGAGTATAATTAGTTTGTAAATAATTACTTACTGAATAACCATTTCTTATAGCTAAAACAAAAGTTGGTAACCCACTACTTAAATAAGTGAAAAAGATAACGTTAATCATTGTTCCCATTATGTCTTTTCCTATTTCTCTACCAGATTTAATTAGTGCTTTTTTTGATATATTTTTATCTTTTTCTATTAGTTCAGCAAAGGTAGAAGATATAGTTATACATACGTCCATTATTGCTCCTAAACCTCCTAGGATAATTGAAGCTATAAAGGCTTGTTCTGGAGGTATTGTTAAAAACTCCATACCAGTAAAACTTACACCTTCATATTTAGTTATTAAAATAATAATTGTAGTTATTAATGATAAAACTAAAACAGAAGCTATTACAGATAAAATACCTGCATATGTTTTTCTTTTTAAGCCATTTGTTATTATTAGTGTTGTTATAGTAAATATTAATGTTTCTATAAAACAAAGTAAAATTAAATTATCATAGTTATTTAATAATTTTAATCCTAGGTAAAAAATAATTGAATTTAATACAACTGTTGATATAGTTAGGATGCCTTTTATATCACCTACTATAGTTATTACTAAAACAAATATTACTGACATCAGAGCAATGTACTTGTCTCTTTTTAGATTCTCTATGTTGTTATTTTTCATAATTAGTTCATCATTAATTCTATAAGTTTCAGAAACTACAGATGATGTAGTTATTTCATTTTCAATAGTGATTATTTTACCTTTATTTTTATTATTTAGATAAATAGCAGTTATTTTTTGAACACTATATTTTTCTTCTAAACCAAGATTATTAAATGATGAAGATTTTTCTATAGTTTCTAGTTTTTGTATTTTTACTATATCTTTTTTATATAAAAAATGATTATTATTAAAAAAAACTAATGAACCTAACGATAATATAAATAAAATTAAATACTTAATTATTCTCTTTTTCATTTTGGCTCCTCAAATTGTCGAATTTAAATTCTATCTTTCCTTCTTCATATTTTAAATAAGCATCAAATGGTTTATTATTTTTAGAAATAAATCCTTCTATTTTTGATGTTATTCCATTTTCTAATAGCTCTTTAGCTGATTTTTTAGAAATTATTTTTTTACAAATGACACCACTTATTTTAAAATTACAACCATCTTTATAACCAAGACATCCATATCCAAATTTATTTTTTATAACGTCTTTTTTACAGATAGGACAATTTCCTATTATGTCACCGTAGAAACCATTATCATCTATTTCTTTATTATCAAAGATTTCTTTTATTTCATTTTTTGCTAAATCAACACTATCGTTAATAGTTATTTCTTCTCTATATACTTGTTTAAGAGCTTTACCTAATTCACTTGTTTTATATTTATCCATAGATATTTTCATATTTGTTAAAGATTCAATTAGGTATTCTCCTTCTTTTAAAATAGTATAAACATCTTTTTTTAATTCTATATATTTACTTCTAATAGCATTATCAATAATACCTGTTCTTGTTGCTTCTGTACCTAATTCTAATCCCTCAAAAATAGCTTTATATTCTTCTATATCATCTTCTTCTAATTCATCATTTGTTTCATTTAATTTAGCTTTATCTTCTCTAAAAGGATTTTTTAGATAATTATTTAAAGTTTCAATAGTATAATGTTTTGGTGGATTAGTTTCTTTTTCTATTGGTTTAAAATCAATATTTACAATATCATTTATTTCAAGATTAGGTAATATTTTATCTTTTTGTGTGTAATCATCATATTTAGTCCAACCTTTTTCTTTTATTACGGTACCTTTTAATACAAAATCTTCATAGTCGCTTAAGCTAATTTTTATTTCTGTTTTTTCTATCTTACAATCTTCTTTACAAAAAACAGCTACAAATCTTCTAAAAACTGTTGAATAAACCATGAATTCTTCTTCTGATAAATTTTCTTTTTTAGGTATCTTATATGTGGGGGTTAAGGCAGAATGGGACTCTATTTTTGAATCATCAAAGATTGTTTTTTTATCTTTAAATTCTACTGGGTAACCTTCTTTATTTATAATATTTATAATTGCTTTTACTTTGTCTTTTTCAGCTGTTGCTAAATATTCAGAGTTAGTACGTGGATAAGTTAAATATCCTTCTTCATATAGTTTTTGAATTAAAGATAAACTTTTATCCATAGACATCTTAAATTTTTTACCTAAGACATTTTGCAATTTTGATAATGAGTATAATTTACCAGGAGTTAGAACATCCTTTTTTATCTTTTTATCGGTAACAATTGCTTTTTCTAAGTTATATTTTTTACATAATTCTAAGGCTTTATTATAATCTTTTTTATCATATTTTTCTTTTGATATTAATTCTATTTCTTCATCATTTGTTTTTTCTTTACTTTGAATAGCATAGTATATATCTGGAATAAAATTTCTAATTGCCATATCTCTATCGTATATAGCTTTAACAATAGGTATTATTACTCTTCCTACTCTTAGAAGAGTACCTGTTTTTAGGGTTGCATATCTAGTTAAATTTACCCCATAAAGCCAATCAATATAAGTTCTAGCTAATCCTTCATTGGCTAAGTTTTCATATTCTTTTTCATCTTTCATATTACTAAGGGCTTCTCTTATAGTTTCATTAGTTTGATCTGGTAGCCAAAGTCTTACAAAACTTTTTTCTTTTTCTAGAGCTTTTTCTACACATAATCTAACTATTATTTCTCCTTCTCTATCAGCATCGCCTGCGTTAGCAATTTTTATAACATCTTCCCTATTACAAAGATTTTTTATTATTTCAAATTGTTTTAATACCCCTTGATCTACTTTTTTACTTGAATCTTTTTTTAGTTCAAATTTAAATTTCTCAGGAAAGCAAGGAAGATTTTCCATTGTCCATTTAGTCATAGTACTACCACTATATTCTTCTATATCGCAAAGTGAAAAAAGGTGTCCAAACACCCATGTTACTATATATCCATTACCTTCAAAATAACCATTTTTCTTTGTCATTTCTCCAATACTACCAACTATATTTCTTGCTAAGCTTGGTTTTTCTGCTATTATTAATATCATGGTGTCACCTCGTTATTTCTATAATTTATTATATCATAAAAAAAAGAAGATTTAATCTTCTTTTTGGTCAAAAGCTTCTAAGAAAGTATGTTTTTCATCTTTTAATTTATAACCTAAAACACAATTAACGTTTACATTTTCCATACTTTTAAATATATTCCATTCTATATTTGGATTTTTCTTTTTCAAAGAAGCTATTAATTTTTTTACTTCTTTTCTTTTACTTGTTTCATTTTCATCATCATCGTTTATTGAACAATTTTCAGTAAATCTACAAGCACAGTTAATAAAAGTTAATTCATTATATTTAGACCATGATATAACATCTTCTTCTCTTACAAAGTACATAGGTCTAATTAAGTCTACACCTTCAAAATTATCACTATGTAATTTTGGAAGCATTGTTTTCACTTCTGAACCATATAAAATACTAAGCATAGTTGTTTCAATTACATCATTAAAATGATGTCCAAGGGCTATCTTATTACATCCTAATTCTACTGCCTTACTATATAAATGACCACGTCTCATTCTTGCACATAAATAACATGGACTCTTTTCTATTTCTGAAACAATATCAAAAATACTAGAATTAAAAACTTCAATTTCGATGTTTAGTAACTTAGCGTTCTTTTCAATCATTTCGCTATTTAATTCATTATAACCAGGATTCATAACAACATATTTTGCTTCAAATTTAACATCACTATGTTTTTGTAGTTCTTGAATACATTTTGCCATCAAAAATGAGTCTTTTCCTCCTGATATACAAACCATTATTTTATCATTATCATTTATTAAGTTATACTCTTTTACTCCCTTAACAAATCTTGCCCATATTTCTTTTCTATATTTTTTTATTATACTTCTTTCAATTTCTTTATATTTATCCATATTAATCTCCTACTTTTATATTATATATCATAAATAAAAAGAGAACAATCTTAAGATTGTCTCCTTGCTATATTTAGAATTTTTTTACTATCATTTATTTGATATGCTCTTGATATATCCCTAATAATAATATCATTTAATATTATTTTATTTGTTATATCATCTTCTAAATCTTCTTGATTTTTCAACTCATAGTAAATACTATTAGTATTATCCATTAATTCAAAATTAAAATATTTATCGAACTCTTCTTTATTAATAAGTCTTGCATTAATTCCATATAATCTAAATAATGGTGTATATACTTTTTCTTTACTTAATTCAGACAAGAATTTTCTCTGAAGATCATAATTAGCACCAAAAATTTGATGAAATTCTTCTTCATTATTACTATATTTTCTGAATTCTTCACTTTTTCTTAAGTAAGAATCATCTACTGATTTTAATAAACCTTTTATTTGAATACTATCATTAATAATTTGTCTTAAATCTTCTAATCTTTGTTCATCTCTTAATTTAAAAAATGATTCTTCTAAATTATCAGCTTTTTCTTTTTCTTGTTTTGCTAATAATTCACTAGGAATATTTTTTGTTATATCTTCTAAAATATAAATAAATTTTCTTGTTTTATTATCTTCTGATGTATATAATTCTACTTCATCATTTTTTTGTTTTAATGAAGTAATTTTTTCTTTATCATTTGATGTTTCTTTTATTGTTATTTTATTTTTTTCTATTGTTATATTTATTTCTACTTTTATATTATTTTTATTTACTGTTAGAGTATAATGACCTAAATTATCTTCTGTTTGTACTTTTATAGCATTAGATAAAAAATAAGTATTTTTTTCGTTGCTTATCAATCTAATTATATCTAACACATATTTAATTTCTGAAAGCGATAAGTTGCCCATCATAGATACTCCTCCATTCAGTTGTTTATTATAGCATAATCTCTAAAAATAGCAAGAAAAAAGAAAAGTTATTCCTTTTCTTCAATAAATATTTTTCTTGTAATAAAATTAAATACCATTACTACTACTGTTGCAAATATTTTAGTTATCATATAATAGATTTTAAATATATCTACTCCAACATACATTATTAATTGATTTATACCTAGACCAATTAAACTTAATACTAAAAAGATCAGTAATTCTTTTGGAGTTTGTTTCTTAGCCTTAAATACCCATTTTATACTTGCTATATAATTAAATATAAAGGATATAGTAAAAGAAATAATACTTGATATGAAATAATGTATATTAATTATATCTGTTAATAAATATAATAAACTATAATCTATTACAAAAGCTGTTCCTCCTACTAATAGAAACTTAAATATTTGATTTAATAATTTATTATTTTTTATCTTTTTCATTTATACTTACCATATTCATATAAAGTTCATACATTTCTTTATGTTTTCTAACTATTACTTGTAAAATAATACCAGTAATCCATAAAAGTGATGATAGTAGGAAAAGTATAGATGATACTATTAAACTTGGAAATTTAGGTACTAATCCTGTTTTTATATAATCTAATATTACAGGTGTAACTAAGATGCCTGATAATACTAAGAAGATAAATGCAAAGATGTTAAAAAAGAAAGCTGGACGATATTCTTTAAATAATCTTCCTATTGTTTTTAAAACTTTAAATCCATCAGAATATGTATTTAGTTTTGAAACACTTCCTTCTGGTCTATCACGATATGTAACAGGTATTTCTACTAATTTAAAATTCTTATCTACTGCGTGAATAGTCATTTCTGTTTCAATTTCAAAACCTTTTGATAAAACTGGGAATCCCTTAACAAATTTATATGAGAAAGCCCTATAGCCTGTCATTATGTCTTTAACATCATTTTTAAATAGTTTATTTATTAAAAATCTAACTATTCTGTTCCCAAAATTATGAAATGGTCTTTTATTTTCTGTAAAATATGTAGAAGATAATCTATCTCCTATTACCATATCTGCTTTATTTTCTAAAATTAAATCACACATTTCTTTTGCATTTTCAGATGGATAAGTATCATCACCATCTATCATTAAGTAGCAGTCTGCTTCTATATCTCTAAACATACTTCTAATAACATTACCTTTACCTTGTTTATATTCATATTTAACAATAGCTCCAGCTTTTTTTGCTATCTCATCTGTTTTATCTTTTGAGTTATTATCATATACATAAATATCTGCTTTTGGTAAAGCTTTTTTGTAATCTTTAATTACTTTTTCTATTGTTTTTGACTCATTATAACATGGAATTAATACAGCTATTTTTTTATCTTTCATTTCTTTTCCTCTTTTCTTACTTTAATAATATCAAAAAATATACTTACCATCAATGGCATTCCAAATATATATGGTAAAGCATATCTAAAATATGCATTAACTGGGGAAGCAATACATACTAAAATTAGTATTATGGCTGGTGCTAGATACGCAATTTCTTTATATTTTTTTATATAAATTAAGTATGCACTCATAATCATTATTAACCAAGTATTAAAAGCAATATTTACTATTAAACCTAGAATTGGAATATATGGAAATGATTGTCCATATGAACTAAGAATATTTCTAGATACTTTTAAACTATTATAATGGTAATCAAAATTATCTTCAGTAATTCTTGTATCATATTTATAGTATATATACCAATTAGTTTTTAAGGGGCAAAAATACCCGTATGTATTATTTATTGTTGCTTCTATATAAGTATCTGGATGTTTTAGTAATCCACTAAACCAAGTAGAAAAATAATTTTCCAAATCAGTACTAGACGAATATTTATTAAATTCATTTTTAACTGGATCTGCTATTTCTGGTTTATATCTTCTTGCTATTGTCGAAATATCTAATATCTTATCAATATTTTTTCTTTCTTCTTTAGTTAAAGTATCTCCATGCTCTTTTACATATCTTGCTGTTTGTTGGAATGGAATAGATAAAGTTTCTCTTACACTACCAGGTGTAACTTTAAAATAAGGAAGAGCAACTTTACTGTAACTAAAGTATAAACAAGTTGATATTAAA
>JAQUVS010000049.1 GCA_028693275.1 Bacilli bacterium
TAATACATACCAAAAAAATCAAGTTGTCTTCTCATTTGTTGACTTACCCTAAAAACATGTCCTCATTATATCATAAAAAACCATAGAGTTTTGTGATTCTCTATGATTTTTAACATCATATTGATTTATAAAAGCTTTTTCAAGTTCATTATATCAAGGTTCTGATTTTTTATTAATTTTTTGAAAAGGTGTCTTTTTCCTGATGATCTTGGTTGAGCTTCGTGCTTTCTTCATAGGTGCATATTTATCTCTTCCCCACATTTTTCACATTTATTTTCCTTCATAAATACTTCTGTAGTATATCCATTTCTTTTAATAAGCAATTCATTACATTTTGGACAATAGGTATTATTATCTACACCTTGCACATTTCCTACATATACATACTTTAAATACTTTTTAGTTTCATTTTGAGCCTGCGTTATCTTTTCTATTTTTGTTTCAGCATTCTCCATCTTATATCTAGGAAAATATCTACTTAAGTGAAGAGGTATGTTTTCATTAACATCGGCTATAAACTGTGCTATTTCTCTTGCTTCTTCTATAGAATCATTTTCATCACTAACAAGCAAAGTTGTTATTTCTACATGACAATGTTCATTTACTTTTTTTATAGTTTCTAAAACTGGTTCTAATGAAGCACCGCAAATTTTATTATAATATCTATTAGTATATCCTTTTAAATCAATATTCATAGCATCAACATAAGGAAGAATTTTCATAAGTGGTTCTTCGTTAATATAACCATTAGTTACTACTACAACACTTGTATCAGGGCTATTTTCTTTTATGCTTTTAGCTGCATCATACATATATTCGTACCACATAAAAGGTTCATTATAAGTAAAGGCAACTCCTGCATTATTTCCTATTGATGGAATGATATCAATTAACTTTTCTACACTCATATATTGTGTTTGTGGTCTGCCTTGAGATATTTCATAGTTTTGGCAAAATGTGCAAGTCATATTACATCCAAAACTTCCAAGAGATAATATATTTTTTGATGGTTTAAAATGATACAATGGTTTCTTTTCTATTGGATCTACTGCTGCTGATGTAACTTCTCCATAATTTATAGCAACAGGTAGATTAGACTTTATAGTTCTAACTCTGCATATTCCAAATTTACCTTCATCTAATATACAATTATGAGGACAAACTCTACATCTAATCTTGTCTTTATACTCTTCATAAAAAGGTATCTTTGCATCCACAATTCATCACCATCCTCTGCAACTTACATGTTTATTTTTATCTATTTAAAATCAATCTTCCTTATATCTTATAACTTCAAATTTTTCTATGTTATAATATTCTTCACTATCTATATTAGCTTTATCACAAGCAATTTTTAATTGTTCTTCTACAGTATCTACTCCTTCGAGATCTGGCAATAACAATCCACGTCGTCCACTACAAGATACAATAACACCATATTTTTTAGGATTTAATTCATCCTTTTCACATGGTACTGAATCCATAAGCACATCTACAGATATGTCAATATCCTCAAGTTCCTCTTCTCTTACTTTTGGAAATCTCGGGTCGTGAATAGCTGCTTCTATAGAATTTCTTATTATTTCTTCACCTACAGAATTGGTTGTAGGTGTTATCGTTCCTATACATCCTCTAAGATGACCAAATTTTTTTAAAGATACAAAAACTCCATGTCTTTGTGCTAAAAGTTCACTAGGTAAATTAGATATTTCTTTTATTTGCTTTCCATGAGAAAAATAATAATTCAAATTTTCTCTAGCAAGCTTTACATAAGAATTGCTGCTATTTAATTTTTTCTTAAATTTTTCTTCTTTGTGTTTTATTAAAGAATCTAAATTACTTTTATTTTCTTCTTGTCTTTTAAGCTTCATTACTCCATAACCTACTCCAAAAGGTCCTTCATAAGATAAAAGTTCTCCCTTTATTTCTTTGCCTTCCATTGTTCCAAGAAGTATATAAACAGAATTTAATCCACATTGTCCCGCTTCTTCAATCATAACTTTATTCATATTAAAAGCTCCAAGGACATCACCTTTTTCAAGATTTCCTAAAAGCTCACGATCAAATTTTTCTCCATATGGTGAATAAGAATATGGTCCCTCTTCTTTAAGTTTATGAGATAAATCTCCACTAGCTATTACTACAGCTCTTCTATTTAATTCTTCTGCTACTTTTTTTAATTCCATACCAAATTTATATAAGTTTATGTCACCTATCATAGAATAAGTAATATGAACTAGCTTGTAATCATTATAATATTTATTTACAAAATATAAAGGAACCATAGTACCATGATCTAATTCATAGTTGCATTTATATTTCCTTAGAAAATCAGAATCCACAAGAACTGTTTGTATTCCTTCTAAATGACAAGCTGTTCCAAGCTTAATATTAAATTCCTTATCTATGGGAATATCCATACTTATATTAGTACATCTAAATTGGCTAAGATCCCCTGATATTCTGTCTTCATCTGATATGGCTATAGCATCAGAAAACATTGTACCATGAGGAGTTATAATTATTATTGTATCAGGTTTAATATCTGCTATTTCTCTTCCTATATCATTACAAGCTCTACTTGTTGATTCTATCTTTTTCCCTTCCCCTTTGCCTATATCTGGAATAATTATTGGTGGATGCGGCAAAAGATAATACCCTAATATATTTTCCATTACTTACGCCTCCTAATAAAACTTATTCTGAATCTCTAGATGATTCATTATCTTTAACCTTTTCTAAATAATCTTTTTGATTCACTATGTTTTCTTCAAAGTTCTCTATTGCATTTTTTGTAAAGTTACCTACCCTCATTAGATTGCTAAATTTATTTCTATTATGTTTTCCACTCATCATAAAATCCTCCTTAAATTGTAATATTTAATGTAAGCATAAAAAATATTAAACATGCTCAATTATATTATCTCAAATCAAGTGATATTTTATTAATATTTAATACATTATTTAATCTCTCAACTTCATTTGTAATTATGCTGTCAACTCCAGCTTCAATAACCATTTTCATATGTTTTTC
>JAQUVS010000021.1 GCA_028693275.1 Bacilli bacterium
TAAAGAATTTGAAAGATTAAAAAGAAATGAAAACTATCAATACAAAATAGAATGGAATGCCAACAGAATATTATCAAAAGTAAATTATGTAGTTCATACAGATGCTATTAAAAATTTTATTGTTCCTGCATTAACAGAAGAACAAAAAAGGTTTGTATATGCAGAAGAGGCAGATGTATTAAATGTTGCTTTATTTGGAATGACTGCTAAAGAATGGAGAAACAATAATCCCAAACTTGTTAAAAATGGAAATATAAGAGATTATACAGATTTATTACATTTAGTTATATTAAGTAATTTAGAGACTATTAATGCAACCCTAATATCTGATGGTGTTGATCAAAGTAAAAGATTAATTAAGCTTAATAATAATGCTAGAATGCAGATGGAATCATTAAAGAATAATAAGAATATAAAAGAATTGGAATTATTACAAAAACAGATTAATGAAGAGAATAAATATTTAATTGGCAATAAATAATAATTTTTAAATATATGAAATTTATAGTATAATTGAATTGTAGGTGATAAGATGGATATTTATTATAGAATTACTTGTTGTAATATTGGCATTTATGAGTATTTGAAACAATATTTATTTAATAATTTTGATGATGCAAAAGAAAGATGGAACAATTTTCTGAATTTGGAATGTAATTTATGGTTAAATAAACCTAATGTGTATAAAAATGATAGTAAAAATTATGTTTCTTATTTTACAGAAGAAGGATATATGTTATTTTTAAAATCTACTTTAAATGAGATAAAAAAGATTTTAAAGAAAAAGGATTATAGAATTGATATAATAAACATAGATAGAAAGAATATTGTTTATGAAGATAGATATCAAATTGTAGTGGAGACTAATAAATTAATTGCTTCACGGGAATTTTGCAGTAAAGTTAAAGAGTTAGCAAAGGAATATGATTTATCATTTTTTGTAGTTACAGAAGGTGCTAGTGCTATATCTAATAATGGATGTGAAGCGGTAAAATATGCTAGGGATTGCCATATCGAATGGGAAAAGAATAATAATTTTGATCCTTATGAAGATTGGGCAAAGTATATAGAGGAATAATATATGAATAATGTTAATAAAATAATGGATACATTAAATAAAATTAACTATGGATTTATAGATGATAATGGAATCAATATATTAGATTCTGATAAAAATTTAGAATCTAGTTTTAGTAAAGTATATCATTTAATGTCTCCAGAAGAATTGTTGAAAAAGAAATATGGTGTATGTTGGGATCAAGTAGAATTAGAAAGAAAATTATTTGCTGATTGTACTGATTTTATTTTTAAAACATATTTTATATATATTGATGATAAGAATAATTTGCCATCGCATACATTTTTAACATATGAAGATAATAAGATGTATTATTGGTTTGAACATTCATGGAATGATGAAAAAGGAATACATGAATATAATAATATGAATAAATTATTAAATGATGTAGAAAATAAATTTAAAGAAAGCCATAAAGAAGAATTAATTGGAAAATATAAAACATACATTTATGGATATGAACAACCAAACTATAATATTTCTTGTGATGAATTTTACAATTTTATTTTTAAACAAAGAAAAATATATAATTATCAATTAATAGATAGTACTAAAGAAGATGAAGATAGATTAAAAAATTATAAATTAAAGAGTATTATAGATTATGCTAAAGATATATCTAAAAATGAAATAAAACAGATAAATTCATACATTGAAGAAAATATACCTAAACAAATAGATGAGTATAAAAATATTATTTATAACAATGAAATTATTGGTAGTGTATTAGTTAATAAAATTGAAAAGGGATTACTAATTGATGAAATATTTATAGAAAAAGAATATAGAAACAAAGGTATCGGAAGTTCAATAATTAAAACAATTATTGCTAATTCTAACTTAGATTTATATTTATGGGTTTATAAAGAAAATATAAAAGCACTTAATTTATATGAATCAATCGGATTCTGTATTGAAGATGAAACTAATAGTAGATATTTTATGAAGTTTTTAAAATAAATTTATTTGATAAAAATGAAACTATGTAATATATTTTTATTTCATGTAATAATTTTTATGTTATACTGTATATAGTGATTGATTCAATTCGAATTGTGTACTAAAGTTGTAGATTACTACGACATTCGCACCAAATTTATTATTTAAACCAACTTTATTTGTTGGTTTTTATTTTTTTGCTTTGATAATATGTTATAATCAAATTAATATATGGGAGGATCTTATGGATGATTTTAAAGTAGCTATAATTGATAAGGAAGTTAAGAAAATTGGAGATGCTAAAGATGAAGGTTGTTTACATATTCAAGTTCTTATTGATTATATAAAAGAAAATTTTAGTGATTATAAAATATTTGATGTCTTAAATACTAGACATTCACCAGAAATAGCAGCATATCTTATTTCTAGACTTGGATATCCTGTTTTTCTTAATATTACTAAAGATGTTAAAAAATATGGTAAAACTGGGATATTTATTATGCCTAATAAACTTGATGAGGATTTAAAGGAAACAATTATTAATTTTTCTTCTGGGATTGAAGACTATTCAGTTACAATTTTTTATGATTTAGAAATTATTGAAGGAGTACTAGACGCAAAGAATAAAACATCAATGGAGTTTAGCAGTCCTAGTGAATTATTAAAATCTTTCTTTGATAAAGATAAAAGAAAGTAAAATTAAAAGAAGCTATTGTTAGCTTCTTTTAAAATCGAATATTTTGCTTAATATTTTAGGCTTATTTTTTTTATTTTGAATAGCAAATTCTTCTGGTAGTTCTATTATTGCTTTACCTTTATTATACATGTTCATATCTATTAAAGAATATACTTTGTGGTCTAATATTTGGCATTCTACTAACAGATAATCACTTTCTTCTTGTTCTTCTTCACTCTTTGTATCATATTTTTCTATTATTGAATTCTTTTCTTTGGTAAATTCCCAAGCCATTTCTGATAATTCATCTTCTTGTAGATCTTTAACTGAATTATAATCTATTATCCAATCTTGGCTTTGTAAAAATTCTATTTCTTCTTGTTCACTAAATTCAACAAACTCATGTCTATTAGTATTACCTATAATGATTATCCCATTCCCGTAAATTTTATCTACTAATGTACTTGGTATTTTTTGATTTGTCCCTGATGCAATGTTTAATAAATTCATGATGTCGTTTTTTTGAATGTAAATACTTTTTTCTCCTATTAATTTCATAATTACCTCCTGATTTGTACTATTTTAACACACTTTTTTTGAAAAAGTTGCTTTTTTTAAAATATTGACTATAATATTCACTACAGGTGATATATATGAATATAACAAAACTATATGAAATGTTAGAGAAAGAAGTTAAATTAGCTGATACATCTAGTGTAGAATTAAATCAAAAAAGGCAGTATTATGCTATTATGAGTAGACTATTAAAAGATGAAACATTTAGTAGAATTGAAAATCCTAGTTTTAGGGTTCCTTATAAAGATAGCTTAGAATATGTTAGTGAAGAATTAAATAAAACTGAAGAAGAAATTGAAATTAATGAAGAGGTTTTTAATAGTTTAATCTCTAAGGCTAAATATATGAATACTAATTTGGTTATGGATGAATTAGGTATTTTACTTTCTTTTTTTGAAAGAGCTTTTAATGAGACAAAAGATTATTTCTACTTATTAAAAATGGCTACTGCTTTTTATCATTTTAAATATTATTCTAGTGCAAATTCTATGATTGATTTTTATTTAAAGAATGGTGTCATATATTCTGAAAGAGCTTATGATATTAAACTTGATTGTGAAAGACAAATTAATAGATTATTATTAATTAGTTATAAAGAATCTGTTAAAGATTATGATGATGAAGATAAAGAAATTTTGATAAGATCAAAAGAGAATGAACTAAATGCTCGATTAAATAATATTTATATTGATAATAAGAATGATATGAGAGTTAGAAAAATTCTTCTAAAAACAATGTCAATTGTTCCTGGGGAGTATAGTTCAAAAAAAAGTGCAAAAGAAAAAGTATAACTTTATAGGTTATACTTTTATTATGCTTCTTTTTTATTAGTACTTATATGTTTTTCTCTTACAAAGTAATCTATAGCAAATAAAACTGCTACTGATACTACAAAGAAAATTAATGTTACTACAGTGATTGATATAACTAAATTATTAGGAATTACTGAATAATAATCTATAAATAGTTTATTAAAAACAACCATGATAATTAATGTAGTTGTAAGTAACATTGAAAAGTATAAAGCTTCATAGAAATAATTTAACATTCTAACTTTTTTCTTAGTACTTTTAGTTATCTTCTTTCCAAATACTGTAACTGATGTTCTTTTACCATTTGGTATTATTGTTTGACAAGATTTAATTATAGTTAGGATCATTAGTAAAATAATCTCATTGCTACACATAGGAAGACTTTTTACTTCTATATAATGTCCTATAAAATATACAACAAGTAATACATATAACAAGTTAATTGCTAACATTAAGAAACGATTTAATATTGCTAATTTCTTTTGTTTCATTAGTTATTCCTCCAACCCTATTTTTTATACTTTAAATATAACACAAAAAATAATTTTTGTACATAAATTATTCTTGATATTTTGAATGATATAAATCTACATCATCTTCTTTTTCTTTATTTACATTAAATTCGAATTTAGGTAATTCTTCTTTACAAGATAGACCAAAGTAATCTAAAAATTCACTTGTTGTTTTATAGAGAATTGGTCTTCCTGGTAAATTACTTCTACCAATTTCTTTAATAAAACCTTTAGCTACTAGTTTTCTTATCATTTGAGAACTACTTACTCCTCTTATTTCATCTACCTCAACTCTAGTAATTGGTTCTTTATAAGCAATTATAGCTAGAGTTTCTAGTGCTGACTGAGATAATGTATTAGTACCTGGAGTTTCTAATAATTTTTTATAATACTCTTTATGTTCATTTTTAGTTGTTAGCTTTAATGAATTACCTAAAAAGTTAATTCTTATTCCACTATCTTCTTTCTCATATTTTTCTCTTAATTCACTTATTGTTTCTTTTGTTTGTTCTTCTTCTAGTTCTAATATTTCTGATATTTGATCAATAGTTAATCCATCGTCTCCTACTACAAATAATAACCCTTCTAAAACAGCTGTCAACTTCATTATTTCACCTCGCAAATTATCTCTGAAAAATTATTTTCTTGAGTAATTGTTAACTCATTTTTTCTACACATTTCTAAAATGGCCAAAAAAGTAACTACAATATATTCTTTTGTTAATGTATCAAAAAGTTCTAAAAAATTTACTTTCCTTTTTTCTCTTAATATATTTTTAATAGCAATTCTTCTCTCTTCTACTGTTATTTCTTTAGAAGTTATCTTAGTAGACAAAGGAACATTTTCTTTTTGTCTTTCTAAAAACTTTTGAAAAGCATTTATTAAGTCATCTAAAGTAACATCTGATATAGGAGTTACTTCTTCATCAACATATTTTGTTATATTTTCTGGACTTTTTGTATAAATTTCTTGTCTAATTTGTTCCATTTCTTTAAATTTAGAAGTCATATCTTTATATCTTTGATATTCTATTAATCTATTAATTAATTTTTCTTCTGGATTAAAATCTTCTTCCTCTTCTAATTCTTCATGTTTTGGTAATAGCATTTTCGACTTTATTTCTACTAGTTCACTTGCCATAGTTAAGTATTCACTTGCTACATTTAGATTTAAACTTGTCATATTAGAAATATATTCTAAATACTGATTAGTAATTTCTTCAATTCTAATATTAATGATATCCATCTTTGATTCTTTAATTAAATGTAATAATAAATCTAATGGTCCTTCAAAGGCATCTATCTTTACTTCATAATTCATTTTTTCACGTCCTAATATAACTTTAATAAAATTAATTATACCATATTATAAATACTTATGATACACTTTTATTAGTGATATGGGGTGTTTTTATGAAAAAGTTTAAGATGATAGATGTTCCTTTTATTTGTAATAATTGTAGAAAAAATGTAGACATTTTGGGTTATACTGCTAGAGATCATTGCCCTTATTGTCTACACTCTATTCATGTAGATATTAATCCTGGGGATAGAGCTAATACTTGTTTAGGAAATTTAGTTCCTATAGGAGTAGAAAAATTTAAAGATACTTATAAAATAGTATATAAATGTGATAAATGTGGAGAACTTCATAGAAATATAATGGCTAATGATGATAGTTTTGAATTAATTATTTCTTTATCTGTTATACAGTAATTTCTTTTAAGTATATATATTCATCACTTATAATAATTTTATTGAATAAACTTCTTAATATAATACTTTTAGAGATTATATTAAGATTTTTCTTTATAAGTAGTTGTTTTTGATAAATCATTTTAATTTTATTTATATCTTTTCTTCTTATATTATTTTTATAATTAAAATTTAATAATATAAACATAAAATTATCTTTTTTTAATATTAAATCTATCTCATCTAACCATTTATCTGATTCTATTCTAATTATTAGAACTCCTTTTTTATATTCATAAAGCATTATTTAAAAATAGAAAACTTCTTTATAGAAAAACCTATTATTCCGTAAACAAGAAAAGATGTAAGATAATCTTTTTTTTCTTTGACTATTTCTTCTTTTTTTACTTCTATCTTAGGAATTTCTAATGGTACTACTTGGCTTATATATCTTGTTTTATATTCTATTTTAGGTATTTCTTTTTCTACTATTTGTTCTTTAATAATTTCGTTATTTATTATTTTATTTCTAATTCTATACTTATATACATATTTATAGTTATTATCATCTCTTATATAGTCATCCACATCAAAATAATAATCATCTAAGTAAGTTCTCTTTAGATTATAATATCTATATAACCTATCACTATATTGGTATTCAATTATTTTATTTTTTAAGATACATAAAGGATTATGGTCAAAGTTTTCATATGTATTTACTTCAACTGTAGTTAATTTTGGATTTACCATTATTTCATATAAATTTGTATGATAAACATCTAAAGATAATGGATCATTAATTCTTAAAATATATTGATATTCTGTACTAAATACATCTGTTCTAAATTTCATTTCTATATTGGTCTTTTCATATTCTTTAGTAAATAGATTAAAATGAAGAGTATGGGGATGTCTATAACTAATAAAATCTATTTCTAAAACTGAATTAGCTGGTACTTTTACATATTCGTCTTTATTATTATCTTTTAACTTTAATAAATCAATTGCATCCATACTTTTATTAACTACATTAAAGACAAATTTATAATCACTCTTAAAAAATTCCATTTCACTTAACCATAAATCTTCTTTTACATATATTTCAGCTGTTCTAAGAGGTTGATATAATCTATAAGTATTAGTTTCTCTTATATTTATAATTCTTCCATCTTTATCATTTGGTTTTTCTTGTGACCAATCTGTTAGTGGTCCTTCTATATATTCTTCTTTAGATATAAATGGATAGTCATATGGAATTTCATTCTCATACATATAATCCATAGCATATTCTTTTTCTTCTTTATAATATTTATATTTCTTTACTTTTTCTACCTCTATTAAATCACTAGTTTCTAAAAATTCATCACTATACATATAGTTAGAAAAACTTGTATATTCTTCTGCATATATATTGTTTATATATACTAATAATAAAAGAAAAAAGAAAAAAACTTTTTTCATAATAATCACCTCTAAGTTATTATGTAATTTTTTTCTTTATTTTCTTATTTTTTCTTCAATTATTTTTTTACTACAAATATATGTTGCTAATAGATAACCTCCATATACAACTAATATAAAGATTGTTGTTATAAAAATATTACTTGCTAAATCAATATTTCCTACCATCATAATTAAACTATTTAGTTCTCTTAATCCAAAATAACTATGTACTAAAGCTACTACTAAAGGTAACATAAAGAAAATAGATATTTGAGTTAGAAGACTTCTTAATATTAATTTTTTATCTGCTCCTATTTGTGATAAAATTCTATATCTTTCTACATTATCACTTGCTTCAGATAATTGATTTATTGCTAGAACTGTTGCACTACTTATAGCAAATATCAATCCTAAATATAAGCCTAAGAATATAACAATACTTTTTACACCAACACTGTTAGCTTCCATATCTAATTTAGTTCTAATATCAATATCCATAACACTAGATGTTAATCCTTCTACAAATTTATTATTAATTGTATCTTTATCTAAATTTTCTTTATAATTACCTATAATTATTCTTTGTTGTAGTTCTAATTTCTCTACTACTTTATTGCTTAGGACTATTGTTCCATCATTTGATGCTCCAGTATAGTTTGCTAATTGTATAGATATTATTTTATCATTTTGGGGTTTAAATTCTTGGTTATTAACAATAATCTTTTTATTTTCTTTTAATGTATTTGATAAATAGTCAGAAGTCATTTGAATATTAGATAATATTAAGTATTCATCATCTTTAATATTTATTTTTAAATCTTCCATTTTATATAAGTTTATTATTTCATTATAATCACTTTCACTTATTATTGGAAGTGTATAATCTAGGGATAATGCATCGCCAAATTCTTTCTTTAATTCTTCTTTTGATTTATCTGTTAGAACATTTTCTAAAGTTACTGTTTCGCTGTTATAAGTGCTATAATCTAGATATATACTTGTATATCTTTTGAAACTATCATTATTTATTATATTTGATAATTGATTATTATATTCTTCTATAGGTCCATATAGACTAATAGTATAATCTGTCATATTATTCTTTTCTATCTCGCTATTAAATACACTTGCTAGGGACATTGAACCTGATAATATACCTATAGTTAGTAATAACATTAGAGATATTATTGTAGTTGAAACTACTGTTGTATTTATCTTGTTATTTATTTGTTTTAAGATAAACATATTTAAACCTTTTAAATATACCTTTTTATTCATTTCAATGATTCTTAATAAGAATCCTGATAAAGATAAAAATAATAGGAATGTTCCTAATGCTCCTGTTACTAACATTTTTATTGTTGTTTTATCTAAAGTCATTAATCCTTTAGTAAAAAGTAAGTTATATGCATATGATAAAAAAACTACTGCTAAGGCAAATGTAATAAAGGTGATTACTTTTCCTTTTACTCTTACTTTTTCATTTTTTCTCTTGGCTGTTAATAAATCTATTAATTTATATCTACTTAAAGTAATAATATTAAAAATCATTACTAATAGAAAGATAAGAGAAAAATATATAATTGTTTTTGTCAAAGCTCCCATTGAAAAAACAAATGAGAATTTATTCATATCTACTTCAAATAAACTTGCTGTAAATATAGATAATAATTGAGACAATCCTACACCTAGTATTAAACCTACAAGTAGAGAAACCATTCCTACTATTAGTGTTTCAATTACTAATATTGTAGAGACTTTTCTTTTACTCATTCCTAATGTTAAGTATAAGCCTATTTCTTTTTTTCTTCTTTTTATTAAAAATTTATTGGCATAAATAATTAAGAATCCTAATATTACAGAAATAAAGACTGATACATATCCTATTGATATAACTAAAGCCTTAATCATTTCTCTTTTTTGTTCTGTTAATATAAGCATTGATTCTTGGGCATCGATTGAATTAAATACATAAAATATTATTACTGCTATTACTAAAGTTACAAAGTATATTGAATAATCTTTTATACTTTTTTTGATATTTTTTAAGCATAGATTAAATAACATTATTTAAATCTCCACCTAATAAAGTTACAACATCAATTATACTTTCAAAAAATTCTTTTCTTGTTTTTTTACCTTTAGTAATTTGATTAAATATTTTACCATCTTTTATAAAAATAATTCTATCTGCATAACTAGCAGTAAATGCATCATGAGTTACCATAAGGATTGTTGCCTTTAATTCATCATTTAATGTTTCAAATTTTTCTAAAAGCATTCTAGAAGATTTTGAATCTAAAGCACCTGTAGGTTCATCTGCTAATACTAATGATGGTTTTGTAACTATTGCTCTAGCCGATGCAACTCTTTGCTTTTGACCACCTGACATTTGATATGGATATTTTTTTAAAACATCTGTTATTTCTAATTCTTCTGCTACTTCTTCTACTCTTTTTTCTATTTCTTTAGGATTTATCTTTTGGATTGTAAGAGATAACGCTATATTTTCATAAGCTGTTAAAGTATCTAATAAATTAAAATCTTGAAATATAAATCCTAATTCTTCTCTTCTAAATTTATTTAGATTATTTCCTTTCAACTTAGTAATATCTTTATCATTAATATAGATATTCCCTGTTGTTACCTTGTCTATTGTAGAAATACAATTTAATAAAGTAGTTTTACCACTTCCGCTTGCTCCCATAATGGCAACAAATTCACCCTTTTCAACTGAAAAAGTTATATTATCAACAGCTTTTGTAATATTTCCTCTGTTTCCATAATATTTTTCCACATTTTCTATTTTTAAAATTTCTTTCATTTTCTCACCTCTGTATTAAATTATATTTCTTATTAGATATTTGTTCCATCGATTTATATAACAAAACCTTACAATTTTATAAGGTTAAATATTAGTATTTGATCCTATAGGAAAAATAATCGTAACGACTGTGTTATTATTAGAAGAAATTTTAATATCATGCCCTAATTTTAGAGATAGTTTTTTACATAAATATAATCCTATTCCTGTTGACTTAGAAAGTATTCTTCCATTTTCACCGGTAAAACCTTTATCAAAAACTTTACTTATATCTTCTTCTTTTATTCCTATTCCGTTATCTTCTATACGTAATTCTATATTATCTTTATTTATTTTTTTATATATTTTTATAATGGGATTTTCACTTTTATATTTAATACTATTATTTATAATCTGATTAATAATAAATTCTAACCATTTTTTATCACTGTTTATATATACATCTAAATCATTAATATCTATTTTTATTTTATTATTGATAAGATCTTTTTTATTTCTTTTTATAACTGTTTCTACTACTGTTTTTAAATTTGTTTTTTTGATAATATAATCTTTTTCTACATTATTACTTCTTGAATAATATAATACTTGTTCCACATAATTATCTATTCTATCTATTTCTTCTATTAGACTATCACTTATTTTAATCTTATTATTTTCTATTAACATTTTAATAGTGGCTATAGGTGTTTTTATTTCATGACACCATAATTCAATATATTCAACAAAATCTTCATTATTAATTCTATAGTCTTTTAATTTTTCATTCATGGATTTATCTATTTCATATAGATAATCTACTAAAATTTTAGAATCAAGAAAACTTCCATTATTAATTATTTCTGTTATTAAATATTTTTGATCAAGATTATTTAAAATCTTTGTTGTTTCATTATAAAAATTTGCTCTTCTTTGAAAATCATAGAATAATTTCAAAGTACCTATTATTAAAGCTACAAAAATAATTATAAATATTAAATAAAGATTTGTATCGAATGCTATCAATACTAGGAAGACAAAAATAATAAAAATTATATCTAAAAATATTTCTAATACTTTATCATTTAAATAATCTCTTAATCTCATGATAAAATATACCCCTGTCCTCTTCTTGTCTCTAAGTTATCACCTAAATGAAATTCTGATAATTTGTTTCTTAATCTATTTATATTAACAGTTAATGTATTATCATCTACAAATTCATCATTATCCCAAAGATAATTAATTATTTCTTCTCTTGATACTATTTTATCTTTATTTTGTAAAAGAAAATATAATATTTTAAATTCATTTTTGGATAAATCTATAGATTTATTTTCATTAGATATAGTACTTTTAGATATGTTTAATTCTATATCTTTATATTTTATTTTATTATCTTGTTTTTTATTTCTAGTAATAATTCTTTCTAACCTAGCTAATAATATTTGAGGATTATATGGTTTAGTTATATAATCATCTGCTCCAAAATTTATACTTATTAATTCATCTATTTCCGTATTTTTACTTGTTACCATAATAATAGGAGTATTATTTTCTAGTTTTCTTAATTCTTTACATATTATTTGCCCATTTACAACAGGAAGATTAATATCTAAAATGATTGCATCTACATTATATTTATTAATATCAATAATAGTATTTTCAAAATTAATAATAGATACAGTAGTATATCCATTGTTTTCTAAAAATTTAGATAATTCATCTCTTAATTTTTTTTCATCTTCTACAATTAAAATAGTATTCATATTATCACCTGAGTAAATTATATCATAAAAAAGAACACTTTATTTAAGTGTTCTTATATTACATTACTTTTTTTAAAGATTTATTATTTTCTCTTGTCATTGTTAAAATAGTATTTTCTAGTTCGTTATGCTTTTCTAAGAAGTCATCTGTTTTTTTAACAATAATTGGTTCTCCAACTCTTACTATAGAAAATAATCCATATTTAATTGATATTGGTACAATAGGGCATCCAGATACTTGAGCTAAATTAACAGTTCCGTACTTGAATTTTAATTGTTCTTTTTGTTTTCCCTCTTTATCTTTATTTTTTCTTGTTCCTTCTGGGAAAATTATTATATCTTTGTTATTAACTAATCTAGAACCTAATTCATCTTCTGAATTACTTTTACTAACTGGATTTGTTCTATCAACAAAAACTACACCTAATTGATTAAATAATTTACCTCTAACTGTATCTCTTATTGTAGAAGCAGCTAAACCTGTTAATGGTCTGTTTCCTGTTGCTTTAGCTATAACAAATTGATCTAATGAATTTAAGTGGTTTGAAGCGAATATTACTCCATTTTGATATGGAATATTCTTCTTACCAATTACTATAGGTCTAAATATTAAAGTTGATAATGCCATTAGTGGATTATAAATTAATTTGTATTTTTTTTCTACTTTTTCTATATTTTCATAATTAATTTTAATATTTTTTAAATAAGTTTTATAATCTTTTAAATATTCTACTTGAGATTCTTTATCTAATTTAATTCTTTCATCTGTTTTAATTTTTTCAAAATTTGAAGCTGGAACTTTTTTTGTTGTTTCCATTTTAAATTTTCTAATCTCAGTATAAGCATCGTCCCAATTATATATTCTTGTGATATTTTCACCTTTTACATCTTGATTATATGGATTATCAAATAAAAGAACTTTTACACCTTTTTCATTTAAGTAATTAGCTACTTCTGGTTTATCTTCTATCATAATATCAACATCTAATTTGTTACATGCTATATATTTATCTCTAGGACTATTAGTTTCTGAACAATATTGAATAGATTTAAATCTTAAATTATTTTTAGATAACCATTTTTCAAAGGCTTCTCTAGCTTTTTTACCAATATATCCCTTATTCGTAACAAACATTCTAGCCGTTATTTCATGTAATTCTTCACCATCATTATTTAATTTATTAATGAATTCCTCTGTTCCTTCTCTTGGAGGTTCATCATTAAAATATTCCGGTAAAACTTTTGCACAATGTAACATTTCTAATTTAGAAGCATTAAACATCTCTTTAATATTATAGCCATTAGGATTAACTGGATTTCTTCCTAAAATTATTTTACCTTTTCTTAAATTAAAATTATGCATATCTGTTAGTACGCCATCAGCGTCTATACCTATTACCAATTTTCTTTCCATAATTATCACCCTCATACTCTTTTTTATAATGTGTGCCTAATCGTCTTGTGATGGAACGTATTATACTACTATATTAGTATTTTGTCAATTGATAGTGGTTTTTTTTCATTAT